>DISR01000022.1:0-10911 GCA_002421825.1 Thiobacillus sp. UBA6205 | reverse complement strand
GAAATCGAAACCCTGGATCGCCACGGCCCGATGGGCCTCGCGATGACGACTTCCTACGCCGTCATTGCGAGCGAAGCGCGGCAACGACCGGCAATCCAGCCCCAATTAAAGTGGCACAATGCAATGGTTTTGCTCGGCCTTTACTGACTGGATCGCCACGGCCCGATGGGCCTCGCGATGAACAGTTTCCTCCACACGTCATTGCGAGGAGGCTGAGCCGACGCGGCAATCCAGTTAAGGACAAGCGACTTCGTACCTGATCGATAAGCACATGCTGCCATCACTGGTGTTCCTCGCCCTGGCGATTTTCGCCGCGGCGCTGTTCTGGTCGCCCCACGCCGGCCGCGCCGCCTACCTGCACCTGATGCTTGCCGCCGGCGCCATGCCGCTGATCTTCGGCGCCATGAGCCACTTCATCCCGGTGCTGACGCGCACGCGCGAAGCCGAGCGCGCCATCGGCATCGTTCCCGTCGTGGCCCTGGCCGGCGGCGCGCTGGCGGTGGCGGCGTTCAGCCTGGACGGTTTTGCCCGGGGCTGGCAGGCCGGCGCGGGGCTGGCCATGGCCTCATCCGTTGCGCTGTTCGCCTGGAGCCGCAAGCGGCGCGCGAGCATGCTGGGCCGCCCGCATCCCTGCCTCGCCTGGTACGAGGCCGCGCTCGCCTGTTTGTTCGCGGCGCTGCTGGCCATCCTCGCCGGCGCGCTGTGGCCGCAGCATTTTCCGGCCTTGCGCCGCTTTCATCTGCACCTCAACACGCTTGGATTTATAGGGCTGACCGCAGCAGGCACGCTCGCGGTATTGATGCCGACCGTGGTCGGCCGGCCGGATGCGGGCGCGGCGCAGCGACTGCGCCAGGATCTGCCGCTGGCACTGGGCGGCACGCTGTTCATCGCCGCCGGTGCGGCGTGGCTGGCGCCGCTCGCCTGGCTGGGTCTGATCGCGTGGGGCATTGCGCTAGTGCGCGTGGGGGCGGCATGGCACAAGCTTTACCGTGCGGAAATTCTTGCGTTGCATGGCGCGGCGCCCCTGCTTGCGATGGCGACCGCCGGCTTCGCGCTGTGCCTGCTGGCGGGCGCTGCAGCGGCGGCGGGCATCGCAATCGACCCGACTGCGGTGTTCATTGCCGGCTTCCTGCTGCCGCTGGTATCGGGCGCGGCCAGCCAGCTGCTGCCGGTGTGGCTGCGCCCGGGCGTGCAGAATGCCTGGCATGGCGACATGCGCAAACGGCTCGGCCGCTACAACGGCCTGCGCGCGCTGCTGTTTTTCTGCGGCGGCATTGCCGCCGGACTGGGCCAGCCCTGGGGCCTGCTGCTCTCCGCGGCGACGCTGGCTTGGTTCCTGCTGCAGGCAGCCGCATCCCCCATTCTCGTGAAACAAGGCAATCCATCATGAGCCATCCGGCATTCTTCGACGAAGTGAAAACCCTCACCCTGCGCGACCCGCTCGCGGAGATCCTCGGCGCCGCCAGCGGCGGGCTGATGACTTACGGCTACCTCGACGCGGTCAAGCTGGCCGGGCATTCCTGCCCCACCGTGGCCGGCGCCTACCTGATGACGCTGAAGGCGCTCGAAAGGCTCTATCCGCCGGGCGTTCCCGAGCGCGGCGGGGTGCGGGTCGAATTACGCGCAGCGCAGGCAGAAGGCGTGACCGGCGTCATCGCCGCGGTGGCCGGATTGTTGACGGGCGCGGCCGGCGAAGGCGGCTTCAAGGGACTGGGCGGGCGCTTTTCGCGGCGCGACCTGCTGCGCTTCGCAACCGGCAGCGCCGCCGAGCTGCGTTTCGTGCGCATCGACACCGGCGCGGCAGTAGCCGCGTCCTACCATCCGGAAGTGGTGCCGCCGCCGCACGGCCTGCCGATGCTCATGCAGAAGCTGCTCGCGGGCGAAGCCAGCGCCGTGGAGCGCGCCGAATTCGGCCGCCTCTGGCAGGAACGGGTCAGGAAAATCCTCATCGAGCACGCCGACGATCCTGCGCTCATCGAGTGCCGCGACGAGCCGGCATGACTTTCAGGCTCTCGGCGCCCAGCCCTCGATCAGGGTGGCGATGAGGGCATCGGCCTGTTCGGCCAGCACGAAGCGGTTGTCGGAAAGAATCCAGCGGAAAGCCAGGCCCTGCACTGCCGCGATCAGCAGGCAGGCGCTCTGCTCGGGATGGACGTCGGGACGAATCTGCCCCTGCGCCTGGGCGGCGGCAATCAGCCCGGCGATGAATTGCAGGAAGAACCGCACCAGTTCGTTCATGCGTTCGCGGAAAACCGGATCGCCGCTTTGCAGCTCCTCGGAAAACAAAAGCCGCGGGATGCCGGGCTGGCGCTGAATGAAATTGAGATGCGCGCGGATGACGGCCTTCAGCCGCTCCAGCGGGCTCAATGCGCCCAGATTGAGGGCGGCCATTTCCTTCTGCAGCCGCGCCTGGATGGTGTCCACCAGTTCGACGAGGACATGGCTCTTGCTGCCGAAATGCAGGAACAGGGTGGGCTGCGCAATGCCGACCGCGCGCGCGAGCGAGCGCGTGGTGAGCTTGGCCACGCCTTGGTGGCGGATGATGTCCATGGCCGCCTCGATGATGTCGTGGCGGCGCACTTCCGCGGACTTTCTCTTCTTGACGGGCATGGCGTTCGAATCTTGTGAGGCTTGGATCGGCTTCCATCAGCCCAAAGGCGGGCTGCCTTCATTGTACTGGCGGTGCCTTGTGGAAGCGGCGCCCTCGCCGCGATGGGTCATTCTCAAACCCATCGGTCCGAGGGCGGGCCTCCTACAACACCGCCTTTGTGGAAGCGGCGCCCTCGCCGCGATGGGGGTTGGCTCGATCAGCTGATCGGCCCGAGGGCGGACCTCCTGCTAAGAGCAGCAACTGCCTTCCGACACGCCGGCCTTCTTCAGCATGAAGGCCAGCGGACAGAAGCCGGTCACCCCGCTCTGCGCCAGATTGGCGCCGACGAAGACGCCGAGCCAGAGCCAGGCAGGATTGGAAAAATGGGCCATGGCGAGGCTCAAAAGCACCATCAGGCCCGCCACGAGATGCACGATGCGATCTACGGTCATGAGTTTCTCCTAGGAAAATGCATCGCGAGGCCCCGACCAGAGGGCCTCGCCTGCGCGGTCAGAACTTGTAAGAGATGTTGAAGTTGTACTGGTTCTGGCTGATCTTGATGGTGTTGGTTCCACCTGCCTGGGTCAACTCGTTCTCGAAGGCGTGGGTGTAGGCAAAGCTGCCGCTCACCTTGTCGCTGAACTTGCGGGTAAGACCGAAGGACAGGTGGTGCTCGATGATCGCCGTGGAGCCGAGGTTGCTGTCGACATCCTCGCGCCCGATGGGCGACTTGCCGTAGTTGTAGCCGAAGCTCACCGCCATGGGGCCCATTTCCTTCTTCACCCCGATCGAATACACCGTCTGGTCATCCCAGCCGAAGGTCAGCTCGGGAGGCACGCCGGCGAGGGCGCCCGGGTTGTCGACCTTGATCCGGTCCATTACGTCATTGAAGAAGATGCGCTTGACGTCGAACTCGACCAGCAGCCCCGGCATGGGCCTGAACGCCAGGCCCGCCGCCACCGTCGCCGGCATGTCCATGTCGAAGCTGACCGTGCCATCGCTGGTGTTGTATTCCATGTCGCTGATGTCGGTCTTGGTCGTGTACGTCAGGCCGGCCTGCAGCATCGGATTGATCTTGTAGGTCGCGCCGAGGGTCGCGCCAAAGCCGAACTGCTGGTTCTGCGGCAGGCTGAATTGCGGCGTGGACATGGCCAGGCTCTGGTTGACGATGTTGAGCGAAGCGCCGAGGGTGAGCGCGTCGTTGACCTTGAAGGCCGCGGCCGGGGAGAAGCGGAACACCTGCTTGGTCGTGACGATGGCCTGATCAGGAGCGGGGCCCGGCTCCAACAGGGGATAAATGTCGTCCACGTTCACCCCCATGCCGGCGATGCCGCTCAGCGCCATGCCGAGGAACAGGCGGTCGTTGACGTTGAACGCCGCGGCGCCGGTCGGCATCATGTACCAGTTGGAATCGCTCTCCTGGCCGTTGACTTCGCGCGGCGGGTTCAGCAGACCGAAGCCCAGATCCATGCGCACGTCCTTCATGCCGAGGTCGGCCATGCCGGCGGGGTTGACCAGGATGGTGGCGGCATCCTGCGCCTGCGCGACGGTGGCGCCGCCCATGCCGGCCTGCGCCGCCGACAGAGCGAACATCTGATCGCCGTTGGTGGCATGCGCGTTGATCGCAAAAGTACAGGCGGCGGCCGCTACGGCCGTTGCAAGTATCTGCTTATTCATATTCCGTTCTCCTCAAGTTTGAATTTGAAAGTGGGGGTTACTTCGAAGCGGGGGGCATCAGGTGGGCGGACAGGCCGGGGGTCGCGCGGAACTTCTGGTGGCAGGCGACGCAGCCGGTCATGATGTCGCTCATGTAGGCGGCGGCCTTGGGCATGTCGCCAGCGTCGGCGGCTTCGGCCAGCTTGAGGGCACTGCCTTCGACGGCGGTGTTCATGGCCGGCAGCACGCCGAGGTCGGCGTCGTTGACCTTGTCGACCGGGAAGTAGGCCAGCAGGCCGCCCTTGGGAATGCGGTGGCTGGCAAGGCGGCGCGCGGCCTCGGCTGCCTGCTCGGCATTGTCGGTAGCCAGCGCGGAGGCGATGCTCTGATACTCGGAGAGGATCTCGTGCATGATCTGGCGCAGGGTGGTTTCCTTGGCGCGACGGGGATGGCCGGCATGCAGCTGCTGGATGGTGCCCTTGAGCTGGGGCGAGAGCGCCATGACCTTCTGGCGCAGTTCGGGCGAGTAGACCTTCATCATGTTCTGCATTTCGACCGGCATCGTAGCCGAGCCTGCCGGCTTGGCAGGCTCGGCGGCAAGGACGCCGGTGGCGACGAGGCTGCCGGCCAGGATCAGGGGCGTAAACAGGGACTTTTTCATGGGCTCTCCAGGAAACTTTGGTTAATAATGGCAATCACATGATCGGTTGATCACATGATCGGGCGATTATATAAACCAAAAGCAGCCAGGCGCACAAGCGGTTTTTTTACAGATTTTTTTCAACCGCGCGCTGTCTAATAAAAGTTCAATCAAATCAATCCCTTCCGGGCAATGGGCGCGGGTCGGATACAATGGCGGGTTTATGCGGCAACAAGCGGCCCGGACACTCCTGGCCGCCAATCCGATCTGAAGGAATCGAATGAAACGCGTGGATGATTTCCGCCTGCACTTTGGCAAGCAGGAGCTGGTGCCAATCGTGATAGGCGGCATGGGTGTGGACATTTCGACCGCCGAGCTGGCGCTGGAGGCGGCGCGTCTGGGCGGCATCGGCCACATCTCGGACGCCATGGTGCAAACCGTGTCCGACCGGCGTTTCGACACCGACTTCGTCAGCCAGAAACTGAAGACGTACAAGGCCAACGTCGCCAGCAGCGACAAGTCAGACGTGCATTTCAACCTGGCAGTGCTGGAGGAGGCGACGCGCAACCATGTCGGCAAGACCATGGAAGCCAAGCGCGGCGACGGCATGATCTTCATCAACTGCATGGAGAAACTGACCATGAACGCGCCGCGCGAGACGCTGCGCGTGCGCCTTTCCGCCGCGCTCGACGCCGGCATCGACGGCATCACGCTCGCGGCCGGGCTGCATCTTGGCTCGTTCGCGCTGATCGAGGACCACCCGCGTTTCCGCCATGCCAAGCTGGGCATCATCGTCTCTTCGCAGCGCGCGCTCGCCATGTTCCTGCGCAAGAATGCGCGCCTCAACCGGCTGCCCGACTATGTGGTAGTGGAAGGCCCGCTCGCCGGCGGCCATTTGGGTTTTGGCCTCGATTGGGCGAAACACGATCTCGCGACCATCGTCTCCGAGGTCAACGCCTACCTGAAATCCGAGCACCTCGACATCCCGGTAATCGCGGCCGGCGGCATCTTCACCGGCAGCGACGCGGCGGCCTTCCTGGAACACGGAGCCGCGGCGGTGCAAGTGGCGACGCGCTTCACCGTCACCGAGCAGTGCGGCCTGCCGGACAAGGTCAAGCAGGAATACTTCAAGGCGAGCGAGGCGGACATCGAAGTCAACACCCTTTCACCGACCGGCTATCCCATGCGCATGCTGAAGGGCAGCCCGGGCATCGGCTCGGGCATCCGCCCCAACTGCGAGGCCTACGGCTACCTGCTCGACGCCAACGGCCGCTGCGCCTACATCGACGCCTACAACCGCGAGGTCGAGTTGCATCCGGGCGCGAAGAAGGTGAAGGTCATGGACAAGACCTGCCTGTGCACGCACATGCGCAACTTCGACATCTGGACCTGCGGCCACTATACCTACCGCCTGAAGGACACCAGCCTGCGCGAGGCCGACGGCAGTTACCGCCTGCTCACCGCCGAGCACGTGTTCCGCGACTACCAGTTCAGCGCCGACCAGAAAATCGCTCTGCCGGCCTGAGCAGGACTCAGCCTGCCATGAGGCGGCGGACAGCCGGCATCAGCGGCGGGGGGAGCCGGCGCAGCACGACCTCCGGATCGAGCGCATCGAGCAGGTTCTTCACCACCAGTCCCAGTTCGGTGTCGCCCTCGCTCACCAGGCGGCGGCTGAAGAACAGGGTGTCGGGATCCTCGCGCCGCGAAAGCAGCAGCAGGAAATCACGCGCACTGGAACTGATGATGAGTTCGGGCTTGCCGCTGTCCGCGGCAAAACCGCGGGCAGTGACCTTGAAGCGGAACGTCAGCCCCAGATCCTTTACGCGCACGGCATAACGCCGCCCGACCAGCGGCTGACAATCGAGGTCCTTCAACGCCGGCCACAGCACATGGTTCGCCAGCAGCGAGAACACCATGCTGGGCGGTTGCGTCGGCAGGCGCGAGACCAATGCACTCACTGCGGTCGGCACGGAAAAGTTCAGCATCATGGCTCCTTGATCCATTGGCCTCAGCGCACTGCGTCGGCCCAGTTGTTCGGGGTTTCGTACAGGCGCACGCGTTCCAGCCTCAACTGTTTGCCGTAGCTGTCGCGGTAGGCAGCGTCGAGGATGCGGAAAGCTTCGGCGGCGAGGTTCTCCGCGGTTGGCACCAGCGGCAGCACCACGGTCTTGTGCCCGGGCAGCGCACCGAGGAATTCGGCCACCGCCCGATCGCCCTCGTACACCAGGAAGGCATGGTCCCACCGGCTCACCAGCATGGACATGGCGATCGCCTTCACTTCCGAAAAATCCATCACCATGCCCTGCTGCGACACGTCCGGGGTCTGGATGATCTCGCCCGACAGCGTGATTTCGAGCGCATAGCGGTGGCCGTGCAGGTGCCGGCACTGGCTGTCGTGGTGGGGAATGCGATGGCCGGCGTCGAATTCCAGCCGGCGCGTGATGCGTGTCTCAGGCATGCTGGGCGGCGTCCTGTTCGAGTCCGGCGCGGCCGTGCCAGTAGCCGTCGACCGACGGCCCCGGCATCACTTTCGCAAGCCCGGCACCGGCATTCGTGCCCCCCGCCAGCGCCGCATCGAAGGCCGCGACCACGCGCGCCATGTGATGCGACTGCGGCGACAGGCGCAGGCAGTCGATGCCCATTTCGCGCATCGACGCCACTTCGTCGATGAGGTTGTACACCCCGGCAGACTGGGTCTGGATGCCGTTGATGGTGAGGAAGGGCTTGCCCTCGCGCGTGGACAGCGGCAGGCCATCGGCATGGTCGAGGCAGCGGAACTGGCAGTCGTCCTTGGGCAGGTTGTAATGGCGCGCGGTGAAGCAGCGCGCCGAGTAGGCCAGCGGCAGGCGGCCGTAGGCGAAGACTTCGGTTTCCATGCCGTCCGGGGCGCGTTCCATCAGCGCCGCCAGCGCCGTGCGCGAGACTTCCACCGGAGGCAGCCAGCGGCGGGCGCCCAGGCCGGCGAGCACGTCGAGGGTTTCCGGATTGTAGATATTGAGCGTGGAGCCCGCGACGAAAGGCAGCTTTGCTTCTGACAACAGCCGCACCGCGCCCCACTCGTTGGCCTCGACCAGGAAGCGGCCGTCGCGCACGATCTTGCGCAGCACCTTGAGGTCGGACTCGGATTCGATCAGCGTCTGCGTGGAGAGCACCACCTCCTTGCCCGCCGCGGAAAGCCTTTCCGCAAGATCAAGCCAGTCCGGCAGGCGCAGCAAGTGGCGGCGGGAGCACACCGTCTCGCCCAGATAGATGCGCGCCACCGGCCAGCTTGCCGCCGCCTCGTAGAAGGCGAACGTGTCCTCGCGTGACCAGTAGTACAGGAGGGGGCCGAGGGACAGATTCATAATGCGTGGGGCGTGGGGCGTGAAGTGTGAGGGGTTAGGCGTTAGGCGCAAACAGGCACGGGCCGAGGTGTTTCGCCTCACGCCTGACGCCTGACGCCTCTCGCAGGACGGTCACTTCCACGGCCGGTTATAGGCGCCGAGCGTGTGGCTCTGGCCTTCCGAGAGCTTGTTCAATTCGGCCATCCAGGCCGGCGCGGGCGCGAAGCTTTCGGCATTCTTCTTCACCGCGTCGATGGCGGCGCGCCACACCTTGGTGACCTGCGTCACGTAGGCCGGGCTGCGCTGGCGGCCTTCGATCTTGATTGCCGCGATGCCCATTTTCAGCATCTCGGGCAAAAGATCGAGGGTGTTGAGGCTGGTCGGCTCTTCCAAAGCGTAATAGGTCTCGCCGGAAACCTCGAAGCGGCCCTTGCACAGGGTCGGATAACCCGCTTTCTCATCCTTGCCATAGCGGTCGAGCAGCACGCCGTTCAAGCGCGACTCCAGCCCGCTGGAGGTTTCCTTCCACTGCACCGATTTGGCCGGCGAGCACACGCCGGCCGAGTTGGGCGATTCGCCGGTGCAGTAGGACGACAGCAGGCAGCGCCCCTCGACCATCACGCACAGGCCGCCGAAGCCGAACAGCTCGATCTCGACGGCGGTGTTCTTCACCACGGCCTCCACCTGCGGCAGCGACAGCACGCGCGGCAGCACGGCGCGCTGCACGCCGAAATGCTCGCGGTAGAAGTTGACCGCCTCGTAGCTGGTGGCCGAGCCCTGCACCGATAGATGCAACCGGAGCTGCGGGTGGTTCTTGACCGCGTAGCGCATGAGGCCGGCATCGGCGAGGATCACCGCGTCCATGCCGAGTTTCGCGGCGCGGTCGACCGCGCCGGTCCAGCGCTGCCAGGTGTCGGACTGCGGATAGGTGTTGAGCGCGAGCAGCACCTTGCGGCCGCGGTCGTGGGCGTAGCGCAGGCCTTCGGCCGCCTGCGCCTCGTCGAAGTTGAGGCCGGGGAAGGCGCGCGCGTTGGTGTTGTCGCGAAAGCCCATGTAGACGGCGTCGGCGCCGTTGTCGACGGCGGCCTTGAGCGCCATCAGGCTGCCCGCCGGGCAGACCAGTTCAAGCGGCATGGCTGTGTTCCTTCCAGGGTCGGCCCGCGAGCGCGCCCTGGCGGCTGCCGCGCTGCGCCAGTTCGTCGGCGATGCCGTTCAGGATGTCCCACTTTTTCGCGCACCACGCGGGCGCGAGCAGGATGTCGGCCGGCGCAGTGCCGGTGACACGGTGGTACACCACGTCCCACGGCGTGCGCTCGATGAGGTCGGCNNGTGTGCTTGACCACGTGCAGCGGATGCAGCTTGAGGCCCTCCACGCCGACGTCGAGCACGCGGTCGAGGCTGACATGGCTGTGGCTTTCGTCCTCGCCGGGCAGCCCGACGATGAGGTGGCAGCACACCGGGATGCCGCGCGCGCGCGCGGCGCGCGTGGCCTCGACGTATTCGGCAAAGCCGTGGCCGCGGTTGACGCGCGCGAGGCTGTGGTCGAAGGACGACTGCAGGCCAAGTTCCAGCCACACCTCGTGGCCGCGGTCGCGGTATTCGGCGAGGAGGTCGAGCACCGGCGGCGGCACGCAGTCCGGGCGGGTGCCGATGGACAGCCCGATGACGCCCGGCTCGGCCAGCGCCTGGTCGTACAGCGCGCGCAGTTCGTCGACGTGCGCGTAGGTGTTGGTGTAGGCCTGGAAATAGGCGAGAAAACGGCGCGCGCCGGTGCGGTTGCCGATGCGGCCGCGCGCACGCTCGAACTGCGCCGCGAGCGAGGCCGGCTCGCGCGCGCCGGGCGCGAACGACTTGTTGTTGCAGAAGGTGCAGCCGCCGATGCCCTTGGAACCGTCGCGGTTGGGGCAGGTGAAGCCGGCGTCGAGCGCGATCTTGTGCACGCGCTCGCCGTACTTCTCAAGCATGGCTTGCCCGAAGGTATGTATGCGCTCGGCGAGCATGGTCACGACAATCCCACAAGCTTCAAACAGTTATAACAAGGCAATTTTATCTTAAATTAAACCCCGTTCCGCAATCCATCGATAATTCAGTGGCCAGGGCGGCAATGATGGGGGTGAGTGCGGGGCCGACTCCTGCCGCACCGCATTGGCACATGTCATGACATTGCCCAGTCATGCCCGGGGACAAAAGTTTGTTGTTTTTTCCCCGCGCCGTCCGACACCGCCCGACATGAAGTAAAACTAAATCCCTATCCCTTTTTCTGAATTTTCTGCTAAATTGGCGATGCGTCAATTTGTCGCAGCCCCTGCAGCCCAGGAGTCGAACTGGATCGGCCTCTTCCAGCCGGTCGCCGGCCGTCTTTGCATTCGGAGAGACGGGAAGAGATAACGTTCAGCTTAAACCTTGAATTTTACGAGAGGTTCCATCATGTCAGAAAAAGACCCACAAATGCCCGATGCTCAGCCTGCTGACCTGGGCCGCCGCAAATTCCTCAACACAGCCGCCCTGGTAGGCCTTTCCGGCGCCGGCCTGTCAGTCGGACTCTCCGCATGCAAGAACAAGGACGAAGCCGGGGCGCCCGCCGGCAAGGCGAGCGCGTCCGCCGAAGCCCACGGGGGCGGCAAGTACGAAGTCGCGCCTGGCGAACTCGATGAATACTACTCGTTTTCCAGCGGCGGCCACTCGGGCGACATCCGCATCTA
>DISR01000024.1 GCA_002421825.1 Thiobacillus sp. UBA6205 | reverse complement strand
CGCTTCACAGTCCGCTCCGCGGCCGGAGCGCCGGGCTTAGAAAATGACTTCCTTCTTGATGGATATGCAGCCCTGTCCGGCCGGCATCAGGAACAGGCGCATGGTGCCCTCGCCCTGCAGCACCTGCACGTGGCGCTGAATGACGCCCAGCTTCTTGAGTTGCGGAAAGCCCTTGGCTCCGACGGCATCGCAATTCTCCCCCCAGTAGGTAACGGCCTCGTACATGCCGCCGCAGCCATCCGAGCCGGTCGGCGCGAAACTGGCCGACGCGAAAGTCAGCGCATTCTGTGCCTGCACTTCGAGATTGGCCGAGATGATGCTCTTGTCGGGCTGCTTGGGGCTTACGAAAAGGTAGGTTCCGCTTTGGCTATTGGCGGTAACGAAGTTGGTAACCTGGTTGATCCGGCCAAGGCACTTGCTGACGCCCGATTTGGCCGCCACGCCTGCAATGGCATTGAACTGCGCTGCGCCTTGGGGCGGTGCGCCACGATTTACGCTGTTCTGCTGCGGCTGGATGCCCTGTGCACCTGCCGGCATTGCCGCCAATACTGCCGCCATGCCAACCCACACCACCAGCCCGTTCATTTTCATTTGGTCGCCCCAATTCGCCCTCAGACCGGCCGAGTCTAGCAGAAGCCCGTGGACGGCCATATCTGCTTGAGCCGTAAGCATTTTTCAGGTATGATGCCGCCCTTCTGAACGAAGCCTACATAGCCGCCGGTCTTCGCGATTCCGCAACCTAGTTTTTTAGGAGAAACACATGGCTGTCACCACCGCCGAAAAGGCGCAAATCGTCAAGGATTATCAACGCGCCGCGGCCGATACCGGCTCCCCGGAAGTGCAGGTCGCCCTGCTCACCGCCCGCATCAACCAGCTGACGGATCATTTCAAGGCCAATGCCAAGGATCACCATTCCCGCCGCGGCCTGCTCAAGATGGTAAGCCGCCGCCGCAAGCTGCTGGACTACCTGAAGTCGACCAACCTGGAAAGCTACAAAACGCTGATCGAGCGCCTCGGCCTGCGTAAATAACGCAGCGTCTGCGCAAGCAATCGTCCCGGCATCGGACACCTTATCGCATCAAAAAACAGCCGCCCCGCGCGCAAGCGGGGCGGTGTCGTTTAGAGGAAGAGGAAAAGCATGAAAGTCACCAAATCATTTCAGTACGGCCGCCATGCCGTCACCCTGGAAACCGGCGAAATCGCGCGCCAGGCCGACGGCGCAGTGCTGGTCAACATGGACGACACCGTGGTGCTGGTCACCGTGGTCGCCAAGCGTGATGTCAAGCCCGGCCAGGACTTTTTCCCGCTGACCGTGGACTACATGGAAAAAACCTACGCCGCCGGCCGCATTCCCGGCGGCTACTTCAAGCGCGAAGGCAAGCCCACCGAGAAGGAAACCCTGACCTCGCGCCTGATCGACCGCCCCATCCGCCCGCTGTTTCCGGAAGGCTTCTTCAACGAAGTGCAGGTCATCGCGCACGTGCTGTCCTCCAATCCTGAGGTGGATTCCGACATCCCCGCCCTGATCGGCGCCTCTGCCGCCCTGTCCCTGTCCGGCGTGCCGTTCGACGGTCCCGTCGGCGCCGCGCGCGTGGGCTTCATCAACGGCGAGTACGTGCTCAACCCCACCGGTTCCGAGCTGAAGAATTCCGCGCTGGACCTGATCGTGGCCGGCACCGAAGCCGCCGTGCTGATGGTGGAATCCGAAGCCATGGAACTGCCGGAAGACATCATGCTGGGCGCCGTCGTGTTCGGCCACCAGCAGATGCAGGCCGCCATCAACGCCATCAACGAACTGACCGACGAAGCCGGCAAGGACGCCTGGGACTGGCAAGCGCCTGCCACCAACACCGAACTCGTCGGCAAGATCGAGTCGCTGGCCAAGGCCGAACTCGAGCAGGCTTACTCCATCAAGCAGAAGCAGGCACGCACGGTTGCGGTGGACACCATCCGCGACAAGGTGTTCAGTGAACTCATCACCGCCGACATGGACACCCTGGCGGTGAACGTGGTCAAGGACGAGTTCTTCAAGCTGGAAGCCAACGTCGTGCGCGGCCGCATCCTCTCCGGCCAGCCCCGTATCGACGGCCGCGACACCCGCACCGTGCGCCCCATCACCATCCGCACCGGCGTGCTGCCGCGCACCCATGGTTCCGCCCTGTTCACCCGCGGCGAAACCCAGGCCCTGGTCATCACCACGCTGGGCACCGGCCGCGACGAGCAGACCATCGAATCGCTGATGGGCGAATACTCCGAGCGCTTCCTGCTGCACTACAACATGCCGCCCTTCGCCACCGGCGAAACCGGCCGCGTCGGCAGCCCCAAGCGCCGCGAAATCGGCCACGGCCGCCTGGCCAAGCGCGCCCTGCTGGCCGCGCTGCCTTCCAAGGAAGAATTCGGCTACACCCTGCGCGTGGTGTCCGAAGTGACCGAATCCAACGGTTCCTCCTCCATGGCCTCCGTGTGCGGCGGCTGCCTGTCCATGCTCGACGCCGGCGTGCCGATGAAGGCGCACATCGCCGGCATCGCCATGGGCCTGATCAAGGAAGGCGGCAAGTTCGCCGTGCTGACCGACATCCTCGGCGACGAAGANNTCAAGATCCAGGGCATCACCAAGGAAATCATGGACGCCGCGCTGAAGCAGGCGAAAGAAGGCCGCATGCACATCCTCGGCCTGATGAAGGAAGCTGTCGGCGGCGCCCGCGAGGAAATGTCCGCCTACGCCCCGCGCATCATCACCATGAAGATCAATCCGGAGAAGATCCGCGACGTGATCGGCAAGGGCGGCGCCGTGATCCGTGCGCTGACCGAGGAAACCGGCACGCAGATCGACATTGAAGAAGACGGCAGCATCAAGATCGCCTGCACCAGCACCGAATCCGGCGAAGCCGCCAAGAAGCGCATCGAGGAAATCACCGCCGAAGTGGAAGTCGGCGCCGTGTACGAAGGCACCGTGGTCAAGCTGCTCGACTTCGGCGCCATCGTCAACGTGCTGCCCGGCCGCGACGGCCTGCTGCACATCTCCCAGATCGCGCACGAGCGCATCGCCACCGTGGCCGAACACCTCAAGGAAGGCCAGCAGGTGCGCGTGAAGGTGCTGGAAGCCGACGAGAAAGGCCGCCTGCGCCTGTCGATGAAAGCGCTGACCGAGCCGCCGAAGAGGGAAGAGGCGCCCGCCGCGCCCGCTCCGGAAGGTGCGGCCGAGTAAGCCTCGGGCACCGCCTTTAAAAAACCCGCGCATTGCGCGGGTTTTTTTATTCCTGCCGCCGGTCGGCGCGCGGATTCCTGCTAACCTAGACAAAGCAAGCCTTTCCCACCCGACAGCACCAGACAGGAGCCAAGCATGAACAAGCTTTACGCCACCCTCATCATCGCCGCCATCAGCACGACGGCCCTGGCTGCCAAGCCGGAAGACAAGAAGGCAACCCCGGCCACCCAGGCAGCGCCAGCCACACCAGCCGCCCCCGCCACGCCGGCAGGCCCGGCAACGGCAGCCACGCCTGCGACACCGGCCACACCCGCAGCCGCGAACAAGCCCGCCAAAGAGCCCAAGAAAGCCAAAAAGGCCAAGAAGGAAGAGCGCAACGAAAACGCCGCCACCCCGGCCACGCCTGCCGAGGGGGGCGGACAAGCCACGCCGGCAACGCCCGCCAAGAAGTAAGCCGGTAGCACACCAACAAAAACGCCCTGCTCAGCAGGGCGTTTTTATTTGCGCTCCAGGCTATTCAGCCGCCGAACAGGGACGACCACCAGCGCTTGCGATTATTGGGCACCACGGCAGGCTTGAGGTCGATCGGCGCCTGCTGGCTCATGATCCAGCCGGGAAAAATGTGATGTCCGCTGGAACCGCAGGACACGCCCAGATTGTGCGGGTCGTAGATCTTGATGAAACCGGGATTCTCCAGATCGTCCGCGTAGACGATGCCACAATAGTCCTCGTCGTGTTCCTTGCGCAGCAGCTCGTCGATATGGCGAATGAAACGCTCGACGTCCTCGGCACTGGCCGGCGCCTGCGGCACGTCCTGGCCGACGGCATAAAGATACCAGCCGGCGCCGCGCTCCACCCTGCCCCAGAAAGCCGTCAACTGCTCCCAGGACAGCACGTTGTAGAGCATGCCCCAGTACTTGGCCTCGAAGTCGGTGGTCGCCTTTTGCGGCGCGTTCATGGTTTGGAGCCTATTTCAGCAGGAATTGGATGTGCGACGGGGGTATGGCGGGATGGATGGCGCGACGCGCGGCGCAGTGAATGACAGTCCCCTTCACAAGCCGCGCAACAAAGCCAGCCGCCCGCCATACCCCCGTCCCTTCGGGTTGCGCCAAAGCCCGGCGCTCGCTTTGTCGCGCTCCTTGGCTTCGTATGTCGAATACGACCTGCGTCGCGCTTCGCGCGATCATCCGGGCTTTGGTGCAACGCATCTTCCAATTCCTGCTGAAACAGGCTCCTTTACTTGGCGACCTGCTTTTCCTTGATTTCCTCCAGCGTCTTGCAGTCGATGCAGAGGCTGGCGGTGGGGCGCGCCTGCAGGCGCTCGATGCCGATTTCCACGCCGCAGGACTCGCAGTAGCCGTAGTCGCCGGCATCGATCTTGGCGATGGTCTCGTCGATCTTCTTGATCAGCTTGCGCTCGCGGTCGCGGTTCCTCAGTTCCAACGCCATGTCGGATTCCTGGGTGGCACGGTCGTTGGGGTCGGCGAATACCGTGGCCTCGTCCTGCATGGAGTGGATGGTGGTGTCGATGTCCTGGGAAAGCTCGGCTTTCCAGGCTTCGAGGATTTTGCGAAAATGCGCGAGTTGCTTCGCGTTCATGTATTCCTCGCCCTTTTTGGCCTTGTAGGGTTCAAAGCGCTTCAAATGTTCGGTGGCCATGTGGTCTTCCCGGTTGAACTGAACAAAATAAACCTGACTTAATAACAGATTTCCCCCCAAAACCGCAACCCATTATTGATCTTGACTCGCCATGCCTTTGCAAGCCCTGCTTTTTGACGTCGACGGCACCCTCGCCGATACCGAGCGCGACGGCCACCGTCCTGCCTTCAATGCCGCCTTCCGGGAATTCGGCCTGGACTGGGACTGGGATGTCCCCCTGTACGGCAANNAAGCCTGCCGATTTCGACGACCTGGTCGCCGAACTGCACAAGGCCAAGACCCGGCATTACACCGCCATGCTGGCCGAGGGCAACGTGCCCATGCGCCCGGGCATCAAACGCCTGCTGCAAGAAGCCATGGATGCCGGCCTGCGTCTGGCGGTCGCCACCACCACCACGCCGGAAAACGTCACCGCCCTCCTGGAGCACAGCCTGGGCAAGGGCAGTTCCGGGTGGTTCGAAGTCATCGCCGCCGGCGACATCGTGCCGGCCAAGAAGCCCGCGCCCGACATTTATCTCTGGGCCCTGGAGCAGATGGTGCTGAAGGCGGAAGCCTGCCTGGCGTTCGAGGATTCGGAAAACGGCATCCGCGCAAGCCGCGGCGCCGGGTTGACTACCCTCATCACGGTCAACGACTACACCCGCGACCACGATTTCACCGGCGCCGCCGTGGTGCTGACCGATCTGGGCGAGCCCGATGCCGCCGCCACGGCGCTGTCAGGCGCCTGGCAGGGCCAGGGCTATGTCACGCTGGAGAGTTTGAAGGTCTTGCACCGCGGCTGAAATCCTTCGACGCGGGGAACGGCAAAAAGCTTTACAAAGAGGACATGAGGACAAGAGGAAATTCGAATCCCGCGTGAATCGATTTCGCCTTACTCCTGTCCTCTTGTCCTCCTTGTTCAAGATTTTTCGATTTTGCCCTGATGCGTCTCGTACGCCTGCAGGGTGTTCTGCAAGAGCGAGGCCACGGTCATCGGCCCCACCCCGCCCGGCACCGGGGTGATCCACGCCGCGCGCTCGGCTGCCACGGCGAATTCCACGTCGCCGCAGATGCGGCCGTCCGGCAGGCGGTTGATGCCGACGTCGGCCACGGTGGCACCTTCCTTGATCCACTCGCCCATGACCAGATTGGGCCGGCCCACCGCCACCACCACGATGTCGGCCTGCAGGGCCAGTACCGGCAGATTGCGGGTCTGGCTGTTGGCCGTGGTCACCGTGCAGCCTTCCATCAGCAGCTCCAGGCCCATGGGACGGCCGACGTGGTTGGACGCGCCCACCACCAGCGCATTCATGCCGCGCATGTCGGCGTGCACGCTTTTCAGGAGCGTCATCACCCCCATGGGCGTGCAGGAACGCAGCGTGGGCATGCGCACCGCCAGGCGGCCGATGTTGTAGGGATGGAAACCGTCGACGTCCTTGTCAGGATGGATGCGCTCGATCACCGTCTCCGGGTCGATCTGCTTCGGCAAGGGCATCTGCACCAGAATGCCGTCCACCTCGGGGTCTTCATTCAGCCTGTCGATCAGGGCCAGCAGTTCGGCCTGCGAGGTAGCGGAAGGCAAGTCATGCGAAACCGAGCGCACGTCCGCACGTTCGCAGGCGCGCCGCTTGTTGCGCACGTAAATGGAAGAAGCCGGGTCGTCGCCCACCAGGATCACCGCCAGCGCGGGCGCGCGGCGGCCGGATGCCGCCTGGGCATCCACCCGCTGCCTGAGTTCGTCTACGATGCGTTCGGATATAGCTTTGCCGTCAAGAATTTGGGCAGTCATGGCGCGACACATTGGCCTGATGGATAAAGGGGCATTTTCTCAAATAGAGCCGCTTCCCCTCAAGCTGAAATTGACCCGCACGCATACATTCGGGCATAATTCGCGGTCTTTCGGGGCGTAGCGCAGTCCGGTAGCGCGCTTGCTTTGGGAGCAAGATGTCGGGGGTTCGAATCCCTCCGCCCCGACCACCGGACTCCGGCCCCGAACGCCCGCAGCAGATCAAACTGCCCGTAGCTCAGCTGGATAGAGCATCGGCCTTCTAAGCCGAGGGTCACAGGTTCGACTCCTGTCGGGCAGGCCAGTTTGGCTGAAAAGTTTTTACGGTGGTGGCTGTAGCTCAGTTGGTAGAGTCCAGGATTGTGATTCCTGTTGTCGTGGGTTCGAGTCCCATCATCCACCCCACCGTATTCAATCAGAAGCCGCTACAAAGCCCGCGCCAGCGGGCTTTGTCTTGTTCGCTGTCCGCACCCCGCGATGTCCGTTCTCATTCGCGAATCTCGCCATCGACATACAGCCAGCGTCCGCCCACCCGTTCAAAGCGGCTCACCTCGTGCAGTTTGAACGCCCGGCCGTTGAGCTTGTAGCGGGCGACGAATTCCACCGTCGCATGGGTCGTGTCCAGCGGCGTGTGCGCCTTGACCGTCAGCCCCAGCCATTGCGGGCGCGGCGGAACATCGAGTCCGAGCGAAGCGGGACAGCTATCGGGATGCCAGGTCGCACGCAAATAATCCTCGAGTCCCAGCACATAGGCACTGTAGCGCGAACGCATCAGCCGCTCGGTGTCGGGCGCCGGTTCGCCGGCGTGATAGCGGCCGCAACAGTCCGCCAGGGCGCGTACCGAGCCACACGGGCAAAGCGCGCCGCTCATGGTTTTTTCACCGGGCAGTGGCGCAGCTTGGGCTGGATGTGCGGCCACACTGCATCGAGCATTTTCGGCTGGGCCTTTTCGTTGGGGTGGATGCCGTCGGCCTGCATCATGCCGTCCTTGACACCCACGTCGCAGACGAAGCACGGCACGCGAACGATCTTCTCCTCGCGTGCCACGTCGATATACAGCTTCGCCACCGCATCGGCGTAAGGCTTGCCGTAGTTGGGCAGCACCGGCGCTTCGAGCAGCGCCACCCAGGCGCCGGCGGACTTGGCCTGGCGGATCATGGTTTGCAGATTCTGCCTGATCACGGCCGGCGGGGTGCCGCGCAAGGCATCGTTGCCGCCGAGCTCGATCAGCACGCCGTGCGGCCGGTGCCGATCCAGCGCCGGCTGCAGGCGCAGGAGGCCGTTCTGCGTGGTGTCGCCGGTGATGCTGGCGTTGATCGCGCGCCACTGCGGGGCGGTTTTCTTCAAACGCGCATCGAGCAGTTCGACCCAACCCTGCCCCGGCGCGAGGCCATATCCGGAACTCAAGCTGTCGCCGACAATCAACACAGAACACGAACCGGCCAGCGCCCAGCCCGGCAGCCACAGCACCAAAAGCAACCACAAGCGATAATTCATACATTGACCTTCATCATGGCCCCAACCTAATGACGCCTCCCGACAGTGCCCAGTTCCCCAACGCCGTGGTCGCCGCCCGCGCCCTGTCCCAGCAGGTGCCGACTGCCGACGGGCTGCTCGCCATCCTGAGCGAAGTCGAGCTTGCCGTCCAGGCGGGTGAAACGCTGGCCATCACCGGCGCCTCCGGCTCCGGCAAGTCGAC
>DISR01000015.1 GCA_002421825.1 Thiobacillus sp. UBA6205 | reverse complement strand
CGGCCGCGGAGCGGACTGTGAAGCGGGACGGATGTTGACGCTCCGCGAGCGTTGCGGTAGCTTCTTGCCCAAAGAACAGGTATCAACATACTAAAGCGGTCGTGCAAAGACGCGGCTTGCGGACAAGAAAAACACCAAGAATCAACCGCAAATACGGAGACAACATCAATGAATCGCGCTTATCGCCTCGTCCGGAATGAGCGGACCGGGGCTTGCACCGCCGCATCCGAACTTTCGAAAGCCAAGGGGAAAAGCAAGACCCTGACGGCCGCCTTGCTGGCTGCAGCAGCGCTTTCTGGGCAGGCGCACGCCGCCAACAACGAAATCGTTGCCAACACCATCGAAGGCGTGATCATCACCTCGAACTGGGACGCCTCCAACAACGGCGAAGCCATTTTCATGTACGACGGCGGCGAACTCGTTTTTTATGCCAACCAGTCTACGGCCACCCAGACCACCCAGCTCTATTCGGCCGATGATGTCACGATCACGATCGACTCCGACAACGGCGGCGGCGGCGCCTTCTCTGTGACCGACGCCAACGGCGGCAGCCCGGTGAACGTGATTGCCAGCAATAATCTGACCACCACCATCACCGATGGCGCCGGCAATTCCCTGTCTGTCAGCCCGACGGGGGTCGATGTCTCGGGTGCAACTTCGATCACGGGTACGGCCTCGATCAGCGGCGCGACTTCGATCAACAACACCCTGGCCGTTGACACCAACGGCGCAAGCGCGAACGGCAATACCCTGACGGCGAATGCCGGCGGGCTCAGCTTCGACTACGACCAGGGAACGGCAGGCAATACGCTTGCCGTCACCGGTTCCGGCGTGTCCGCCAACGGCAACGGCGCGACCTCCACGCTGAACGGCACCACTGCCACGCTGCTCAACAGCACCGCGCACGGCCTGACGGTCGGCGCCGGCAGCACCACGCTGTCCGGCGGCACCAATTCCTCGACCTGGACGCTGGCCGATGGCGACGCCGGCGGCGCGACACTGGACGTTGGCGGCAGCACTTCGGGTTCGGCCACGCTGTTCTCTGCGACGACCAATGCCACCACCACGACCAGCACCGTGACCATCGGCAGCGCCGCGACCGCCAACACCAACAACATCGTCGGCGCGGCCAACAACATCGGCACCACGGTGGCCAGTTCCGTCAACACCATCGGCAATGCCGGCACTTCCACCAATGCCCTGCAAGGCCTGAGCAATACGCTGAACGCCGCGACCAACACCATCGCCAACGCTTCCACTTATGCGGCCGCTACCAGCGGCATCCAGGTGGTCAGCACCGGAGTGGACATGAAGGGCGATACAAACAGCCTTGCCGGCGCCACCAGCAATACCATCAGCACCGGCTCCAACACGGTAGTAACCGATGCGACTTCTGCCAGGCTGGCTAACGGGGGCACCACAGTGTCCGTGGATGGCACCGACTCCGTGATTGCCGCAGGCAGCAACAACATCACCGTGAACGGCACCACGGGCACCACGGTGGCCGGCAACGCTACCGTCAACGGCAACACCGTGCTGGGTCAGCCCGGCGGCACCAACACCACCGCGGTCAACGGTTCCTTCAGCGTCGACAGCAACGGCACGGCCAATGCGAACGGCAACACTCTGACCATCGACGGCACCGGCGGCAGCATGGTTGCGACCGATGGCACGACCACGGGCTCGGTCGGCGTGACCGCAACCACGGCGACTGTGCTGGTCGACAACGGCACGGCAACGCACGGCCTGACCGTCGGTACCAGCAGCACGGTCCTGTCCGGCGGCACCAGCACTTCCGTGCTGACGCTGGCCGACGGCGATGCCGGCGGTACCACGCTGGACGTTGGCGGCAGCACTTCGGGTTCGGCCACGCTGTTCTCGGCGACGACCGACGCCACCACCACGACCAGCACCGTGACCATCGGCAGCGCCGCGACCGCCAACACCAACAACATCGTCGGCGCGGCCAACAACATCGGCACCACGGTGGCCAGCTCCGTCAACACCATCGGCAATGTCGGCACTTCGACGAATACGCTGACCGGTGCGACCAACACCCTTACCGCCTCCACTACCAATACGCTGACTGCCGGCACGAATAACGTGCTGAGCGCCACCTTGCAGAATCAGGTGACCGGCGGTACCGGCAACAGCATCACGGCGACAACGGGGGCCAACACCTTTACGGCGACGGGTGCGGGCGGTGCCAACACGCTGACCGCGCTGACCAACAGCATGACCGCAACGACGGGCGCCAACACCATCACTGGCCAGACCGGCAACACCCTCACTGCGGTGACCGGCAACAACGCCATGACGGCCTCCGCCGGCCAGAACGTGCTGACTGGCCAGACCGGCAACAGCATCACGGCCACCACCGGCGACAACGCCCTCAATGCCGTTTCGGGCAATAACAGCATCACTGCAAGCGTCAACAACGCCATGACCGCGACGACCGGCAGCAACACGATTTCCTCGGCTGCGGGGGCAAATCAGGTCGTGACCAGTGCCGCCGGTGCCGCAACCGGTACGACCATCCAGGGTACCGGCACGACCGACGGTGTTGCACTGTCCGGCACTTCCGGCGGGCAGACCGCCACGATGACCCTGGGTATGGACAACCGGTACGGCACGGGCAGCCCGGTTGCCAATTTCTCGACTGCCGGCGGCGCCCCGATTCGGGTAACCGGCGTGGCGGATGCCAAGTACGACTTCGATGCCGTCAACTACCGTCAACTGAAGTCGGCCTTCGCTGGTGCGGCCTCGGCCGCGGCGCTGGCGGCGATTCCTCAGCCCGCACAAGGCAAGCGTTTCACATTCGGGGTAGGCTACGGCCGTTATGAAGGCGAGGATGCAGGCGCAGTCGGTTTCCGCGGCAGCATGACGGAGAACATTTCCGTGACTGCAGGCGTGGGTTTCAACAGCTATTCCAATACCTATAGTGCCGGCGCAGGATTCAGCTGGTAATTTCCCGGCACCGAAACTGCAAAAGCCGCCCTCGGGCGGCTTTTTTTGTACGCGGGATTTACGTCGCCATGAGGCGGGAGGGCGTGAGCTTTTCGTCCGCGCTGGCCAGGCCCAGAAATCCTGCGGGTGAGTAGACGCGGACCATGCCTCGACCCGAATAGCCCGCGGGTCTGTCGGGGCTTTTGCCGTGCTGGAGCTGCTGCGCCGTTTCAGCATCGACATCGAGCCGGGGCAGGTGGGCAACCAGGGTGTCCGGAGGGAGCAGGATGGACAGGCGCTGCGCCTCGGTCATGTTTGCCAGGGCTTCCAGGCTGACGGCCTGGTCGAGGGTAAACGTGCTGCTGGCGGTGCGTCGCAACGCGATCAGATGTGCGCCGCAACCCAATGCCTTGCCGATGTCCTCGGCCAGGGTGCGGATGTAGGTGCCGCCAGAACAGCGTACATCGATCGTCAGTTCATCGCCATCCAGTTTGTCGGCTGACAGGCTGTAAATGGTCACCTCCCGCGGCTTGCGCTCGATTTCGATGCCGGCGCGCGCGTATTCGTAAAGCGGTCGGCCCTGATGCTTGAGCGCGGAATACATGGGCGGGGTTTGCAGCAGCGGGCCGGTGAATGTCGGCAGCACATGCAGGACGGCATCGAGTGTGGCCGCTGCAGGTTTTGTCTCCAGCACTTCGCCCTCGATGTCGCCGGTGGTGGTGGTGATGCCGAGCTTGAGCACGGCGCGGTAGGCCTTGTCGCCGTGCAGGGCATGGCTGGAAAACTTGGCGGCCTGGCCGAAGCAGATGGGCAGGAGGCCGGAGGCGAAAGGGTCGAGCGTGCCGGTATGGCCGGCCTTGGCGGCATTGAACAGACGCTTGGTTTTTTGCAGGACGGCGTTGGAAGTCCAGCCGGTCGGCTTGTCGAGCAGCAGCACGCCGTCGATCAAGGTTTTAGACATTACGTTTGCCCCCTCTCCTCTCGCGGGAGAGGGTTGGGGTGAGGGCATTCTGGCGCGGCGACTTCACTTGATCGAATCCATTGCGAACAAAGATTTTTTCCACAAGGAGGACAAGAGGACAGGAGTAAAGCGGTCAGTTGCAATCCTCTTGTCCTCCTGTCCTCTTTGTTCGTAGCCTTTTTCTGCGCCGTTTCCTTCAGCAGATTTCGCGGAAGCTATTCGTCTTTCGGATGCTTGGCGTCTTCGGCGATGGCCTGGTCGATGAGCTGGGACAGGTGCATGCCCTGTTCCACCGACTCGTCGTAGGCGAAGGAGAGCTGCGGCACCAGCCGCAGTTTCATGCGGCGGGCAAGATGGCTGCGCAGGAAACTGCCTGCGCGCTTGAGTCCCGCCAGCACGTCCTGGTGCGTGGCCTGCGGATTGAGGC
Organism: Thiobacillus sp. UBA6205; assembly: GCA_002421825.1. GTDB lineage: Bacteria > Pseudomonadota > Gammaproteobacteria > Burkholderiales > Thiobacillaceae > UBA6918. Next base: position 5,273 of record DISR01000015.1, on the reverse strand, counting down.
TGGTGACGAAGACCTTTGCGTGTTCCAGGTCGGAAGTGACTTCCACGCCGGTCACGGTGATGAGGCCGACGCGCGGGTCCTTGAGCTCCAGGCGAATGATTTCCGCCAGCTCACGCTGGATTTCGTCTGCAACTCGGCGGGAACGGGGGAAATCCTTGGGCATGGAAGTGAAGGGGGAAGGGTAAAGGGGGAAGGGTGAAGGGTGTGGGTGAAGGTTTTACCCTTCCCCCTTGAGCGCCAAAGGCGCGTTCCCTTCCCCCTTCACGGGTTTTACAGAGTTCTCGCCACCTCAACGACCTCGTAGACTTCCAGTTGGTCGCCTTCCTTGATGTCGCTGAAGTTTTTGAGCGAGAGGCCGCACTCGAAGCCCTCCTTGACTTCCTTGACATCGTCCTTGAAGCGGCGCAGCGAGTCGAGTTCGCCGTCAAAAACCACGACGTTGTCGCGCAGCAGGCGCACGCGGCTGCCGCGCTTGACCAGGCCGGACAGCACCATACAACCAGCAATGACGCCGACCTTGGGCACGGAAATGACCTGGCGGATTTCCACTGTGCCCAGCTGGTTTTCGCGTTTTTCGGGCGAGAGCATGCCGGACAAGGCGGCTTTCACATCATCGACGATTTCGTAAATGATGTTGTAGTAGCGGATGTCGACGCCGGAGGACTCGGCCAGCTTGCGCGCATTGGCGTCGGCGCGCACGTTGAAGCCGATGACCACGGCCTTGGAGGCGAGCGCCAGGTTGACGTCGGATTCGGTGATGCCGCCCACGCCGCTGTGGATCACGTTGACCTTGACCTCGCTGGTGGAAAGTTTGGTCAGCGCGTGGGTGAGGCCCTCGTAGGAGCCCTGCACGTCGGCCTTGATGATGAGCGGCAGCTGCTTGACCTCGCCTTCGCCCATCTGTTCGAACATGGATTCGAGCTTGGCGGCCTGCTGCTTGGCCAGCTTGACGTCGCGGTACTTGCCCTGGCGGAACAGCGCGATCTCGCGCGCCTTCTTCTCGTCCGGCAGCACCAGCGCGTCGTCGCCGGCATTGGGCACGTCGGACAAGCCCTGGATTTCCACCGGAATGGAAGGCCCGGCTTCGTTGATGTTCTTGCCGTTTTCGTCCTGCATGGCGCGCACGCGGCCGAAGGCCTGGCCGGCGAGCAGGATGTCGCCGCGCTTCAGGGTGCCGGTCTGCACCAGCACGGTCGCGACCGGGCCCTTGCCCTTGTCGAGGCGCGCTTCGATGACGATGCCCTTGGCCGGGGCCTCCTTCGGTGCGGTGAGTTCCAGCACTTCGGATTGCAGCAGGATGGCGTCGAGCAGGTTGTCGATGCCCTGGCCGGACTTGGCGGACACGTCGACGAACATGGCTTCGCCACCCCATTCTTCCGGCACGATTTCGTGCGTGGCCAGTTCCTGGCGGATGCGCTCGGGATTGGCCTCGGGCTTGTCGATCTTGTTCACTGCGACCACTACGGGCAGGCCGGCGGCCTTGGCGTGGTGGATGGCTTCGATGGTGGTGGGCATGACGCCGTCGTCGGCCGCCACCACCAGGATCACCAGGTCGGTGGCCTTGGCGCCACGCGCACGCATGGCGGTAAAGGCTTCGTGGCCGGGGGTGTCGAGGAAGGTGATCATGCCCTTGGGCGTTTCCACGTGGTAGGCGCCGATGTGCTGNNGCTGGGTGATGCCGCCGGCTTCGCCCGCCGCCACCTTGGCGCGGCGGATGTAGTCGAGCAGCGAGGTCTTGCCGTGGTCGACGTGGCCCATCACGGTGACCACCGGCGCGCGCGGCAGGGAAACATGCTCCACGGCGCTTTCCTCGAGGAACAACTCGGGCGTGTCGATGGCCGCAGCCTTGGCGACGTGGCCCATTTCCTCGACCACGATCATGGCGGTTTCCTGGTCCAGCACCTGGTTGATGGTGACCATGGAGCCCATCTTCATCAGCACCTTGATGACTTCGGCGGCCTTGACCGACATCTTGTGCGCGAGTTCGGCCACGGTGATGGTTTCCGGGATGGAGACCTCGCGCACCACCGGTTCGGTCGGCGCCACGAACTGGTGCTGGCTGTCGTCAGCCTTGTGGCGGCCGCCGGCCTTCTTGCCGCGCCAGCCGTCGCTGCCGGTTTCGCCGCGGGTCTTGAGGCCGCGTTTCTTCTGTGCTTCCTCGGCCCAGGTGCCTTTTTCCTTCTTGGCGGGCTTTTTGGCCTCGCCTTCAGGCTTGGCCGGCTTGTGCAGGGTGGCCGCACCAGGTTCGGCTTTTGCCGGCACCTTGGCAGCTTCAGCTGCGCGCGCGGCCTCCGCCTGCTTTCTCAGCAGTTCGCGCTCCTGCCTCAGACGTTGATCTTCGGCCTGTGCCGCAAGCAGCGCCTGGTGGCGGCGCGCTTCTTCCTCGCGCACCTGGCGCTCTGCTTCGTCGATGACGGAAACCTTCTTGCGCGTGGTGCGCTTGGGTTTGGTTTCTTCCGCGGGTGCTTCCGCCGGGGCTTCGGCTGCGACAGGCTCGGCCGCGGGAACGGGTGCCGGTTCGGGTTCGATGGCGGGCGGCGCGGCCTCGACGACGGGCGCCGGCGCCGCGACCACTTCTTCGACCACGGGTTCGGCTGCGGGCGCCGCTGCTGCCGCTTCTTCAGTGGCGGCAGCGTCACGCTTCACGTAGGTGCGTTTCTTGCGCACCTCGACCTGGATGGTGCGGGACTTGCCGGTCTGGCTGTCGGACTTCTTGATCTCGGTGGTCTGCTTGCGCGTCAGCGTGATCTTGGTCTTGGGCTTTTCCTCGGCGCCGTGCATCTTGCGAAGGTAGTCAAGCAACTGGGTCTTGTCCGCCTCGGTGACGTCGTCGCCCGCAGCGGTTTTGTGCACGCCCGCCGACTTGAGCTGCTCCAGCAGCAGCTCGGGCGAGAGTTTCAGTTCCTTGGCAAATTGTTCGACATTCATGCAGCGGATTCCGTCCTTAGATGCTGGGTTTCAACTCAAAATGATTATTCTGCGGCAAACCAGGGCGCGCGTGCGGCCATGATGAGCTGCTTGGCACGCTCTTCGTCCATCTCGGTCATCTCGACCAGGTCGTCCACCGCCAGGTCGGCCAGATCATCGGTGGTGTGCACGCCCTTGGCGGCCAGGAGGCGCGCGGTTTCCGGGTCCATGCCGTCCAGCGACAGCAGGTCGCCGGCGGAAGCCTCGACTTTTTCCTCGCCGACGATGGCGGCGGTGAGCAGGGCATTGCGGGCGCGGGTTCTCAGTTCCTCGATGATTTCCTCGTCGAAGGCCTCGATTTCCTGCATTTCGGTGATGGGCACGTAAGCCACCTCCTCCAGGGTCGAGAAACCCTCGTCCACCAGAATCTGCGCCACTTCCTCATCCACGTCGAGTTTTTCCATGAACAGGCTGAGGATGGATTCGGTTTCCTTGGCCTTTTTCTCGGAGGCGACTTCTTCGGTGATGATGTTGAGTTCCCAGCCGGTTAGTTCCGAGGCGAGGCGCACATTCTGGCCGTTGGAGCCGATGGCCTTGCCGAGCATCTCTTCTTCCACCACCACGTCGATGCTGTGCTTGTCCTCGTCCACCACGATGCGGCTGACTTCGGCCGGCGCCAGGGCGTTGATGACGAACTGGGCCGGATCGGGCGACCACAGGATGATGTCGACGCGCTCGCCGGCGAGCTCGTTGGTGACCGAGGTCACGCGCGAGCCGCGCAAGCCGATGCAGGTGCCGATGGGGTCTATGCGCGGGTCGTTGGACTTGACCGCGATCTTGGCGCGCAGGCCGGGATCGCGCGCGGCGCCCTTGATCTCGATCAGGCCTTCCTCGATTTCCGGCACTTCCAGTTCAAACAGCTTCATGATGAACTCTGGCGCGGTGCGGGACAGCACCAGCTGCGGGCCGCGGCCGCTTCGCTCGACTTTGGAAAGATACGCGCGCACGCGGTCGCCCACGCGCAGGTTCTCTCTCGCGATCATCTGGTCGCGGTGCAGGAAGCCCTCGATGCGGCCGGATTCGATGATGGCGTTGCCGCGGTCCATGCGCTTGACCACGCCGGTGACCAGGTGTTCCTTGCGCTCGAGGAAGTCGTTGAGGATCTGCTCGCGCTCGGCGTCGCGGATTTTCTGCAGGATAACCTGCTTGGCGGCCTGGGCGCCGATGCGGCCGAATTCCACCGCTTCCATCGGCTCTTCGACGTAATCGCCGAGCTGGATGTCGGGGTGATCGTACTGGGCGTCGACCAGCAGGATCTGGTTGTCTTCGGACTCGAGTTCCTGCTCGGTGACGACCAGCCAGCGGCGGAAGGCCTTGTACTCGCCGGTCTCGTGATCGATTTCCACGCGCACGTCGGCATCGCCCTTGACGCGTTTCTTGGTCGCGGAAGCCAGGGCCATTTCCAGCGCGCCGAAGACGACCTCCGGCGCAACGTTCTTCTCGCGCGCCAGCGCGTCTACCAGCATCAGCATTTCCCGACTCATCGTCTATTCCTCCAGCTCAAAACTCGGGCTTCAGTCGCACCGAATCCAGATTGTTCCAATCCAGCAAAATCACGGTTCCGTCAGCGTCCAGGCTGACCTTGTCGTTCTCGAGCCCCAGCAGCCTGCCGCTGAACTTCTTGCGCTTGTCCACTGGCACGCGCAGCTTCACGTTCACCATCTGCCCGGCGAAGCGGGTGAAATCCGCGGCCTTGGTCAGCGGCCGGTCCAGGCCGGGCGACGACACTTCCAGGCGGTCGTAAGCCACGTTCTCCACCGCAAACAGGCGCGTGAGGTGGTTGCTTACCGTCACGCAGTCGTCAACGGTGATGCCTTCTGGCTTGTCGATGAACACGCGCAAAAGCCCGCGCCCGGCGCGCTCCCAGGCGACCAGTTCGTAACCGAGACCGGCAAGCGTGGATTCGAGCAGCGAGGACAGTTCCATGTTTCAGCCGTACAAATAAAAAATGGGCGAACCGCCCATGCCATATAACAGCACTAATTTAACCGCCCGGATTATAGCCGGGAACCGGCGAAAATGCCAGACAGCCAGGCGTGCTCGGGATTTGGTGCCCGGAACCGGAATCGAACCGGTAAGGGCTTATCAGGCCCGGCGGATTTTAAGTCCGCTGTGTTTACCAATTTCACCACCCGGGCTTGCCATTCCGCGTCCAGACCGATTCTGGCTTTGTCGGCTTCGCCTTGCCGTACCGCCTTGTACTGTCTGCGGCTCGCCTTCGCGCCAGAATCGGCTTAGGCGCGGAATCGTGGCGGGATTCTATCAGACAGTGAGAATGGAGGCGGGGGTCGGAATCGAACCGGCGT
>DISR01000094.1 GCA_002421825.1 Thiobacillus sp. UBA6205 | reverse complement strand
GGCACGGTGGTGACGGGCCGCGTGGAGCGCGGGGTGGTGAAGGTCGGTGAGGAGATCGAGATCGTCGGGATCAAGCCGACGGTGAAGACGACCTGCACGGGCGTGGAGATGTTCCGCAAGCTGCTGGACCAGGGCCAGGCGGGCGACAACGTTGGCGTGCTGCTGCGTGGCACCAAGCGCGAGGAAGTCCAGCGCGGCCAGGTGCTGGCCAAGCCGGGCTCCATCACCCCGCACACCAAGTTCACGGCTGAGATCTACGTGCTGTCCAAGGACGAAGGCGGCCGCCACACCCCGTTCTTCAACGGCTACCGTCCGCAGTTCTACTTCCGCACCACTGACGTGACCGGTGCGATCGAGCTGCCGGCGGGCACCGAGATGGTGATGCCTGGCGACAACATCAGCATCACGGTTGCGCTGATTGCGCCGATCGCGATGGAAGAGGGCCTGCGCTTCGCGATTCGCGAAGGCGGCCGCACCGTCGGCGCCGGCGTGGTGGCGAAGGTTATCGAGTAAACACTATGCAAAACCAGAAAATCCGCATTCGCCTCAAGGCTTTCGATTACAAGCTGATCGACCAGTCCGCCATCGAAATCGTCGAGACCGCCAAGCGCACCGGCGCCGTGGTCAAGGGCCCGGTTCCGTTGCCGACCTCGATCGAGCGCTTTGACGTGCTGCGTTCGCCGCACGTCAACAAGACCTCGCGCGACCAGTTCGAAATTCGTACCCATCGCCGCCTGATGGACATCATCGACCCCACCGACAAAACTGTCGATGCGTTGATGAAGCTCGATCTGCCGGCGGGCGTGGACGTCGAAATCAAGCTTTAAGCCCCCCGCTCCGTAAAAAACGGGGTGGATTTGGCTTGAATTAAGGGCAAAACGCGAGTATAATCTCGCGTTTTGCTGTTTCACCCCTGCCGCCAGGCGGGGATTTTAGGATCGCCGGCCAATTGAAGTCGGCGCTTTACAGCCCCCGGTGACGGGGTTTGCAAAGGAATGAACATAATGAATATCGGACTCGTCGGTCGCAAGATCGGCATGACCCGCATTTTTACCGACGACGGCGCGTCCGTTCCGGTGACCGTGCTGGACGTGTCGAACAATCGCGTCTCCCAGGTCAAGACCGAGGACGGCGACGGCTATTCTGCCGTGCAGGTCGCTTTCGGCTCTCGCCGCAACAACCGCGTGAACAAAGCGCAGGCCGGACATTTCGCCAAGGCGGGTGTCGAGGCTGCCGAAGTCATGCGCGAATTTCCCGTTCCCGCCGATGTCGCCGCCCAGTACCAGGCCGGCGCAGCTGTCGGCGCGGATATTTTCCAGGCCGGCCAGATGGTCGATGTGACCGGCGTGACCCAGGGCAAGGGTTTCGCGGGCACCATCAAGCGCCACAATTTCAAATCGCAGCGCGCCTCGCACGGCAACTCCCGTTCGCACAACGTGCCTGGTTCGATCGGCATGGCGCAGGATCCGGGCCGCGTGTTCCCCGGCAAGCGCATGGCGGGTCACATGGGTGCGGTGCGCAGCACCGTGCAGAATCTTGAAGTGGTGCGCGTCGATGCTGACCGCGGCCTGCTTCTGGTCAAGGGTGCGGTACCTGGCGCCAAGGGCGGCCAGGTCATGGTGCGCCTTGCCGTGAAGGGGGGTGCGTAATGGATCTGATGATCATCAACGACCAGGGCCAGCAAACTGCCAGCCTGTCGGCCAGCGACGAGACCTTTGGCCGCGAATACAATGAAGCGCTGGTGCACCAGGTCGTGACTGCGTTCATGGCCAATGCGCGCAGCGCCAGCAGCAAGCAGAAAGACCGCGAAGAAGTCCGCCACAGCACCAAGAAGCCCTGGCGCCAGAAAGGCACCGGCCGCGCGCGTTCCGGCATGACTTCCAGCCCGATCTGGCGCGGAGGCGGCAAGGCTTTCCCGAACACCGGGGAAGAAAACTACGCCCACAAGGTCAACCGCAAGATGTACCGTGCCGGCATTTCCGCCATCCTGTCCCAGCTCGCCCGTGACGGCAGGCTGAAGGTGGTCGACAGCCTCGGCATCGATGCGCCCAAGACCAAGGCGCTGGCGCAGAAGGTCAAGTCCATGGGCTTCGACAAGGTCATGATCATTGCCGACAACGTCGACGACAACCTGTGGCTGTCTTCGCGCAACCTGAGCAATGTCTACGTCGTGGAACCGCACCAGGCCGATCCCTGGAGCCTGGTCAAGTTCGGCAATGTGCTGATCACCAAGGAAGCGGTCAAGCAATTCGAGGAGATGCTGTGATGAGCGCGATGAATCAGGAGCGTCTGCTCAAGATCATTCTGGCCCCGGTGATTTCCGAAAAGAGCACCCGCGTAGCCGACAAGAACAACCAGGTGACCTTCAAGGTCGCATCCGACGCCACCAAGGACGAGATCAGTGCCGCTGTGGCGATGCTGTTCAAGGTGGAAGTGACCGGTGTCCAGGTGATGAACGTGAAGGGCAAGGTCAAGAAAAACCGTTACGGCATGGCTCGCCAGAAAGACTGGAAAAAGGCCTATGTCAGCATCAAGCCGGGTCAGGAAATCGACCTGGCGGCGGCATAAAGGAGCGCAACATGGCATTGGTTAAAGTCAAACCGACCTCCGCCGGCCGCCGTGCCGTCGTCAAGGTCGTGAACAAGGACCTGCACAAGGGCAAGCCCGTGGCTGCCCTGGTGGAGAAGAAGAATCGTACGGCTGGCCGCAACAACAACGGCCACATCACCACCCGTCACATGGGCGGTGGCCACAAGAAGAACTACCGTGTGGTCGATTTCCGTCGCAACAAGGACGGCATTTCCGCCAAGGTCGAGCGTCTTGAGTACGATCCGAACCGTTCTGCGCATCTTGCGCTGCTGTGCTACGCCGATGGCGAGCGCCGCTACATCATCGCCCCGCGCGGCATTTTCGCCGGCGCACAACTGATGAACGGCGCCGAGGCTCCGATCAAGGCCGGCAACTGCCTGCCGCTCAGGAACATCCCGGTGGGCACGACCATCCACTGCATCGAGATGCAGCCCGGCAAGGGTGCGCAAATGGCGCGCTCCGCCGGTGCCTCCGTGCAGCTGCTGGCCCGTGAAGGCAGCTATGCCCAGCTGCGTCTGCGTTCCGGTGAGATCCGCAAGGTGCACGTCGATTGCCGCGCCACCATCGGTGAAGTCGGCAACGAAGAGCACAGCCTGCGTTCCATCGGCAAGGCCGGTGCCAACCGCTGGCGCGGCATCCGCCCGACCGTTCGCGGTGTGGCCATGAACCCGGTCGACCACCCGCATGGCGGTGGTGAAGGCAAGACCGCTGCGGGCCGTGATCCGGTGAGCCCGTGGGGTACGCCGACCAAGGGCTATCGCACCCGTAGCAACAAGCGCACTTCCGGCATGATCGTGCGCCGCCGCCACGCCAGCTGATTGAGGTAAATCGATATGGCACGCTCTATTAAAAAAGGTCCTTTCGTGGATGCCCATCTGATCAAGAAGGTGGAAACCGCGCAAGCCAGCAACGACAAGCGCCCGGTCAAGACCTGGTCGCGCCGTTCCACCGTGCTGCCCGAGTTCATCGGGCTGACCATTGCGGTGCACAACGGGCGCCAGCATGTGCCGGTGTTCATTACCGAAAACATGGTAGGCCACAAGCTCGGCGAATTTTCGCTGACCCGCACGTTCAAGGGTCACGCCGCCGACAAGAAGGCCAAGAAGTAAGGAGAGAATGATGGAAGTATCCGCTATCCTGCGTGGAACCCGCCTCTCCGCCCAGAAGGGCCGTTTGGTGGCCGATCAGATCCGCGGCCTGCCGGTCGACCGTGCGCTCAACATCCTGGCGTTCAGCCCCAAGAAGGGCGCGACTGTCATCAAGAAGGTGCTGGAGTCCGCGATCGCCAATGCCGAGCACAACGAGGGCGCCGATATCGACGCCCTCAAGGTGAAGACCATTTATGTTGACAAGGGCCCCAGCCTCAAGCGCTTCACCGCGCGTGCCAAGGGTCGCGGCAACCGCATTGAGAAACAGACCTGTCACATCACCGTGACGGTGGGGGATTGATATGGGACAGAAGATTCATCCGACCGGCTTCCGCCTCGGCGTTCAGCGCACCTGGACCGCCAAGTGGTTCGGATCCAACAAGGATTTTGCAACGACCCTGAACGAAGACATCAAGGTGCGCGAGTACCTCAAGCGCAAGCTTGCCGGCGCCTCCGTCAGCAAGGTTGTCATCGAGCGTCCCGCCAAGAACGCCCGCATCACCATTTTCAGCGGCCGTCCCGGCGTGGTCATCGGCAAGAAGGGCGAAGACATCGAGAAGCTGCGCGCCGATCTGGGCCGCATGATGTCGGTGCCCGTGCACGTCAACATCGAGGAAGTGCGCAAACCGGAAACCGACGCGCAGATCATTGCCGACAGCATCGCCCAGCAGCTTGAAAAGCGCGTCATGTTCCGCCGCGCCATGAAGCGCGCCATGCAGAATGCCATGCGCCTGGGCGCCCAGGGCATCAAGATCATGAGCTCGGGGCGCCTGAACGGCATCGAGATCGCCCGTACCGAGTGGTATCGCGAAGGCCGTGTGCCGCTGCACACCCTGCGCGCGGACATCGATTACGGCTTTGCCGAAGCTCGTACCACCTACGGCATCATCGGCATCAAGGTCTGGGTTTACAAAGGCGACTACCTGGCTCGTAACGAGCAGCCCGTCGCTGCCGAGCCTGAGAGGCGCGGCAAGAAATCAGGAGTGAAACATGCTGCAGCCAGCTAGAAGAAAATACCGCAAGGAGCAGAAAGGCCGCAATACCGGCCTGGCGACCCGCGGCGCCAAGGTGAGTTTCGGCGAATATGGCCTCAAGGCCATCGGCCGCGGCCGCCTGACCGCCCGCCAGATCGAAGCCGCCCGGCGTGCCATGACCCGCCATATCAAGCGCGGCGGCCGCGTCTGGATCCGCATTTTCCCGGACAAGCCGATTTCCAAGAAACCCGCCGAGGTCCGCATGGGCAACGGCAAGGGCAACCCGGAATACTGGGTTGCCGAGATCCAGCCCGGCAAGGTGCTGTACGAAATGGACGGCGTGGACGAGACGCTGGCGCGCGAGGCCTTCAAGCTGGCCGCCGCCAAGCTGCCGATCCAGACCACCTTCGTTACCCGCATGATCGGGAGCTGAACATGAAACCAAGTGAACTGCGCGGCAAGTCCGCCGAAGAACTGAACAAGGAACTGGAGTCCCTGCTGCGCGCCCAATTTGCGCTGCGCATGCAGGTGGCGACCCAGCAGTCCAACAAGACCGCAGATCTGGGCAAGCTCAAGCGCGACATTGCCCGCGTGAAGACGGTCATGCGTGAAAAGGCCTGAACATGACTGAAGCGAGCAAGGTTGTCCGCACCCTGACGGGGCGCGTCGTCAGCGACAAGATGGACAAGACGGTGACCGTTCTGGTCGAGCGTCGGGTGAAACACCCGGTGATCGGCAAGGTGATTCGCCTGTCCAGGAAATATCATGCCCACGACGAGAAGAACGAGTGCCAGGAAGGCGACATTGTCGAGATCGCCGAGGGCCGTCCGGTGTCCAAGACCAAGTCCTGGCACGTGGCCAAGCTGGTTGAACGCGCAAGTACCTGATGGGTGCTTGATTTAATCGACGGGATTCAGTAGAATCCCGCGTTTCCCCGAACCGGCTGTGTTGCGGTCCGGCTCTTTCCTGAAAACGGATCCAAAACTGGCCGCCGAGCCTCTCAGCAGGCGGATTAAGTTGGAGAGTAAAAATGATTCAAATGCAGTCCATGCTGGATGTGGCTGACAACACCGGCGCACGCAGCGTTATGTGCATCAAGGTGCTGGGTGGCAGTCACCGCCGTTACGCCGGGATCGGCGACATCATCAAGGTCAGCATCAAGGATGCTGCCCCGCGCGGCCGGGTGAAAAAGGGCGACGTTTACAATGCCGTGGTGGTTCGCACCGCCAAGGGCGTGCGCCGTCCCGATGGCTCGCTGATCAAGTTCGACGGCAATGCCGCCGTCCTGCTGAACAACAAGCTGGAGCCGATCGGCACCCGCATCTTCGGGCCTGTGACCCGCGAGCTTCGTACCGAGAGGTTCATGAAGATCGTGTCGCTGGCGCCGGAAGTGCTGTAAGGAGATCAAGATGGCACGTATTCGCAAAGGCGACCAGGTGGCGGTGCTCGCCGGCAAGGACAAGGGCAAGCGAGGCATGGTGCTGAGCATTGCCGATGCCGACCACGTCGTGGTCGAAGGCATCAATCGCGTTAAGAAACACCAGAAGCCGAACCCTTATCTTGGCCTTACGGGCGGGATCGTGGAGAAGGAAATGCCGATTCACATTTCCAACGTCGGCCTGTACAACCCCGCTACCCAGAAAGCCGACCGTGTCGGCTTCAAGGTGCTTGAGGACGGCCGCAAGGTTCGCGTCTTCAGGTCGAGTGGCGAAATGGTGGACGCATAAGGGACTGATATGGCACGTCTGCAAACTTACTATCGTGATACCGTGGTGCCCGAACTGATGAAGAGGTTCGGTTACAAGTCCGTCATGGAAGTGCCGCGCATCGAAAAGATCACCCTCAACATGGGCGTGGGCGAGGCCGTGGCCGACAAGAAGGTCATGGAATTCGCCGTCGGCGACATGCAAAAGATCGCCGGCCAGAAGCCCGTGGTGACCAAGTCGCGCAAATCCATTGCCGGCTTCAAGATCCGCGAGGGCTACCCCATCGGCTGCAAGGTGACGCTGCGCAAAGTACGCATGTACGAATTCCTGGACCGCCTGGTCAGCGTTGCCCTGCCGCGCGTGCGCGACTTCCGCGGCATTTCGGGCCGTGCATTCGACGGCCGCGGCAATTACAACATGGGTGTGCGTGAGCAGATCATTTTTCCCGAAATCGAGTACGACAAGATCGATGCGCTGCGGGGCATGAACATCACTATCACCACCACCGCGAAAACGGACGACGAGGCCAAAGCCCTGCTTTCCGCTTTCAAATTTCCGTTCAAGAACTGAGGTAGAGATGGCTAAATTATCTCTGATCAATCGTGAAGCAAAGCGCGCCAAGACGGCCAAGAAGTTCGCTGCCAAGCGCGCCGAGCTGAAAGCGATCATCGACAATGTCAGGCTTTCCGACGAAGAGCGCATGGCTGCCCGTCTTGCCCTGCAGAAGTTGCCGCGCAATTCCAGTCCCTGTCGCCAGCGCAACCGTTGCCAGGTAACCGGTCGCCCGCGCGGTGTTTTCAGTAAGTTCGGCCTGTCACGCAGCAAGCTGCGCGAATTTGCCATGCGCGGCGAAGTTCCGGGCATTGTCAAGGCCAGCTGGTAAGGGAGAGACAGAAGATGAGCATGAGTGATCCCATTGCCGATATGCTGACCCGCATCCGCAACGCACAGACCATGGAAAAGGCGAGCGTGAGCATGCCTTCCTCCAAGGTGAAGGTTTCGATTGCCAAGGTGCTGAAGGACGAGGGTTATATCGAGGACTTCGTCGTAAGCGGTGACGCCAAGCCCGAGCTGCAGATCCAGTTGAAGTATTACGCCGGCCGCCCGGTCATCGAAAAGATCGAGCGTGTCAGCACGCCTGGCCTGCGTGTCTACAAGGGCTCGCAGGATCTGCCCAGGGTCATGAACGGCCTGGGTGTGGCGATCGTTTCCACTTCCCGCGGCGTGATGACCGATCACAGGGCGCGAGCCCAAGGTGTGGGCGGCGAAGTGTTGTGCCTTGTGGCCTAAGGGGGATTTGAGATGTCACGTGTAGCCAACAACCCCATTAATCTGCCCAAGGGCGTGGAAGTCTCCCTGGGCGACACGATTACCGTCAAGGGTCCGCTCGGAACGCTGACGCAGAAGGCTCCTGCCAATGTCAAGATCAATCTTGACGGAGAGGTCGTTACCTTCGCGCCCGCCGATGAAAGCATCCAGGCCAATGCCATGTCCGGTACGCTGCGTGCGCTGCTCAACAACATGGTGGCTGGCGTTTCCAGGGGCTTCGAAAGGAAGCTGAATCTCGTCGGCGTGGGCTATCGCGCCCAGGCCCAGGGTGACAGCCTCAACCTGTCGCTGGGTTTCTCGCATCCCGTGGTGCACAAGATGCCTGCCGGGATCAAGGTGGAAACTCCGACGCAGACTGAAATTGTGATCAAGGGCATCGACCGCCAGAAGGTCGGCCAGGTGGCGGCGGACGTCCGCGGTTACCGGCCGCCGGAGCCCTACAAGGGCAAGGGCGTGCGTTATGCCGATGAAGTCGTGGTCTTGAAAGAGACCAAGAAGAAGTAATAGCCGCTAAGGAACGCAGACGATGAATACCCAAGAAGCACGAGTCCGCCGCGCGCGCAAAACCCGCGCCAAAATCGCGGCCGTCAAGGCAACCCGCCTGTCGGTGCTCCGCACCAACAGCCATATCTATGCGCAGATCATTTCCGCCGACGGCGGCAAGGTGCTGACTTCCGCTTCCACCCTGGAGAAGGAAGTTCGCGCTGAAGTGCCCAACGGCGGCAATGTTGCCGCCGCAGCCCTGGTCGGCAAGCGTCTGGCCGAAAAGGCCAAGGCGCTGGGCATCGAAAAGGTTGCATTCGACCGTTCCGGTTTCAAATTTCATGGCCGTGTGAAGGCGCTGGCGGATGCCGCGCGTGAAAACGGCCTGGTCTTTTAACGAGGCTGACAGACAATGGCTCGTAACGAACAAACTGAAGAGCGCGGCGACGGCCTGCGCGAAAAAATGATCGCGGTCAACCGCGTGTCCAAGACGGTCAAGGGCGGTCGCGTGCTCGGCTTCGCGGCGCTGGCCGTGGTCGGAGACGGCGATGGCGGCATCGGCATGGGCAAGGGCAAGGCAAAGGAAGTGCCGGTTGCGGTGCAGAAAGCCATGGAAGAAGCCCGTCGCAACCTGAATAAAATCAATCTCAAGAACGGTTCCTTCCACCACCCGGTGGTGGGCAGGCACGGCGCCTCGGTGGTGCTGATCCAGCCGGCCTCCGAAGGTACCGGCATCATCGCCGGCGGTGCCATGCGGGCCGTGTTCGAGGTGATGGGCGTGCAGAACGTTCTGGCCAAGTGCCTGGGGTCCACCAATCCCTACAACGTGGTTCGCGCCACCATCAACGGGCTGATGAAGATGTCCGCGCCGTCCGAAATCGCTGCCAAGCGCGGCAAGTCCGTGGAAGAGATCCTGGGGTAAGCCATGAGCGACAAGAAACTGAAAGTTACGCTGGTCAAGAGCACCATCGGCACTAAAAAGAACCACAGGGACTGCGTGCGCGGACTGGGTCTGCGCCGCATGCACCATACCGTGGAAGTGCTGGATACCCCCGCCAACCGCGGCATGATCAACAAGGTCAATTTTCTCGTTAAGTGCGAGGGTTGCTGAATGGAACTGAACAATCTCAAACCTGGTGATGGTGCCAAGCATTCGAAAAAGCGTGTTGGCCGCGGCATCGGTTCCGGCCTGGGCAAAACCGCGGGTCGCGGCCACAAGGGCCAGCATTCCCGTGCCGGCGGCTACAAGAAAATCGGCTTCGAAGGCGGCCAGATGCCCCTTCATCGCCGCCTGCCGAAGCGCGGCTTCGTTTCCCTGACTGCCGGCGACACCGCCCAAGTACGCCTGTCCGATCTGGCCAAGCTTGCCGTGGACGAAATCGATCTGCTGGTGCTGAAGCAAAGCGGCATGGTTTCCGGCACGGCCAAGGGCGCCAAGGTGATCCTGTCCGGCAAGCTCGACAAGGCCGTCAAGCTCAAGGGCATTGCGGCGACCAAGGGTGCGCGTGCGGCAATCGAAGCCGCTGGCGGTTCCATCAGCGAATAAGTGTAAGGAAGCACCTTGGCGACCCCGGCATCAATGGCTGCAGGCAAGTTCGGCGATCTCAAGCGCCGGCTGTGGTTCCTGCTGGGTGCGCTGGTTGTATACCGCATCGGCTCGTTCATACCGGTCCCGGGCATCGACCCCGAGCAGCTCAAGCAGCTGTTCGACTCGCAGTCCGGCGGCATTCTGGGCATGTTCGACATGTTCTCGGGCGGTGCGCTGTCGCGGGCTTCGGTGTTTGCGCTGGGCATCATGCCCTACATTTCGGCCTCTATCATCGTGCAGATGATGGCAGCAGTCTCGCCGCAACTGGAGGCGCTGAAGAAAGAGGGCGAGTCCGGCCGCCGCAAGATAACGCAGTACACCCGCTACGGCACGGTGTTTCTGGCCCTGTTCCAGTCGCTGGGCATTTCCATCGCGCTGGAAAGCCAGGGGGTGGTGATTGAGCCGGGAATGGGTTTCCGCATCATTGCGATCACCACGCTGACGGCCGGCACCATGTTCCTGATGTGGGTGGGCGAACAGATTACCGAGCGCGGCATCGGCAATGGCATTTCACTCATCATTTTTGCCGGAATTGTCGCGGGATTTCCGAGCGCCGTGGCCGGCACGCTGGAGTTGACGCGCACGGGCGCTTTTTCGATCCCGCTCGTGCTGCTGCTGTTCACGGGTGCGATTCTGGTGGTGGCATTTGTGGTCTTTGTCGAACGCGGGCAGCGCAAGATTCTGGTCAATTACGCCAAGCGCCAGGTCGGCAAGGTGGTGATGGGAGGGCAGAGCTCGCATCTGCCGTTGAAATTGAACATTTCGGGTGTGATCCCGCCGATTTTCGCCTCCAGCATCGTGCTGTTCCCGGCGACGCTGACCGGCTGGTTCGGTTCCGACCCGAGCATGTACTGGCTGCGCGACATCAGTGCCGTGCTTTCGCCCGGCCAGCCGGTGTACATGATGATTTATGCAGTGGCGATCATCTTCTTCTGCTTTTTCTATACCGCCCTGGTGTTCAATCCCAAGGAGACGGCAGACAACCTGAAGAAGAGCGGCGCGTTCGTGCCGGGTATCCGCCCCGGTGACCAGACCGCACGCTACATCGACAAGGTCATGACCCGCCTGACGCTGGTCGGCGCGATTTATGTCACGCTGGTTTGCCTGCTGCCGGAAGTGCTGATTGCAAAGTGGAATGTGCCGTTTTACTTCGGCGGCACATCGCTGCTGATTATCGTGGTGGTGGTAATGGACTTCATGGCCCAGGTTCAGGCCTATGTCATGTCCCACCAGTATGAGAGCCTGTTGAAGAAAGCCAACTTCAAAGGCGGTTTGGCTGGTCGCTGATGTCGAAGGAAGACGTCATCCAGATGCAGGGTGAGGTTTTGGAAAACCTCCCCAATGCGACCTTCCGGGTGAAGCTTGAAAATGGCCATGTCGTGCTGGGATACATTTCCGGCAAGATGCGCATGCACTACATCCGCATCCTGCCGGGCGACAAGGTCACCGTTGAATTGACGCCTTACGATCTGAGCAAAGCCCGGATCGTATTCAGGGCAAAGTGAGAATTACCGGCTAGCCGGTTGCAAGGAGAGCGAACATGCGAGTTCAGGCTTCAGTGAAGAAAATCTGCCGTAAGTGCAAGATTGTGCGCCGCAAGGGCGTGGTCCGTGTGATCTGTGACGATCCTCGCCACAAGCAGCGCCAGGGATGAGTGTCGGACGGACCGGCTTTCGGCCGGCCTGTTTGACGTGGTATAATTTTCAGTTTTCTGTACGGAGTAACGCCGAATGGCCCGTATTGCAGGGGTAAACATACCCAACCACCAACACGCGGAAATCGCGCTGACCGCCATTTATGGCATTGGCCGCACCACGGCTCGCAAGATTTGCGAAGCGGCCGGTGTGCTGACCAGCGCCAAAATGAAGGACCTCACTGACGCAGAGATGGAAAAGCTGCGTGAGGGCGTGGCCCAGTTCACGGTCGAGGGCGATCTGCGCCGCGAAGTGACCATGAACATCAAGCGCCTCATGGACCTGGGCTGCTACCGTGGCCAGCGCCATCGCAAGGGCTTGCCCGTCCGTGGCCAGCGTACCCGTACCAATGCGCGTACCCGCAAGGGCCCGCGCAAGGCTATCAAGAAATAAGGAAAGCTAGATGGCGACCAAAACCGCTGCTACACGTGTTCGCAAGAAGGTCAAGAAGAGCGTTGCCGAGGGCATCGCCCACGTGCATGCCTCCTTCAACAACACGATCATTACCATTACGGACCGCCAGGGCAACGCCCTGTCGTGGGCGACTGCGGGCGGCGCCGGCTTCAAGGGCTCCCGTAAATCCACCCCTTTCGCCGCACAGGTTGCCGCCGAGAACGCCGGCAAGGCTGCGCAGGAGTATGGCGTGAAGAACCTGGAAGTGCGCATCAAGGGCCCCGGCCCCGGCCGCGAATCTTCCGTGCGTGCGCTGAACGCCCTTGGTTTCAAGATTACCGCGATTTCCGACGTGACCCCGGTGCCCCACAACGGCTGCCGTCCGTCCAAGAAGCGCCGCATTTAATTAGAGGTTTGATATGGCCCGTAACCTGGATGCTAAATGTCGTCAGTGCCGCCGCGAGGGCGAGAAACTCTTCCTCAAGGGCGAGAAGTGCTACACCGAAAAATGCGCGATCGAGCGCCGCAGCTACGCTCCCGGCCAGCATGGCCAGAAGAGCGGCAGCCGCATGTCCGGTT
The DNA here is from genome assembly GCA_002421825.1 of Thiobacillus sp. UBA6205. Taxonomy (GTDB): domain Bacteria; phylum Pseudomonadota; class Gammaproteobacteria; order Burkholderiales; family Thiobacillaceae; genus UBA6918. The sequence continues at coordinate 17,860 of DISR01000094.1, read as the reverse complement.
ATGGCACGCAACTGCGCGAGAAACAGAAGATCCGCCGCATCTACGGCGTGCTCGAGCGTCAGTTCCGCCTGGTCTACAAGGAAGCCGACCGTCGCAAGGGCGTGACCGGCGAAAACCTGCTGGGTCTGCTGGAAAGCCGTCTCGATACCGTTTGCTACCGCATGGGCTTCGGCGCTTCCCGCACGGAGGCGCGCCAGGTCGTGCGCCATAACGGCATCCGGGTCAACGGCAAGCGCGTCAACATTCCTTCCTACCAGGTCAGGGCGGGCGACGTCATCGAAGTGGCCGAGCGCGCGAAGAACCACCTGCGTATCAAGGGCGCCACCGAGGCAGCCGAATCACGCGGATTTCCCGAGTGGGTGGAAGTGGACATCAAGGGCCTCAAGGGCACCTACAAGTCCATGCCGCAGCGCGCGGACCTGCCGCCCACCATCAATGAATCCCTGGTGGTCGAACTGTATTCCAAGTAATTAACGAGACTTCGGTCATCGTTTCTGGTCACAGCGTTTAAAGGACACTGCCTAAATGCAAGCTGCAGCGGAATTTCTCAAACCCAGTATTGTTGAAGTCGATCGTGTGACCCCGCTTCATGCCAAGGTTGTCATGGAGCCGTTCGAACGCGGCTATGGACATACCCTGGGCAACGCCCTGCGCCGCATCCTGCTGTCGTCGATGGTGGGTTATGCGCCGACCGAAGTGAAGATCACCGGCGTGGTGCACGAGTATTCCACCATCGAAGGCGTGCAGGAAGACGTCGTCGATATTCTGCTGAACCTCAAGGGCATCGCCTTCAAGCTGCACGGCAAGGGTTCGGTTCTGCTCAAGCTCAGCAAGAGCGGCGAAGGTATTGTTACGGCGGCCGATATCGAAGCCGGCCACGACGTCGAAATTGCCAACCCCGATCACGTCATTGCCCACCTGACCAAGGGCGGCAAGCTCGAGATGGAAATCAAGGTCGAAGCCGGCCGCGGCTACCAGCCCGTGCCCGCCCGCAAGATCGACCCTGACACCCGCGGTGTCGGTTCCATCCTGGTAGATGCCTCCTTCAGCCCCGTGCGCCGTGTGGCCTATGCGGTGGAAAACGCCCGTGTCGAGCAGCGCACCGACCTCGATCGCCTGATCATCGACATCGAGACCAACGGTATTGTCGATCCTGAGGAAGCCGTGCGCACCGCAGCCCGCATCCTGGTGGAGCAACTGTCCGTGTTCGCCGACCTCAAGGGTACCGAAGCCGCTGCCGGAGAAGCCGCTCGCGCGCCGCAGGTCGACCCGATTCTGCTGCGCCCTGTCGACGACCTGGAACTCACCGTGCGTTCGGCGAATTGCCTCAAGGCCGAGAACATTTACTACATCGGCGACCTGATCCAGCGCACCGAGACCGAATTGCTCAAGACTCCCAACCTGGGCCGCAAGTCCCTGAACGAAATCAAGGAAGTGCTGGCCTCCAAGGGCTTGTCCCTGGGCATGAAACTCGAGAACTGGCCGCCGGCCGGGCTCGAAAAACCCTAACCCGGTTAAAACACAATCAACCGAAACAATAAAGTGCGGGGCGGTGTGGCAACTGCCCTAGCCAAAGAAAAAAAGCATTTTGAAAGGATAAGCCATGCGTCATCGTCAATCCAACCGCAAACTGAATCGCACCACCAGCCACAGGCTGGCCATGTTCCGCAACATGTGCAATTCGCTGATTCAGCATGAAGCCATCAAGACCACCCTGCCCAAGGCCAAGGAACTGCGCCGCTTCATCGAGCCGCTGATCACCTTGGGCAAGGAGCCTACTGTGGCCAACCATCGCCTGGCATTCGACCGCCTGCGCGACCGCGAGATGGTCATGAAACTGTTCAACGAGCTCGGCCCGCGCTACAAGGCTCGTCCCGGCGGCTACACCCGCATCCTCAAGTTCGGTTACCGCGTCGGCGACAACGCCCCCATGGCGCTCGTCGAACTGGTGGATCGCCCGGAAGGCGAAGCTGCCGAAGCCGTCGAGGCCGAATAAGCTTCAGTTGCAATGAACAAAAAAGCCGGGCTCGCCCGGCTTTTTTAATTTTGGCTGCTTGCCAATCCGTAACAGCTGCCGCATAGTCCCCCAACAATAATCTGGAGGCGGCATGATTGTTCTGTTTACCGATTTTGGTGCGAGCGATCCCTATGCAGGGCAGGTCAGGGCGCGTATCCATGAACTCGCGCCGGCGCAGCAAGTGGTGGATCTGCTGCACGAGGCGCCCGACTACAACGCCCATGCCGGCGCGCACCTGCTCGCAGCCTTCGCGCCCGCCTTCCCGCCCGGGGCGGTGTTCATGTGCGTGGTCGATCCCGGCGTCGGAACCGAGCGCGACGGCGTCGTGGTGGCGGCCGGCGGGCGCCGGTTCGTCGGCCCCGACAACGGCCTGCTTTCCATCGTGGCTGCGCGCAATGCCGACGGCAAGGTATGGCGCATCAAGTGGCAGCCGGAAAACGCCAGCAAGACTTTTCACGGTCGCGACATCTTCGCCGTCATCGCCGCGCTCATCGCCAAGGGCGATTTTCCCGACGACAAGCTGGAAGAAAGAAACAAGTTGCACGTCGAGTTCGACGCCGGCGATCTGCCGCGCGTCATCTACATCGACCACTATGGCAATGCCTGGACTGGTCAGCGCGCTTCAGGGGTTCCGCAAGGGACGCGCGTTGTTGCCGCTGGCGCGGAGTTCCGCCATGCCGACACCTTCGGCGCGGTCGGCAAGGGCGAGGGCTTCTGGTTCGGCAACAGCGTCGGACTGGTCGAACTTGCAATCAACCGCGGCAGCGCGGCAGAAAAGCTGGGCCTCAAGGTCGGCGACGCCATACAACTGGACAAGCCGAACTAGGCCAGCACCACCAGCCGGAAATCGTTGACGTTGGTGCGCGTGGGACCGGTCACGACCAGGTCGTCGAGCGCGCTGAAGAATCCGTAGGCATCGTTTGCTTCTAGCAGCGCGGCTGCATCCAGCCCCGCAGCCTCGGCTCTTGCCGGCGTGTCAGGCACCCAGATCGCCCCGGCATTGTCCTCGGTGCCGTCGATGCCGTCAGTGTCGCAGGCGATGGCCCAGACCTTGTCGAGATCCGCCAGCGCCAGCCCCAAAGCCAGCAGGTACTCGGTGTTGCGGCCGCCGCGGCCATTTCCGTTCCTTACCGTCACCGTAGTCTCGCCGCCGGAGAGCAGAGCGATTGGGCGACCTTGCTGCAACTCGCGGCGGACCAGTTCGGCATGCGCCTGGGCCACGCTGCGCGACTCGCCCTCGACTTCTCCGAGATTGATCACGCGCACGCCCTGCTGTTCGAGCCATGACTGCGCCGCGGCGAGGGCGGAGTGCGCACTGCCGATGACGCGGTTGTCCGTCTTGTCGAATTGTGGCGAGCCGGGCTTGGGGGTGTCGGCGATTTCGCCTGCGAGGCCGCGTCGAAAATGCCCGGCCACCGCAGGCGGCGGTTCGATCTGGTAGTGCTGCAGGAGGGCCTGGGCATCGGCAAAAGTGCCGGGGTCGGGCGTGCAGGGACCGGAGGCGATGTAGGTCGGGTTGTCGCCCACCACGTCGGACAGGATCAAGGCACGCACCGGCGCCTTGCTGAGCGCGGCGACCTGGCCGCCGGAGAAACGGGTCAGGTGCTTGCGCACGGTGTTGATTTCCTGGATCGAGGCGCCGCTCGCAAGCAGGGCCTTGGTCACCGCGCGCAATTCCTTGAGGCGCACGCCGGCAGCCGGCAAAGCGAGCAGGCTGGAGCCCCCTCCCGAGAGCATGACTATCAAAAGGTCGTCCGGTGTCAGCTGCGCAATTTCATCCAGCATGCGGACGGCAGCCTCGGCGCCGCGGCCGTCCGGGAGGGGGTGGCTCGCCTCGATCACCTCGATGCGTTTCAGCGGCAGGCCATGGCGGTGGCGGGTGACGACGAGGCCGGCCAGGGAGGCATCCGGCGGCCAGTGGTCTTCGACGGCCTTGGCCATGGCTGCAGCGGCCTTGCCGCCGCCCACCACCAGGGTTCTGCCTTTTGGCGGGGGCGGGAGGTGAGGGGGAACCAGCGTTTGCGGGTTTGCTCCGCCAATGGCAACCCGGAAGGCAGACAGGAGCAGGTCACGGGGGGGCTTCACAAATCCAGTCTGTTTGACGGAACAATTTCCGGCAAGTTTTTTCTGTTTTTTTCCTGGCCTGGTTGACAGCAGAAAAGAATTAAGTAGAATACGAACCATTCTCATTAGCATTAGTGATAATGAAAAGTGCTGCAGACATGACAAACAAGGCGCGCCACGAGTCATTCGACCTGGCCCGACCGCTCCCGGCAGACCGTTTGCTGGCCCCGCTGGGGTTCGTGCAGATTGTGTTCAACGGGCAAATTTACATCCTGCGGCAAACGCGCAATCGCAAGCTCATTTTAACCAAGTGAGGTAACCGTAATGTATGTGTGCATCTGTCGGCAAGTGACCGACCGGGATATCCATAAAGCTGTCGCGCAGGGTGCGCGCCGCATGCGCGACTTGCGCGAGCAGCTCGGCGTAGGCGCGCAATGCGGGAAATGCGCGGGCTGTGCTCATGGTGTGCTGAAAGAAGCGCGCGAAACGTGTGCCAGCGCAGCGTGTCCGCAGCCCGCGTAAGCGTGCGCCGGGTCAAGGCAGCGCATTTCATTTTGCAGTGCCGATCGACATTGCGTCCGGAAGCAATCGCCGGACGACTTGTCCCAGCCAGCCAACATGCTTCCCAGAGCCGGAAGCCAGCCAGCAAATTCATTTCAACTTTATAGAGATAAGGAGCAGTACGCATGATTGTTTCCCGGTCCTTTGCCGCTCTGGCGCTTGCCGCCTGCCTGCCCGCAGCCCTGGCGGTAGAATACCCCATCGGTTCCCCCCATAACCGCAACGGCATGGAGATCGGTGCGGTCTATCTGCAGCCGGTGGAAATGGAATCCGCGATGGGGCATGCCATGCTGCCTGCCAGCAAGGCAGATGTGCACCTTGAGGCCGATATCGGCGCCCTGGACAACAACCCCAACGGCTTTGCCAAGGGCGACTGGGTGCCCTACCTGCTGGTGAAGTACGAGGTTTGCAAGCAGGGCGGCAAGTGCATCAAGGGCGATTTCCTGCCCATGGTGGCCAGCGACGGCCCCCACTATGGCGACAACGTCAAGCTCATGGGACCCGGCAAGTACACGCTCAAGTTCACCATCCTGCCGCCCAACGACCCGGACAACCAAGCCGGCAACCACTTCCATCGCCACACCGATCGCCTGACGGGCGTACGGCCCTGGTTCAAGCCCTTCAGCGTGGACTACGAGTTCACCTTTGCCGGCATCGGCAAGAAGGGCGGCTATTGATGCGCAGGCAGACATCGGCGCATGGGGGGGCATTTGCCGCGATGGTCCGGCGCGCCAGCGCTTCTGCGGACGCCGCCATCCCGGGCTTGTGCGCCCGGGCCGCGGCCTGGGGAAAGTTGATGTCGTATCCTGGACGACTCGACAGCCAGCCGCTGGCGGGGTTTCTGATAACAGTCCGGTGGCATCAGGCAGGACAGGAAATGCTGCGTGTCAGGCCAGGCGGGCGGCGTGCATGAACGTCCGCAGTCCGGTTCTGGACATGCTGCCGGCCAGGCAGCCTCCGCAAACGCCCCTGTTGGCGCGGCTCGGCCTGGCCATGCGTCGCCACCGCGGCGCCATTCTCGTCGTCCAGTGGCTCGTGGTGGTGTTTTACCTGCTCATGGTGACACTGCCCGCTTTCCTGCCGCTGCCTCCGGAAGAGGCGCATGTTCTCGATAACCTCACCCGCTTCGCCCAGTTCCTGTTCTGGGGGATATGGTGGCCGGGCGTCATCCTGTCCACCGTTGTGCTGGGCCGGGTCTGGTGCGGCTATTTCTGTCCCGAGGGCGCCATGACCGAGGCCGCCAGCCGGTTCGGCCTCAACCGCCCGGTGCCGCGCTGGATGAAATGGGGCGGCTGGCCTTTCGCCGCCTTCCTGGGCACCACTGTTTACGGCCAGATGGTCTCGGTCTACGAATACCCTAAGGCGGTGCTGCTGGTGCTGGGCGGTTCGACCGTGGCGGCGGTCGCGGTGGGCCTGGTTTGGGGCCGGGGCAAGCGTGTCTGGTGCAAGCACCTGTGCCCGGCCAATGGCGTGTTCCGCATCCTGGCCCGGCTCTCGCCATGGCATTTTCGCGTCGACCGGGAAGCCTGGGCCCGCTCCACCGAACCCCCGCGCTTCATTCAATGCGCCCCCATGGTCCACATCAAGGCCATGAACGGCGCGGCGGAGTGCCACATGTGCGGCGGCTGCGCCGGCCACAAGGGCGCCATCCAGCTGGCCGCCCGTTCGCCCAATGCCGAGATTGCCCGATTGTCCCGCAAGGAAAGCGGCGGCTGGGAGGCGGCCACCCTGCTGTTCGGCATGCTGGGCGTGGCCACCGGCGCATTTCAATGGTCGGCCTCACCCTGGCTGGTGGCGGCGAAACAGGCCTTGGCGGAATGGCTTGTGGAGCGCGAAATCTTCTGGCCGCTGGATACCGGCGCGCCCTGGTGGCTGCTGACCCAGTATCCGGAAGTGAACGATGCCTTCACGTGGCTGGATGGCGGACTGATCCTGGCGCACATCGCCGTTTACGCCCTGGCGCTGGGCGGGGCGGCCTGGCTGGGGCTGGTGCTGGCCGGCCGCATGTTGGGGGAAACGCAAGGATGGAAACGTCTGGCCATGGGCCTGACGCCGCTGGCCGCAGCTTCGGTGTTCATCGGCCTGTCGCTGCTCACCACGGGGCAGCTGTCGGCGGAGGGCTGGCGGCAAGCCTGGCCCAACGATCTGCGCCTGTTCCTGCTCTTCTCGGCTTTCGCGTGGAGCGGCTGGCTGCTGTGGCAACAAACGGGTTCGCAGGCCGCCAGCCACGGGCAGCGTCTGGGGAGCGTGGTCTTTTCCCTGGTCGGCACCTTGCCTGTGCTGGTCTCGTGGTGGGCGATGTTTCGTATCTGGTGACGGTCTTGCGCAGGACTGCAGTCGGGCGAATGGCGAGACCCGGCCATGATGCGCAATTTTGCTTCTTTAGCCAGCAGCCCGGTTTCAGCTTCGGGCAAGCCAGCAGACATTTTTACTGACTTGAATGGAGTTGTCATGTATCAATCATCGTGTCATGCCGCGCCCATTGGCGACCACAACGAACTGATGGCCGGCGCCATCCATCATCTGCGCAATGCGATGGAAACCGGATCGCGCCGTTCCTGCGCCGTCGCCTGCCTGCTGTTCACCTGTTTGGCTCAGGATGAAACGCTCGGCGCCTCGTTGTCGGAGGAGTGCAGGTGCCTGGGGGAAAGCCTCGAGGGCCTTGCCGAAAAAGCGGATTGGGGCAATCGGCCCTGATTCCACAACCGGGGCATCATGGCCGCACGGAAATATTTGTTTTATTAAAGGGAGAAAAATGCAATCAGGCAAAAAGATGCTGGCCGCCGCGTTGGCGCTGGCTGGAATGATGACTGTGCCGGTCGAGGCGGCGCAGGATGCCGAGGCGCTCATGCAGGCCTACGAGCGCTTGCTGCAGCGCGTGGAACAGCTCGAAGCGTCCAACAAAAGGCTCGAGGCCGCCTTGGTCCAGGCCGGGAACGACAGCGTCAGGGAACTGTCCGCGCGAGTGGAAGGCGTGGAAAATGAGGTGCAGGCCCTGCGCAAGCCTTCCGCGCTGGAAGAGGCTGTGGAAGGCGTGTCGGCATCCGCGTCGTTCACCATCGTGGGCCAGAAAATGAGCGGCGACAACGAGGCCAGCGAAATCACCACCCGTGCCGATGTCGAGATCGAACTGCCGATGGGTTCCATCGGCGATGCCGAGGGCAGGCTGTTTGCCCACCTGCGAGCCGGCGACGGCGAGGGAGTGGATACCGGCGCTTTCGCCACCTCCAACGCCATGGCGTTCGGCCATGAGTCACGCATGGGTTTGATGCAGGCCTGGTACCAGCTGGATATCCCGGTCGGCGGCACCGAAGGGAACCCCGGTCGCGTGGAAATGACGCTCGGCAAGATCGATCCGTTTGGCTTCTTCGACGGCAACAACATAGCCGATGACGAGTCGGAGCAGTTTCTCAATCTCGCGTTCATCCACAACCCCCTCCTGGATGCGGGCGGAGATATCGGCGCAGGCGATGACGGCGGCAGTCCCGGCCTGCGCCTGGCTTATGTCAGCAGCGTCAATGGCGGCAACAATATCGCCGCATCGGTGGGAATTTTTGGCGCAGGCGACAATGGCGCGAATTTCACGGACAGTTTCGACGGCGGCCTTGCCATCGGCCAGCTTGAGTATGCCGGCAAGACGTTTGGCGGACTCGCGGGCGCCTATCGCCTGTATGGCTGGAGCAACAGCAATGCCCTGGCACTGGACGGGGTGACGGAAGAGCGCCATGGCGGCTGGGGTGTTTCGCTCGACCAGCAAGTGGCCGACCAAGTGACCCTGTTCAGCCGCATGGGTCTCTCAGCTCAGGGTGAAGCGGCCTTCGATCGCGCCGTCACCGTAGGCGCACAGTTCGACGGCGGCCTGTGGGGCCGCGCAAGCGACCGTATCGGCCTGGCAGCGGGCTGGCTCAGGGCCAGCAGCGAATCCGGGCTGAGTGGCAGCGAAAAACCGGCCGAGCTGTATTACGTATGGCAGTTGAATGAGCATGTGCATTTGTCGCCCGGCATGCAATGGATCGGCAACCCGGGCGGCGACAAATCCGCGGATGACGTCATCTTGTGGAGCTTGCGCGCCAAAGCGTCCTTCTAGGGCCTGTTCACACTAATTTCGCACCTGCGTTGCCGCGAGCCGCTTACAGTGCCCGCACTGCGGCGCGTCTCGTTTCGCGGCCTGCATCCGAAGCGGCTTCGTCGCAGGCCTGGCGGTCGACGTCCGGCGTTTGAAAACGCTGGAAGAAGAGCTTGCTCGGCTGCAGCATGAATCCCGTCAGCAGGCCAGGCGCGCCAGAGAACAGGCTGCTGGAGAACCGGCTTGCCGACCATGAACGCCTGCAAAAACAGTTCGACGCCGTCACCTCGGAATGAGACGTCACGGAACGCCTCCTGCTCGCCGTCTGGCCAAGCCAGCACGAGGAACGCGGGGCATGCAATGGCGATTGCAGCCGCTGCGAAGACAGGCTGAAGGGCCGCTGTGTCCTGTGCGTGGGCGGCCGTACCACGCTGCTGCCCCAGTACCGTGAACTGGCCGAACGGCTCGGCGTGCGCCTCATTCATCATGACGGCGGGCAGGAAGAAGCCATGTCCAGGCTGCCGGAATTGCTTGCCGCGCCGGATGCCGTCGTCTGCCCCACGGATTGCGTCAGCCACAATGCCTATTACCCGCTCAAAGGACATTGCAAGGCCCATGGCAAGCCTTGCATCATGACAAGAAGCTCGGGGGGCGCCGGATTCGCGATGGCCTTGACCCGCCTGGCGGAGGGCAAGAACGAGATAAGCGCCGGATGGCAATTTGCCGGACAGGCAAAAAACCTTTGACATACAAAATACGAATCATTATCATTTAGACTGATTTTTGCGACAATCAGCCAGAATTGCCGCAAAACAGGGATTGCCGCAGATATCGCGGAACCCGCTCATGCAGCCAGCCAGGACGCCTGTCCACCAGCCAGCCAGCAACCACACCTGGACTGAATTGGAATTGGCAACTCAAGATGCTGCAAGCCTTCGCTACACCGACTGTGCAGATGCCCCGCCTCTCGCCGGGCTTGCTTGCCGCAGTGCTGCTCGCGCACGCTGGCGTGCTGCTGGCCATGGTGACGGTTCGGCAGGCGGAGGTGCCGGTCGTGATGCCGCGTGCGCTCTCGGTCAGCCTGATTGAAATGCCCGAAGAGAGCAAGAAGGCCGAGCCCAGGCCGCAGCCGCCCAAGCCGGTCGTCAAGCCACAGCCCAGGCCGCAGGTGCTGGCCGTGGCGCAGCCTAAAATCGCACCGTCGGAACAAACGTCTGTGGTGATGGAACCGCCACAACCCGTTGCCGAACCGGCGCCCGTGGCGCCGGCAGCAGTGGCCGAGGCGCCCAAGCCGGCCCCGCCACCACCAATCATCCAGCCGCGCTTCGACGCGAACTATCTGGACAACCCCAAACCGGCCTATCCGCTCATCTCAAAACGCATGGGCGAGCAGGGCATCGTGCAACTGCGCGTGTATGTCAATGCCGACGGCAGCGTCGCGAAGCTCGATCTCAAGCGCAGCAGCGGCCATGCACGCCTCGACCAGGCCGCCATGGGCACCGTGCAGAACTGGCGCTTCGTGCCGGCGCGCCAGGGTAGCCAGGCAACCGCGGCCTGGGTCGTCGTGCCCATCCATTTCACTTTAGGGAGTTAAATCATGGAACCCGCATCCGCTCAGGCGCAATTGGGCTTTGCCCACTTCATCGCCCAGTCCGACAGCCTGGCCAGGTTCCTGCTGGTCGTGCTGCTGGCGATGTCGGTCATCACCTGGTATCTCATCGTCAGCAAGGTCATTTCCGGCTGGCGCATGAAGAAAAGCGCGCGCTTGTTCCTTTCGCGCTTCTGGGAGGCGCCGGGCCTGGCTTCCGTCGCCTTGCACATCAGGGAAGCCGGCGTGCACGACCCGTTTTCGCACCTGACCCACCACGGCCTGAAGGCGGCCGAGCAATACCGCGACAAGACCGGCAGCCGCCTCATCGAATCCGGATCGGCCGATGAATTCCTCACCCGCGCACTGCGCCGCGCCATCGAACAGGACACCGCGCGCCTCGAATACGGCCACACCATGCTCGCGTCCATCGCTTCCTCCGCGCCCTTCGTCGGCCTGTTCGGCACGGTGTGGGGCATCTACCACGCCCTGGTCAACATCGGCATGAGCGGTTCCGGCAGCCTCGACCAGGTCGCCGGCCCGGTGGGCGAGGCGCTCATCATGACCGCGCTGGGGCTGGCCGTGGCGATTCCGGCGGTGCTCGCCTACAACTTCTTCAACCGCGCCAACCGCATGGTGCTGAACGAGCTCGACGGCTTCGCGCATGATCTCTTCGCCTTCATGTCCACCGGCGCGCGGGTGAATGCCCCCGGAGGGGCAGGCGAACCGGTGGTGCTCAAGATGAGGGAGGCGTAAATGGCCTTCGGCGGACTCGCGGCCGGCGGCGGCAGCAAGGATGTGGCCGAGATCAACATGATCCCGCTGATCGACGTCATGCTGGTGCTGCTGGTCATCTTCATCATCACCGCGCCGCTCTTGACCCATGCGGTCAAGGTCGATCTGCCCAAGGCGGCGAGCGCACCCGATCAGCCCAGGCCGGAAACCGTGCAGCTCTCCATCCGGGCGGACGGCGCGGTGTACTGGAATGCGGAAAAGGTCGACGCAACTGCCTGGCGCGAGAAGATGCGACTGGCCTCTGAGCAAACGCCGCAGCCGGAAATCCACCTCCGCGCCGACGGCGAACTGGCCTACAGGCACATCGCGCAAGTCATGGCCGATGCCGCGCGCGCGGGCCTTTCCAAACTGGGTTTCGTCACCGATCCGCGCGATGCGGGGGCGCCGCGATGAGCGCAGCGGACAAGCCCGCCTCCGCATCGAGGAATGACGAAGCGCAGGCTGCCGCCATCCCGGCCATCGACAGCAAGGAACTGTTCCGGGGCAACCGCCAGGTGCAGATCCTGCATGCGGGGCAGATCTACATCCTGCGCCTGACCCGGGACAACAAACTGATTCTGACCAAGTAGTTTTCAAATTCAATAACCAGCCAGCCAATCGCAAGCCTTGCGCCGAGCCAGCCAGAAATTTTCGACGCAAGGAGAACTCGATGAAAAGCAGTACCCACATGCCGCGATGCGATGCACGGGCCATGAACAAAACCAGGCTGGCGCTGGCCGTCGCGGCGGCCCTTTACTTCCCGCTGCAGCCCTTGGCCGCCGAGGTGCAACTGCCGCGCATCGACGTGGTCGGCGAAGACGAACAGGCGGTGGCCAGGCAGCCGGGTTCGGTCGCGATCGTTGACAAGGAGGAACTCGAACTCCTGCAGCCGCTGTCCACCCAGGATGCGCTCAAGAGCGTGCCGGGTGTGGTCGTGCGCGAGGAGGAAGGCTACGGCTTCATCCCCAACATCGGCATGCGCGGCCTCAACCCCAACCGCAGCCAGAAACTGCTGGTGCTGGAAGACGGCGTGCCGGTGGCGCCCGGCCTGTTCCTCGCCAACGAGTCCTATTACAGCCCCCGCATCGAGCGCATGGAAAGCATCGAAGTGCTGAAGGGTGCGGCCGGTCTGCGCTACGGCCCGACCACCATCGGCGGCGTAATCAACTACAAGACCGGGGACCCAGAGGACGGCGTCAAGGTGACCGCCAAGGCCGGCTCGCACGGCTATCACCTGCTGGGCCTGGATGCGGGCGGCGCCAGCCCCTCGGGCGAGGCGGTCGGCGGCATCAGCGTGGTGACGGCCCAGGGCGACGGCTTTCGCGACAACGGCTTCGACATGAAGGACGTCGTGCTCAAGGGCGGCATGGCGCTGGGCAGCAATCAATGGGTCAGCGCCAAGTTCACCTACTACGACAACGAGGTCAACACCTCCTATGTCGGCTTGCGCCCGAACGAGTACAAGAACGACCCGACCAGGAATCCGGCGCCGAACGATTACTTCCTGACCGACCGCTATTCATTCGACATCAACCACGAGCTGCAGATCAACGAAGACATGAAGCTCAACACCCTGCTGTACTGGAGTCAGCTGAACCGCGACTACTGGCGCCGCGACATTGCCAGCCGTTCCGCCGACGGCACCACCTTCGTCGCCTGCGGCGGCGCGTCCTACTGCATGTCCGGACGCAACCGCGCCTTCGAGATGATGGGCGTCGATTCGCGCCTGCTGATCAACCACAAGGCCTTCGGCATCGGCAACGAAGCGGAAATCGGCATCCGCCTGCATAGCGACCATCTGAGCAACCAGACCGTGCGCTCGACCACGGACGAAAACGCTCGCTCCGGCACGCTCACCGGGGACGACACCCAGAAAGCCAGGGGCATCGCCTTCTACGGCCAGAACCGTTTCATCATCAACGACCGCGTGGCGATCACGCCCGGCCTGCGCATCGAATCGTACGAGCAGGAACGCAAGAACGAGCTGAATGGCGACTCCGGCGAGTCCAGCAATGTCGAAGTCATGCCCGGCCTGGGCCTGACCTGGCAGTTGGTTCCGCAGGCGCAGCTCTTCGCCGGTGCCTACAAGGGCTTCTCGCCGGCCATGGTGGCAACCGCCATCAGCGCCGGCGGCACCGACCAGGAACTCGATGCGGAGCGCTCGACCAACTTTGAAATCGGCGTGCGCGGCGCGCTCAGCCGCATGAACTATGAAGCCACCGCTTTCCACATGGACTTCGAGAACCAGATCGTGCCGCAATCCGAGTCCGGCGGTGTCGGCGCCACGGTGACCAATGCCGGCAAGACCCTGCACCAAGGCCTGGAAGGCGCGGTGGAGTATGCGCTCGGCGGCGGCTGGAGCGTGGGCGCGAACGCGACCTGGGTGCCGACCGCCAAGTACAACAGCACGAAAATCGTCGGCGGCATCGACCGCAACGGCAATCGCCTGCCTTACGCGCCGGAGCTGACCGCGAACCTGTCGCTCAACTACAAGCTGGGCGGGCTCAAGACCAGCCTTGGCGCCTACCACGTGTCCAGCCAGTTCGTGGATGCGGAGAACACCAGGGCGGAAAGCGCCGACGGCCGCCGCGGCGAGATTCCCGCCTACACGACCATGGACCTGAGCGCGCATTACGCCGTGAACAAGCAGCTCAACGTGTTCGGCACCGTGCGCAACCTGCTCGACAGGAAATACATCGCCAGCCGTAACCCGGACGGGATCTTTCCGGGCGCGGAGCGCAATTTCGAAGTCGGCGTCAGCTACAAGTTCTAACGTCCCCGGAAATGCCGGTGCGGCGGTCCCGCGCCGGCATTTTTTGTGAATGGCATAGTCCTTGTCCTGCCATGGTCTTTGTTTGGCCTGGCACGGCAGTTTGCCTAGGGCCTGTTCACACTAATTTCACACCTGCGTTGCCGCGAGAAAGCGATGGATGCAAGGCGCGGCGCGCNNATCCCTTGCCAAGCGGCGCAACGCCGCAGACGCGCTTTCTCGCGGCAACCCGAAGGGACGGGGCCGCTTCGGGGCATGCCTTTGTCGCGAGTCGCTTACAGTGCCCGCACTGCGGCGCGTCTCGCTTCGCGGCTTGCACCCGAAGCGGCCCCGTCGCAGGCGTGAAATTAGTGTGAACAGGCCCTAGAATAAGAATCCGCATCCGCGCCGCCCTTTAGCCAACTGTCATCCAGCCACCGGCATCCACGCGGGTTCTTTTCAATGCATCAGGAGAGAACCATGAAAGGCGACAAGAAAGTCATCCAGTATCTGAACAAGGCCCTGGCGGTGGAACTCACCGCCATCAACCAGTATTTCCTGCATGCGCGCATGTACAAGAACTGGGGCCTGGTTGCGCTCGGCAAGCACGAGTACGACGAGTCCATCGAGGAAATGCACCACGCCGACAAGCTGATCGAGCGCATCCTCTTCCTCGAAGGCCTGCCCAACATGCAGGACCTCGGCAAGCTTTTGATCGGCGAGAACGTGCCCGAGTGCATCGCCGGCGATTTGAAGCTGGAGCAGGGCGGCCACAAGCTCTACGTCGAGGCCATCGCCCACTGCGAAACGGTGAAGGACTACGCCTCGCGCGAAATCCTCGCCGGGATTCTCGCCGACACCGAAGAGCACATCGACTACCTCGAGACCCAGCTAGGCCTCATCGAGCAGATGGGTCTGCAGAATTATCTGCAGAGCGCCATGGGCGAGATCAAGGGCTAGAAATTTCCATCCGCGTCATTGCGAGGAGCGTAGCGACGCGGCAATCCAGTTTTCAAGGCTTGGCTCAATTTGACTGGATCGCCGCGGCCTGCGGCCTCGCGATGACGTCTGTACTTCAATGCGCCGGCTTCAGAAGATGCGAACGCACCATGCTCAGCCGGAAAATCAGCGGCATCACGAACAGCGTCAGCAGGGTGGCGACGCCCAGCCCCCATACCAGGCTGGAAGCCATCGGCCCCCAGATCAGCGACTTGCCGCCCAGGCCAGCGGCCAGCGAGAACAGGCCGCCGATGGTCGTGGTGGTGGTGATGATGATGGGGATCACGCGGCGGCGCGCGGCATAAATGGAAGCGTGCAGCAGGCCCATGCCCGATTTCAGTCTCTCGTTCGCCGCGTCGATCAGCACGATGGCAGAATTCACCGCGATGCCGGTCAGCGCGATGATGCCGTATAGGGTGTAGAGCGACAGTGGGTTCTGGGTGATCACCAGTCCCAGCGTTACGCCGGTAAAGGCGAGCGGCACCGTCACCAGAATCATCAGCGGCTGCCAGTAGCTCTTGAACTGCGCGGCGAGGATCAGGTAGATCAGGCCCACGCCTAATAAAAACAGCCCAGGCATGGCGTCGAGGCTTTCTTCCACATCCTCCAGTTCGCCGGAGTAATCCAGCGTCACGCCGGGATAGCGCACGGCGATCTTGTTCCATTCCTCCTGGATGATCCGGTTGGCGGCAATCGTGTCGGGCGCGTCCTCGCGTTCCTTGTCGAGGTTGGCCTCCACGGTGATGGCGCGGCGCAGGTTGTAGCGCTTGATCACGCCCTGGCTGGTGCCGGTCTCCACTTCGGTCAGCGCACCCAGCGTGGTGGTGCCGCCGCCGGGCAGCGGCACCGGGTCGTTCAGCAATTCGGCGATATCGGCCATGGGCTCGCGGTCGGCCAGCACGCGCACCTCGATCTTGTCGCCGCCCTCGCGCATTTCCGCCACGATCTCGCCGTCGGTGTGCAGGCGCGCCAGTCGCGACACCAGCGCGGGGTCGAGCCCGGCGTTGCGCACCGCGTTGGCATCCAGGCGCAGGATCAATTGCTGCCGGCCTGCCACCTCGTCGTCGGCGACGTCCTTGGTGCCGGGGATTTTCCGGACGATGGCCTCGATGGCGTCTGCCGCCGCACGCAACTCCTTGTAGTCGTCGCCGCGCGCGCGCACCTTGATCGGCTTCGACGACGGCGGCCCGCCCGAGACTTCCAAAAACGAGATGCGCGCCTTGCCCGACAATGCTTCAATTTCCGCGCGCATGTCCGCGACGACTTCGTCGGTGGTGCGCATGTCGCCGCTGCGCGGGTTCAGCGACACCACGACCTGGCCGTAGGCGGGGCCGTACAGGGGCTCGGTATCGGTGAACTTGAGGCCGGCGTTGGCCGAAATGCCGCGCGCCTCGTTCGGCTCAAGCTTCTGCCGCACGGCACGCTCCACGCGCTGCACTTCCGCCAGAGTGGCGTCGATGCTGGAAGAGGGCGGCATGTCCACGTTCACGTAGAAGATGCGCAAGGGGTCGAAGGCGAAGAACTGGATCTTCACCAGTCCGCCCGCCAGCGAGCCGAGCGCCAGCGCGATCAGCAG
Source organism: Thiobacillus sp. UBA6205 (assembly GCA_002421825.1). Taxonomy (GTDB): domain Bacteria; phylum Pseudomonadota; class Gammaproteobacteria; order Burkholderiales; family Thiobacillaceae; genus UBA6918. The sequence continues at coordinate 1,466 of DISR01000094.1, read as the reverse complement.
CCCCATCCCGGCCAGGCTCAGCCACGGATGGCGCATGGTCTTGATCAGGAAGCGGGAATATTTCAGCCGCACCCAGTGGGTGAAGGCCTCGCGCTTTTTCTGCACCCGGCTGGACTTGCCCGCGCCGAGCCTGATTGCCACCACATGCGTCGGCAGCATCCAGTAGGCTTCCAGCAGCGAAGCCAGCAGTGCGACCGATACCACGGCCGGGATCACGAACATGAACTTGCCGACGATGCCGGGCAGGAGCATCAGCGGCATGAAGGCCGCCAGCGTGGTGAGCACCGCCGAGAACACCGGGTGCCCCACCTCGCGCACGGCATCGAGCGAGGCTTGCAGGACGGGCTGGCCGCGCACCATGCGGTAGTAGATGGCCTCGACGATGACCACGGCGTCGTCCACCAGCATGCCCAGCACGATTACGATGCCGAGCAATACCGAAATGTTGAGCGTGAATCCCATCGCCGACAGTGCCCAGAACGCCGCGGCCAGCGAGAACGGAATGCCCAGGCCGATCAATAGGGCGATGCGCGAGCCGAGAAACAGCCAGGTGATCAAGAGTACCAGGGCCAGGCCGAACAGCGCGTTGGTCTGCATGACGTCGATGGCCTGGCGCGTGGGGATGGTCTGGTCGTCCAGCAACACCACCTGCAGGCCGCTGTTGGCGAGGGTTTTGTTTTTCGCCGCCAGGTAGTCGTTGATCCTGCCCACCAGTTCCAGGGTGTTGGCGGCGGTGCGCTTGTTCACCGCCAGCAGCACGGCGGGCTGGCCGTCCTTGCTCACCAGTTGCTCGGGCTTTTCGCGCGCACGCGCGATTTCCGCCAGGCTGTCGAGCGGCACGCGGTTCTGCGGCGACACCGCTGGCGTAATCTGGATGGCGGCCAGCGTATCCGGGTCGCTCGACTGGCCGATCACCCGCACCAGCCATTCGTTGTCGCCCACGCGCGCCTGCCCCGCGAAAATGTCGCGGAACCAGCGCGACACCGAATCGGCCACGTCGCCGCCGGAAATGCCGCGCGCAGCCGCCGCGGCAGGGTCGAAGCGCACGTGCAGTTCGGGATCCTGCAGCCCGGTGGCGAACACCGAGTCCACGCCCTTGGTGCGTTCGATGTCCTCCTTCACCTGGCGGGCCAGCGCGCGCAGGCGTTCGTCGAAGGCAGGCGAGGTGATCATCACCATCGCCGTGGGGAAGCCGTTCGCGGTGGTGATTTCCAGCACCACCGGATCGCCGGCTTCCCCGGGCAGTTCGGCGTCGGCCTGGTTCTGCACTTCGCGCCGCAAATCGTTCATGCGCTTGTCGAACGTGCGCGTGTCCAGGTCCTGGAAGCGCACCAGCATCGACGACACGTTCTCGCGGCTGTTGCTGGAAATGAACTTCACGTCCGCCACCCGCGCGATGGCGTCCTCCAGCGGCCGCGTCACGCGCTTTTCCACGTCCTCCGCCGAGGCGCCGGGCAGGCGCGTGG
>DISR01000082.1 GCA_002421825.1 Thiobacillus sp. UBA6205 | reverse complement strand
TCGACATCGGCAAGACCATCCACCCCCACCCGACCCTGGGCGAGACGGTGGGCATGGCGGCCGAAGTGGCTCACGGAAGCTGCACCGACCTGCCGCCGATGCGCAAGAAGTAATCCCGCGCGACAGGCCACGCCGCAAAGCAGGGGCGCCCCGCCACACGGCCTGGGCGCCCTCGTGCTTTCAGACGCTTGCGGACACGAGGCCCGCACTTCCAACGCACCACCGCAAGCCTCCACCGCAGGGCAACCCGGTTCGCGGGTTGCCCTGCAATAACCGCGTCGCACTTCAGCCCGCGATCAACTCCATGCCTCTGCCGGCACATCACTTGCGGCCACCGCCTGCGCCATGCAGTTCACTGTCGGTTGGCGGTCGCATGTAGCGCACTTCGGACAGCGCTTGCCACCCTTGGCACAGGGCGGCTTGACCGGTTCGACCCGCGCCACCTCAGGCGCGCCATCTCGCGCGATCAAATGAAGTGCCTCGATATCGGCCAGATAGAAGCGCTGGCCGATGCCCCCCCCTTGCGGCACCAGCACCTTGTCGCGGGTGAAGGTCTTCAGCGCCCTGCATACGGTTTCGGGCGTCTGCCCCAGAATGGCCCCCACATCGCTCAGGTTCAGCCGCCGCACCCGATTCTCACCGCCTAGACGCAGGCGCAACAGCAGCCGCGCCAGACGCACGCGCGCCGGCACCGTGCCACTGGCCAGATCCGAAATCCAGGACTCCGCCTCGTGCAGGGCCGCCTGCATCTGGCGTAGCAGCGTCAGTTGGAGTTCCGGCACGCGCTGCAGGCTATCCCGGAGCCTGACCGCGTCGATCCAGCAGGTGCGGACCTCGTCCAGCGCAAGCGCAACGTGCCGCGTCCGGCTCTCCGTGAGGGCCTCCAGGCCGATGATTCCGCCGTCCTGGACAATGCGCACGATGCGCTCCTTGCCAACGAAGTCCTCGCACACAAGCTTCACGGCACCCGAAACCACGAAGTGAACGCCGAGCGCAGGCGCCCCGCGCTGCATCAGCGCAGCCCCTGGCTCGAAGACATATGATTTGAATGACAGCATTCCGGCTGCCGAAATCAGTGCGGCGAGCGCGCCGCACGATGATGCCCCGCTGGCCGTGCACGACCCGCAGTCGAACTGGCCCAGCTCGTAAGAGCGTTTCAATCCAGTATTCATCCCGTTCCCCTCCGGGACGATGCGCCTTGTCAGGCGGGTATGTGCGTCACGGCAGAGCCGTCCCCCCGCACACGCCCGCCCTGCGGCCTCAGCCGCGACGCACGTCAGTCAAGTGCAACCTGAGCCTTCAGCCAGAACGTCCGGCCAGGCTCGTTGATGATCTCGTTAACCGCGACTTCGTATCCCGAAATCGCGGCACTGCCCTGCGACAAGTGCTCGCTATAGGTGCGATCGAAGACGTTATCCACCCCCACGGTGAGCAAGGTCGCCTTGTTCGGCCGCCATCCGGCATTCAGCGCCAAGGTGGCGAAGCCAGAGGTCGGACCGAGGTCCTTACCACCTGCAACGATGCTGCCGGAGCCGACATCGACACGATCCTGCTTGGCAACCAGACGAAGCAGACCACCGTACGAGAAGGTGCCATCGTTGTATTCGACTGCCAGGCGACCTTCGAGCGGCGGCTGTTGTGCGAGCGCTTTGCCATCCGTGTCGTTCTTGCCGTGCACCCATGCCAAGGTGCCGGTCGCACTCCAATTCGCCGCAAAACGCCAGGTGACATCCGCTTCTGCGCCGTAGAGCGTCGCATCGACATTGCGTACGTCCGCGACTGCAGTCGAGCCCACCTGCCACCAGCGCAGCAGCATGTAGTCATCGACCTTGCTGTAGAAGCCGGCAACGGAAGCACTCACATCCCCGAGGGCCCAGTTCGCGCCGATGTCCAGTTGCGTCGTCTTCTCGTAGTCGAGATTGCCGAAGTCGCGAGCATCGGCCACGCTGTTCGAGGTGCCCGAGATCGGCGTAGCGCGCATCATCTCCCAGAAATCGGGGAAGCGCTCGACATAGCCCAGTCCGGCATACCACGTCCCTGCTCCGCCCGCGTAGTCGTTCTCATAGCGAAGGAAGCCGCTCTTCAGGTTTTCCTCGCGGCTCTGATTGGCAAAACCATTCGGCGAGGTGGCGAGCATATTTCCTGCCGCAACATCCTTGATCGCGCGCCGATAGTCCGTACCCTCATGCTGGTCGAACCGGAGGCCTGCGACGACACGGCGCATGTCATCGAGGGAATACGTTCCCTCACCGAACAGACCATAGCGCTCGAAACCGAGATCCTTGTTGCGGGCGGCACTGGCGTATGCGGGCGGCGTGGCGCCCTGCATCGCGCGCAGCGTATGCATGTCGTCCTTGTAGTCCGCCCCGAGCTTCAACATCCACTGATCGGCCGGGGTAAGCGTAGCAACAAAGCGGGCGCCCTTCGTTTCGCGGTCAGGATTGTTAACCGAGAACGGCGCCGCCGGCGGCTTCCGTCGCAGGCTGAAGTTGTCCATCACATGGTCAATGTAGCTGTAATAGACATTGGCCTCGATGCGCTGTACCAGCGGCGAGAGGTTGCGCTTGTCGAACTTCACACCGACATGCTCGCGCTCGAACTTGGTGCCGTCCATACCGCGGTCGGCGTACGCGGCTTCGCCATCGCTGCGCCCGAAGTTGAGCTCGAGCTGGGTGTTGTCGTCCGGGGTCCAGCCGATTGCGCCGGTCGTGCTCCAGCGGGTGTAGAAGGAATGCACCTCCTTGCCGTCACCGTCCTCGTAGTTGTCGCTGTCGGAACGGGTGGCGCCGATGCGCGCGTAGAAGTCAGGGTTGCCCGCCTTCGCATCGAAGACCTGGTCGTTGCGGCCCCAGCTGCCGAAGGTGAGGCTGCCGTTCATGCTCCAGCCGGGCTGCATCATGCGCTCGATGTCGCGCTCGAAGAGCACGACCGCGGCCGAGCTGCCGGCGCTATAGAGAACCGTCTGCGGCCCCTTGAGCACCGTTACGCGATCATAGGACTCAGGGTAGACATAGGCGGTGGGCGGGTCCATGCGCCCGCCACAGCCGCCATGAACCTCCT
>DISR01000053.1:57344-68725 GCA_002421825.1 Thiobacillus sp. UBA6205 | reverse complement strand
TGAAGGAGAAGTACTCCAAGGCGGCGTAAGTGCCTGAATCGTCATCGCGAGCGTAGCGTGGCGATCCAGTTGAGTAAGGCCAAGCCGAGTTTGACTGGATTGCCGCGTCGGCTTCGCCTCCTCGCAATGACGGCCACTGCATAATTACGATCAACTCGATCCCAAGGGCGGCGCAAGCCGCCCTTTTTGTTGGCGCCCGTATAATTCTCCCCAAACAAATGGGGGAAGAACGATGTCCAGACGAGACTTCATCAAGGGCGCCACGGCAGGCCTGTTTGCTGGCGCACTGCCGGCGGCAATGGCCAGGGATTTGCCCGAGATCGGCTGGCGTCTTGCATCCAGCTTTCCCAAAAGCCTCGACACCATTTTCGGCGCCGCCGAAACCATGGCCAGGCGCGTGGCGCAGATCACCGGCGGACGCTTCAAGATCCGCGTCTTCCCGCCCGGCGAACTGGTGCCCGGCCTGCAGGTGCTGGACGCGGTGCAGGCCGGCACGGTCGAAGCCGGCCACACTGCCGGCTACTACTATGTCGGCAAGAACATGGCCTTCGCTTTCGACACCGCGCTGCCGTTTGGACTGACCGCTCGCCAGCAGAATGCCTGGATGTATTCGGGCGGCGGGCTGGAACTGCTGCGCGAGCTCTATCAGGAATACAACATCGTGCAGTTTCCCGGCGGCAACACCGGCGCGCAGATGGGCGGCTGGTTTCGCCGCGAGATCAAGTCACTGGCCGACCTGCGCGGCCTGAAAATGCGCATTCCCGGCCTCGGTGGCAAGATCATTTCCCGGCTGGGCGGCGTGCCGCAGACGCTGCCCGGTCCCGACATCTACCCGGCGCTGGAACGCGGCGCGCTCGACGCCGCCGAATGGGTGGGGCCTTACGACGACGAGAAGCTCGGCTTCCATCGCATCGCCAAACACTACTACTACCCCGGCTGGTGGGAGGGCGGCCCGCAGCTCTCCTTCCTGTTCAACCGGCAGAAATGGAACGCATTGCCCGAGCCTTACCAGGCCGCGCTGCAGGCTGCCTGCGCCGAGGCCAACACGCGCATGCTGGCCGACTACGACGCCAAGAATCCGCCGGCGCTGATGCGCCTGGTGCAGCAGGGCGCGAAACTGCATGCCTATCCCAAGGACGTCATGCTCGCCGCGCGCCGCACGGCGTTCGAAATCTACGCCGAAGAGGCCAAAAAGAACCCGGCCTTCAAGACCCTGTACGGCAGCTGGAAGCCTTTCCGCGACGCGCAGATCCAATGGTTCAAGATCGCCGAGGCGCCGTACCAGAACTTTCTTTACTACGTTAAGTAAAGACCGTTCTGCATTCCAGCGAGGAAAGCCATGCACACGACCCTGGTCCACATGCGCGTCAAACCGGAACACACCGAGGCCTTCATCGAAGCCTGCCGGCTCAACCACGAAGCCTCGGTCCGCGAGCCGGGCAACCTGCGTTTTGATTTTCTTCAAAACCCCGAAGACCCGACCTGCTTCATGTTCTACGAAGCCTACCGCAGCGAACACGATGCCGCTTTGCACAAGCAGACCCTGCACTACGCAGCCTGGCGCGACGCGGTCGCGGACATGCTGGCCGAGCCGCGTCGGGGCGAGCGCATGGTTGGGCTGCTGCCTGTGACGTGAGCCAAACGGAAATCGTGCCCATGTGCTTGAATGAATATCGGAAAGCGGCAGTCAGTAATGGACGGCCGGCGGCGAGCTTGAATAAACGGCGATAGTGGGCTTGCGGAAGGGTGGACATGACGGAGAACGAGAAAAATGCTCTGATGCAGATGCCCGGCCTGCTCGGCTCGGTGCTGGGCGCCCTGCCGGTCGGCGTGTGGATCATGGACCGCGACGGCGGCATCATCTACGGCAATCCCGAAGGCCGGAGAATCTGGGCGGGTTCGCGTTACATAAAGCCTGAGCAGTTCGGCGAGTACAAGGGCTGGTGGGTTGCCACCGGCAAGCGCATCGAACCCCATGAGTGGGCGGCGGCACGCGCCATCAGCAAGGGCGAAACCAGCCTGAACGAGGAAATCGAGATCGAGTGTTTCGACGGCACCCGCAAGGTCATTCTCAACTCCGCCATGCCCATTCGCGATGATGCCGGCGAGGTCATCGGCGGCATCATCGTCAACGTTGACATCAGCGACAGGATCAGGCTGGAAGACCAGCTGCGGACCGCCGCCGATACCGACGAGCTGACGCAAATCTGGAACCGGCGGCACTTTTACGAATTGCTGCACGAGGAAATGCAGCGCGCCGAGCGTTACCGGCGCCCGCTGGCATTGATCATGTTCGACATCGACCGCTTCAAGCTGATCAACGATAGCCACGGACATGCCGTCGGCGACCAGGTGCTGATATTCGTCAGCCGGGAAGTCCAGAATGAAGTGCGGGTCACCGAGCATCTGGCGCGCGTCGGCGGCGATGAATTCATGCTGTTGCTGCCCGAAACCGGGTTGGCAGATGCGAGCAACACGGCAGAGCGCCTGCGCAAAATGCTGGCCGAGCGACCGCTCAAGCCGGTCGGGGTGATCTCCTGCAGCTTCGGTGTGTGCGAACATCGGCAGGGCGAATCGGTCGACGATTTCATGCGCCGAGCCGACGAGGCCATGTACGAGGCCAAGCAGGCGGGCAGGGGGCAGGTGGCGGTCGCGTCATAGTTTGTCCGGCGGTGCGCCCGCGTCGCATTTCTTGCATTGCAATGCCTGTCCGATCATGCCCCCGCGTCCCTCTGGGGTTATCACCCAGGGCCGGCTGACCCAGGGTGGGTCGTGGCGGGTGTGCTGGAAGTGGCCGCATTCGAGTTCCGCCACCCAGTGGTTTTCCTCGTCCAGGTGGAAGCCGGTGATGCGCTGCTGCATGGCGGCGGCTATTCTGTCGCGCCCGATCTGACGACGCCCAGTTCCTCGAATTCGCTGCCGCCCTTGGGCTGCAGCACCACAAAATCCGCCGGCTTCATCATCTCGAACGATACCGCGTTGATGTTGGGCTCGTGCGTTACCAGCACCAGGTTGCCCTTGCCGGCGTAGGCGCCGATGACCTGGTTGAGTTGTGCGGTCTGCGCTGCCGCCGCTTCTGCGCCCAGCGCCTCGAGCAGGGAAAGATAGCCGGCCTCGCCACCGCCGCCGAAGGTGATCTTCGCCGTTTCGGCGGTGCGGCAGTACGGGCTGTGGCGGACCGCTTCGATCCGGATATTGCGTGCGCGGAAACGCTCGCCGATCGTTTTCGCTTCATGTCTGCCTTCGGCGGACAGATTGCGCTCATTCTTGCAAGAGGGATCCCGCAGCAGCGAATCGCCGCCGTTGCGTCCCTCGACCACGGATGCATGGCGCATCAATACCACCTTGCCGCCTTCGGCGAGCCTGGCCCACAACGCTTCATCCGCATGCGTTTGAGGTGTGCCGAAGAGGCCGGCGGCAAGAAGCACAGTTGCAAGCGAGATACGGAAAACGGCGGCTGGGCTCATCCTGGGCTCCTCATCGTTTGGTGGGCGGCGCAAGTCAGCGCCACTCGCGCGGCAGGAAATAGTCGCCGTAGCCGTCCGACTCCATGGGGATATCGATCACGCCGCCGGACACGGCCTGGGCGTGGTGGCCGACCAGTTCGGGGAAGGCGATGACCAGGGCCACCATCACCAGCTGGATCATCAGGAAGGGAGTCGCGCCCCAGTAGATGTCGGTGGTCCTGATCTCGGGCGGGGCCACGCTCTTGAGGTAGAACAGGCTGAAGCCGAAGGGCGGGTGCATGAAGGAGGTCTGCATGTTGACCGCGAGCATGACGCCGAACCAGATCGGGTCGATGCCGAGCTTGAGCGCGATCGGCATCAGCAGCGGCACGACGATGAAGGCGATCTCGAAGAAGTCGAGGAAGAAGGCGAGCAGGAACACCAGCAGGTTCACCGCGATGAGGAAGCCGATGACGCCGCCGGGCAGGTGTTCGAACAGACCCTCGACCCAGAGGTCGCCGTTGAGGCCGCGGAAGGCGAGGGCGAATACGGTGGAACCGATGAGGATGAAGATCACGAAGCTGGTGAGCCTGAGCGTGGAGTCCATCGACTGTTTGAGGGTGTCGACTTTCAGCCGACCCTTGATGAGTGCCAGCAGCAGCGCGCCGGCCGCACCCATGGCCCCGCCCTCGGTGGGGGTGGCGATGCCGAGGAAGATGGTGCCCAGCACCAGGAACATCAGCACCAGCGGCGGGATCAGGGTAGTGAAGACGCGCAGAGTGAGTTGCGAATGCGACAGCGTGCGCGCGGCAGCGGGCAGGGCGGGCACGGCGGCGGGCCTGAAAATGGAAATCGCCAGCACCAACAGCATGAACATCAGCACCAGGCCCAGTCCCGGCAGCAATGCGCCCTGGTACATGTCGCCGACCGAAGCGCCCATCTGGTCGGCCAGCACGATGAGCACGAGGCTGGGCGGAACGATCTGCGCCAGCGTGCCGGAAGCGACGATGACGCCGGAGGCGAGGCGCTTGTCGTAGCCGTAGCGCAACATGATCGGAAGAGAGATCAGGCCCATGGCGATGACCGAGGCGGCGACCACGCCGGTGGTCGCGGCGAGCAGCGCGCCGACCAGGATCACGGCATAGGCCAGGCCGCCGCGCACGCGCCCGAACAGCTGGCCCAGGGTGTCGAGCAGTTCCTCGGCCATGCCCGAGCGTTCCAGCACCAGACCCATGAAGGTGAAGAAGGGAATCGCCAGCAGGGTCTGGTTGGCGGCGATGCCGAACACCCGTTCCGGCAGCGCCTGCATGAGCGCGAAATCGAACAGGCCGTTCTGGATGCCGATGAAGGCGAACAACAGGCCGTTGGCCGCAAGCGAAAACGCCACCGGGTAGCCCAGCAGCAGGAACACCACCAGGCTCAGGAACATGAGGGGCGCGAGGAATTCGGTCATACTTCCTCCGCCGGTTTTTCTTCGGCAAGCGGCAGCACGCCGCGCAGCACGCCGAGGCGCTTGATGACTTCCGACACGCCCTGCAAGAACAGCAGGCCGAAGCCGAGCGGCAGCATGAGTTTGACCGGCCAGCGCAGCAGCCCGCCGGCATCGGGCGACATTTCCTGGATGCGCCAGGATTCCGCGAACAGCGCCCACGACAGCCAGGCGAGCAGGCCGGCAAAGGGCAGCAGGAACAGCAGGCCGCCGAAGAGGTCGATCCAGGCCCGTGTTTTGTCGGACAGGCGCTGGTGGATGACGTCGATGCGCACGTGGCCGTTGTGCTTGAGGGTGTAGCCGGCGCCCAAAAGAAACAGCGCGCCGAACAGATACCACTGCGCTTCCAGCCAGGCGTTGGAACCCTGTCCCAGGAAATGCTTGGCGAGCGCATTGCCGGTGGCGACCAGCGTGGCGACGAGTACACCCCACATGACGAGGCGGCCGATGCGCTCGTTGAGACTGTCGATCAGGCTGCTGATGGCCAGCAGCCGTTTCACTTGATGGCCCCGGCGTCTTCGAGCAGTTCGGCGAGACGTTCCGCCACCACCTTGTAGCCTTCTGCATTGGCATGGATGGGGTCGGCCTTGAGACGCGGAGTCTTCAGCACCTCGTCGAAGATTTCACCTTCGTAGGGCAGGTCGAATTCGTCGGCGAGCTTTTCGTAGAAATCGGGCGGGCCGGAGAACAGGGCGGGCTGGGGCACGCCGATCAGCACCACGCCGGCACCGCTGGCGCGGATGGTTTCAATCATCCGGCGCAAATTGGATTCGGTGGCGTTGCCGTCGTGGCGCCGCAGCATGTCGTTGCCGCCCAGGCACAGCAGCACGATCCTGGGCCGCACTTCTTCGAGCACCTCGGGCAGCCGCACCAGGCCCTCGGCCGTGGTTTCCCCCGGCACGCCGGCATTGACGACGGTATGGCCGGTAAGCTTGCTCAATACCGCGGGATAGGCGCTGTCGCGCGAAGCGCCGGTGCCGTGGGTGAGGCTGTCGCCGAAGGCGAGGATGACATCGCCGTCATAAAGGCGCGGCAGTTGCGGGTCGCGGCCGCAGGCGGCAAGGAGAACAAGGCATGTCAGCGCAAGCAGAAAGAACAGCTCATTGCGAACGAAGCGAAGCAACCCAGTTTTAAAAAACTGGATCGCCACGGCCCGCCACGCTGCGCTCGCGGCTAAAGGCTGAATACGCACCTCGCGATGACGAATGTCATGGGGGCGGTTTTTACCCTTCCCCCTTCCCCCTTCTCCCTTCACGCCTTTCCTTTCACTCCCCCGCCACCATCATGTTGCCGACCAGGATCGACCCGGTGAGCTTGCTGCCGCGCACTTCGACGTCGCTGCCGATGGCCTGGATGTCGCGGAAGATGTCCTTGAGGTTGCCGGCCACGGTGATTTCTTCCACCGGGTACTGGATCTCGCCGTTCTCCACCCAGAAGCCGGCGGCGCCGCGCGAATAATCGCCGGTGACCATGTTGGTGCCTTGGCCCAGCAGTTCGGTGACCAGCAGGCCGGTGCCCATTTTCCTGAGCATGGCCGGCAGGTCGAGTTCGCCGCCGGGCTCGGAGCAGGGCAGGATCAGGTTATGGCTGCCGCCGGCGTTGCCGGTGCTCTGCATGCCCAGCTTGCGCGCGGAATAGCTGGAGAGGAAATAGCCTTGCACCACGCCGTTCTTCACCACGTCGCGCGCGCCGACCTTGACGCCCTCATTGTCGAAGGGACAGGAGCCGAGGCCTTTTTTCAGGAAGGGGTCTTCGCGCAGGTTGACGATGGACGAGAAGATTTCCTGGCCCAGGCTGTCGAGCAGGAAAGAGGACTTGCGGTACAGGCTGCCGCCGGACACCGCGCCGACGAAGCTGCTGATGAGGCCGGAGGCGATCGGCGCCTCGAAAATGACCGGGCAGTTGCGTGTGGAAAGCCGGCGGCCGTTGAGCCTGCGCACCGCGCGCTCGCCGGCGATGCGGCCCACGTATTCGGGCGATTTCATGTCAGCGGCATCGCGCGCGGTCGCATACCAGTAATCGCGCTGCATGGCGCCGGCCTCGCTGGCGATCACCGCGGCGGAAATGCCCTGGCGGGTGCTGGCGTAGCCGCCGGCAAAGCCCAGCGAATTGGCGTAGATGAAATGCGAGGCCTGGGTGGAAACGCTGCCGCCTTCGGAATTGTCGATGCGGCGGTCGACCTTGAAGGCGGCGGCCTCGCAGGCGCGGGCCAGTTCGGCGGCTTCTTCCACCGTCAGGTCCCAGGGGTGAAAGAGCTCGAGTTCGGGTTGTTCCGTGGACAGCCATTCGCGCTCGGGCAGGCCGGCGGCAGTGTCTTCGGCCGTGTGTTTGGCGATGGTGGCGGCTTTTTCCACCGTGGCCTTGAGCGCGGCATCCGTTAAATCAGAAGTGCTGGCATGGCCGCGTCGCTGGCCCACGTACACCGTGACGCCCACGCCCTTGTCCTTGTTGTACTCGACGGTTTCGATCTCGCCCTTGCGCACCGTCACGGTCTGGCCGAAGCCCTCGGATACCTCGGTGTCGGCGGCGGTCGCGCCGGCGGCCCTGGCGTAATCCAGCACCTGCCGGGCGATGCGCTTGAACTGGTCTTGAGAATAGGAAAAATGCGAGTTGCTCATGTAGTAGGTTCTGCGGCCACAGACGGCATAAAATAAGCGCCTATTCTACTGTCCCCGAACGACATGCGCGATTTTGAAGAAACCCCCGAAGAGGGCGAGGACATCCAGCCGCCTTCCAAGACCAAGCGCAAGGAAGCCATGCTCGCCCTGCAGGACCTTGGCGAGGAACTGGTCAAGTTGCCGGCGAGCAAGCTGGAAAAGCTGGACCTGCCTGACGAACTGCGCCGCGCGGTGGGGGATTGCCGCCGCTTCACCAAGCACGGCGCCATCCGCCGTCAGCTGCAGTACATCGGCCGGCTCATGCGCGGCGTGGACGAGGAGCCCATCGCCCGCCAGCTGGCTGCCTGGCGCGGCGAGTCGGACGAGGAAAAGGTGCTGCTGCACCGCATCGAGCGCTGGCGCGACCGCCTCATCGAGAATGACGAGGCGCTGACCCTGTTCCTCAACGAATACCCGCAGGCGGATGCGACCCGGCTCCGCCAGCTCATTCGCAACGCCCGTTTCGAGGCGGCGAACAACAAGCCGCCCAAGTCCAGTCGCGCAATATTCCGGCTGGTGCGTGAAGCGGTCGAGGGCGCCTGAAAGAACGGGGCAGGATGGCGCCACGGACATCCTCCCCCTGCCCGGCGGAGTAAATGCCACCTTCATCCAGCGCCACCCTTTCATGAATGCGGCCGGACGCGATGTCCGGCGCCGCCCGGCAGGGAATGTGCGACGTTCATGGATTTCTCCCCGTTTTGAAAAGCGATAAAGTTTCTTGAGTCTGGGCAGCACAACGGGCTTGCGGTCAAAGATGCTTGCCGACTAAGCTGAACAGCAATGAAAAAACCAGGAAAACCCATGCTCGCCCGCCTGCTTAAAATCCTGCTCAGCCTGCCTTTCATGATCTTCGCCGGCGTGTTCGGCTTCTACGTGCTGTTCGGCTTTTTCCTGGTCAATCCGCTGGCGAAGAAAATCCTGCCCTGGGTGGGCGAGAACAAGTTCGCGAGCCAGCTCACCGTGCAAGAAGTGAAATTCAACCCCCTGACGCTGGAAGCCACCGTGCAGGGGCTCAAGCTCGCGGAAAAGAGCGGCCAGCCGCTCGCCGGTTTCGAGCGCCTGTACGTCAACCTGGAAACCCTGGGCCTGTTCCGCTTCGCCTGGCGCATGAAGGACGTGGAACTGTCCGGCCCGTACGCCGATTTCGTGGTGCGCAAGGGCGGCAAGCTCAACTGGGCGGAACTTATCGCCAAGCTCAACGAGAACAAGGAGCCGCCCAGCGACACCATGCCGCGCGTGCTCATCGATCGCATCAAGATCGAGAAGGGCGACATCGAGTATGTCGACGCCAATCGGGCGGGCGATCCGTTCGAAGTCCAGTTGAAACCGCTCGGGGTGCAGTTGGAAGGCCTGTCCACTTTGCCCGAGGACCGCGGCAACTACCTGATCGCGGCCAAGCTGCCCGAGCAGGGCGGCACGCTCAAATGGAAGGGCGACGTTTCGCTCAACCCGGTGAAGTCGGACGGCGAGGTCGGACTGGAAGGCGTCAGCCTCACCAACCTGCTCAAGGTCATCAAGACGCCGCGCAATTTCGAACTGCCTTCCGGCGTGCTGGCCGCGGGCACGCGCTATCGCTTCGCGCTGGTCAAGGACAAGTCCGGGCAGGACAAGCCCTGGCTGCAGATCAACGGCGCCAATNNGCCAGAATCGGCAATGCCAACCTGGATCTGTATGCGCAGAATCTAGATGTCGCTGAAATCAGTTTGAAATCCGGCAAGCTCTCGGCCACGCGCGAGACGGACGGTACGCTGGACTGGCAGAAACTCTTCGCCGTGGCGAGCGATGTGCCGCCGCCTGCGCCCAGGCCGGAAGCCAAGCCGGCTTCGCCCGCGGAAGTCGCACCCTGGAAGTTGGCGGTGCGGTCGATCCGTGTCGACGACTGGTCGGCCAATTTCACTGACAAGGGCTACGTGCGTCCCCTGCGCGTCGAGGCCGCGGGCTTCGGTCTCGACGCCGCGCTGGCGGGCGAGATTGCCAGCGCGCCGGCGATCAGGGTGGGGCCGGTCAATGCGCGCCTGGGTCCGGCCAGGGTATTTTCGGGGGCGGAGAATGTCGCCGAGTTGAGCAGTGCCAGCCTGAGCAATGCCCACTACGATTTGGCCGCCAGCGAGTTGGTGATAGATGCCATCGATCTTGCCGGCGTGAAAACCGCGGTGGCCATAGCCAAGAACAAGCAGCTCAACTGGAACAGCATCCTGGAGAAACCAGCCAGTGCCGCCAAACCGGCCGCTGCCACCCAGCCGTCGGATCAGCCGGCCATGGCGCTGAAGCTCGGGCGTTTCGGCGTGGAAGGCATCCAGGTCGCGGTGAGCGACCTGTCCACGCCCTCGCCGATGAAGCTCGACATCGTCAACGGCCGCGTCAAGGCGAGCGATCTCAGCCTGGACCTCGACAAACCCATCGGGCTGGAAGCGGCGCTCGACGTCAGGCAGGGCGGCAAGTTAAGCGCCAGTGGCAGCCTCGTGCCGGGCAAGGCGAGCGGCAGGCTCAATCTGAAGCTGGCCGGCCTTTCGCTGAAGCCCTTCGCGCCCTACGTCAGCCAGGTTGCGCGCCTGGACCTGCAGTCCGGTGCGGCCTACACCAGCGGCAGGCTGGATTTCGCCAGCGGCAGAAAGGGCATGAAACTCAACTACGGCGGCGGCTTTTCCATCAGCGACCTGGCCATCATCGAGGAGGACACCGCCGAGGCCTTCCTGGGCTGGGAAAAGCTGGCCTCCAGCAACCTGAAAGTGAGCCTGGCGCCCGACCGGTTGCACATGAACGAACTGGTGGCGACCAAGCCTTTCGGCAAGGTCATCATTTTCGAGGACCAGTCCATCAACCTGAAGCGCATCCTGCGCAACCAGCCTGAGCCTGCGGCAAAAGCCGAGGCCGCCAAGACCGGGGCCGCCAAAGCCGAAGGACCGAAGCCGGCTGAAGTCAAGGCTGCCGCCGCGGCCAGGGAAAGCACCGAGGGTTTCCCGGTCGCCATCGAGCGCCTGAAGATCGACAACGCCAACGCCGAATTCGCCGATCTGTCGCTGCCGACGCCGTTCGGTACGCGCATGCATTCGCTCTCGGGCGTGATCGCCGGCCTGTCCACCGATCCCGCCACCACGGCGCAGGTGGAACTGGACGGCAGCGTGGACGACTACGGCTCGGCGCGCGTGCGCGGTTCCATCCAGCCGTTCCGCGCCACCGATTTCACCGACCTCAAGCTGAGTTTCCGCAATCTGGAAATGAACAACCTCACGCCCTATTCGGGCAAGTTCGCCGGGCGCAAGATCGACTCCGGCAGGCTGTCGGTCGACCTCGAATACAAGATCAAGAACCGCCAGCTCGCGGGCGAGAACAAGTTCGTCATCAACAAGCTGAAACTGGGCGAACGCGTGGACAGCCCGACGGCGATGAAGCTGCCGCTCGACCTCGCCATCGCGCTCCTGCAGGACAGCAACGGCATCATCGACCTCGACCTGCCGATTTCCGGCAGCCTGGACGATCCGCAGTTCAGCTACGGCAAGATCGTGTGGAAAGCCATCGTCAACGTGCTGACCAAGCTGGTGACCGCGCCCTTCCGTGCCATCGGCAGCCTGCTCGGCATCAGTTCGGAAAAACTCGAGGCCATCGAGTTCGATCCGGGCAGCAGTGCGCTGTTGCCGCCCGAACAGGAAAAGCTCAAGGCGGTAAGCGAGGCCATGGGCAAGCGCCCCGCGCTGACCCTGACGTTGCAGCCGGCCTTCGATCCCAAGGCCGACCGTCGCGCCCTGCAGGAACTGGCCATGCGCCGCCAGGCAGCGGCGGTTGCCGGCA
>DISR01000053.1:48651-57290 GCA_002421825.1 Thiobacillus sp. UBA6205 | reverse complement strand
CTGGGGCGCCAGTTCAAGACGCGCGACGAAGGCCCCGCTTCCGCCTTCCATGCCGAATTGCTCGAGCGCCTGACCCAGCGCACGAAAATCGAGGACGCGGAACTCGTGAAGCTGGCGCAGGCGCGCGGCGTGACGATGCGCGAGGCACTGCTCAAACTGGGGCTGGATGCGGGCCGACTCAGCGTGGACGCGCCCGGCGAGCAGACGGCCAAGGACAAGTTCGTACCCAACAAGATGAGCCTGGGTGCGAGCCGGAAGGCACTGGAGGAGAGCGCGTCACCTGCTCCGGCCACGCCTGCAGCACCGGCGCCGGCTACGCCGTGAGCGCTTGTTCGCTGCGCCGACCGCGCAGTTTGCCCAGGCAGAAGTGGATGAAGGCGAGACCGGTGAACACTGGCGCGAAGAAATTCAGCAGCGGCACGAACTGCACCAGCGCGAGCAGCATGCCCAGACCCCACAGCGCGCCGCGGTTCTGCTCGATGACGGCTTTCAGTTCGCCGGCGTCGGCGTGGATGGCGAGCGCGTCGTAGCGGAACAGGCGCTGGTTGAGGTAGCCGGCGGTGATGAAGGGAATCACCGCGCCCACCGGCCCCAGCAGCCACAGCGGCAGGGTTACCACCCAAAGCCCGAGATACACCACCACGGCGATGAAGGCGTTGGCCGCGCTGCCGATGACGCCGCCGCCATGACGCTTTTCCAGTTGCGGGAAGAAGCCGTCGCTCACCGTCTTGACCATGGCGTCCATGCCGAAAATCGCGGTCAGCACCAGCGCGGTGAGCATGACCAGCGGCACGAACAGCATCAGGTGCAGCAGCACCTGCAGGGTCGCGCCGATCCAGGCCGGCTCGATGCCGGTCATCCACTGCGCGATGCCGAAATATTCGTAAAGCCACATCCAGGCGCCCTGGAGCGGCGCCCAGAACACGAAGGCCAGCACCGCCCACAGCACGATGGCGGCCAGTACCGGCCAGATCATCAGCCACAGCATGCGCAGCGAGAA
This sequence comes from Thiobacillus sp. UBA6205, assembly GCA_002421825.1. Lineage (GTDB taxonomy): Bacteria > Pseudomonadota > Gammaproteobacteria > Burkholderiales > Thiobacillaceae > UBA6918. Next base: position 56,290 of record DISR01000053.1, on the reverse strand, counting down.
CAGGCTGCGGAAGGCGCCGGCGATGGCATCGAGCATGGCGATCATGGTTTGTCTCCTTTATTCCGGTTTCTGGCGGATGGCGGACCTGGGGCGGAAGGCCTGGATTTTTTCCGGCCGCGTTTCCAGGTAGGCCCCGCCGATGAGGTCGATGCAGTACGGCACCGCGGCGAACACGCCGTCCAGGGTTTCGGCGATGGCCTTGGGTTGCCCCGGCAGATTGAGAATGAGGCTCTTGCCGCGCACCACGCCGACCTGGCGCGAGAGGATGGCGGTGGGTACATACTTCAGTGATACCGCGCGCATGGCCTCGCCGAAACCGGGCATCTCCTTGTCCGCCACCGCCAGCGTGGCTTCGGGCGTGACGTCGCGCGGTGCCGGGCCGGTGCCGCCGGTGGTGAGGATGAGGCAGCAGCCCTTGTCGTCAGCCAGTTCCATCAAGGCCGCTTCGATGGCGGGCTGCTCGTCCGGAATCAGGCGCGCTTCGAATTCGAGCGGATTGAACAGCGCGGCAGCCAGCCACTCGCGCAGGGCGGGCAGCCCCTTGTCCTCGTACACGCCGCTGCTGGCGCGGTCGGAAATGGAAATGATGCCGATGCGGGCGTTGTCGTACTGGCTCATGGCAGGAATGTACTGGTTGCACTTGATGCAGAACTTATCACAATTGACATTGTGAACATCCTGAACCCGGGCAATTGACATGATCGACTTCCTGAACCTGCGTACCCTCCTCACGGCCTTTCTGCTTTGCATCGCTGCCGGCGCCTGGGCCGATCCGCCGCCGAACTACCCCTTCGTCAGCTACGACAAGGGCCTGAAAATGGCCAAGGAAACCGGCAAACCCATCTTCCTCTACTTCGGCCGCTACGGTTGCGCCTGGTGCGACCACACCAACAAGCAGAGTTTCTCCAGCGCCGAACTGAAGAAGATGTATCCCGAGCATTTCGTGCTGGTGTACGTGGATGCCGAAAGCGGCAAGCGCCTCAGGCTGCCGAGCGGCGAGCGCATCACCGAGGCGGAACTGGGCACGCGCTTCAAGGCCTTCGCCACCCCGCTGTTCGTCTACCTGACCCCGCAGGGACAGGAAATCTTCAAGGCGCCCGGCTTCAAGACCGTGCAGGACTTCAAGGACTTCGACCGCTATGTCGTCGAAGGCCATTACAAGACGCAGACCCTGCTCGAGTTCCTGGCCAGGAAATGAAACGCTGCGCTGCCATCCTGATGCTGCTGGCCATGCCGGCGTTTGCCGGCTGGCAGTTTTCGCCTGCCGTCGAGGCGGGCGCGGCCAAGGACAAGAAGGTCTTCCATCATCTGGAATCCGCCAACCGCAAGGGTGTGGCGGAATCCGATGGCCGCGTCGCCGTAGCCTGGGAAGACGACCGCACGGGCGAGCCGCGCTGCTGGCTGGCCGTGCGCGAAAAAGCAGCGCCTGCCTTCTCCGGCCCGCAGGCGCTGAGCGCGGGCGAATGCTACGAGCCGGTGGCGCAGGGCATGGGCAAGGGCCGCTTCGTCGCCGCCTGGGAAGAAGACGGCGCGGTCTGGGTCAAGCAGGCCGGCAAGGGCAAGGCGCTCAAGCTGAGCCGCGAGGAAGCCGCACACATCACCCTGGCCCGTGCGGACGAGGGCACGCTCTATGCAGCGTGGGCGGAAATGGCGGGCAATTTCAAGCGCATCATGCTCGCGCGCCTGACACTCGAAGCCAACGGGCTGAAAGCCGAATACAGCGTGCCGCTGGAAGACGCCTTGCCGATCGATGATCAGGCTTATCCGGCGCTGGCGGTGAGTGCTGACGGCGGCGTGACGGCCGTGTGGGAAGACCGCCGCAAGAAGCACACCGAGATGCTGGCCGCGCACAGCGCGGACGGAAAGACATTCACCGCGCCCTACCGGCTGATCGACAGGCCGCAGGTGCGCACCATGGACCTCGGCGCAGGCATGGGCAGCATGCGCCCGGTGCTGACTGCCTGCGGACCGGGTTGCCTGGTGGCGCTTTGGCTGGACAAGCGCGACTTTCTCTCCGGCTACGATGTCTACGCCGCCTTCAGCCATGACGGCGGCCGTTCCTTTGGCCGCAACCTGAAAGTCCAGGACAGCTTCGGCGACAACATCGCGCAGTGGCATCCGGCTGTCGCCGCCAGCCATGGCGGCCGGGTCGTGGCCGCATGGGACGACGAGCGCGACGGCACGGCCGACATCTGGCTGAGCGACTGGGACGGCAAGGCATTCAGCGACGACATCGCCGTGCCCGGCGCTTCGGGGCCGGGTGTGCAAAGCGACCCCGTAATCCTGCTGGATGACTCCGGTACCCTGCATGTGGCGTGGCTGGAGAAGACCGACGCCGGTGGCACGCGCCTCAAGTACGCCAGCGCGGTGTGGAAGGATTAAGGAAAAAACGTTTAACCACGGGGGACACGGGGAGCACGGGGAAGAACTAATAACAGAAACTGAAAACGACTGTTGCGGGGCTACAACCGTCATGCAGACAGGAAATGACTTTTCTTTTGTTCCCCCGTGTCCCCCGTGCTCCCCGTGGTTAATACGGTGTTTCAAATCCAGCCGCGTTTCCTGAGACGCCTGTAGAGCCAGACCATGCTTGCAGCGCTGATGGCCAGAACCGCCGGGTAGCCCCATGGCTGATGCAGTTCCGGCATCCAGTCGAAGTTCATGCCATAGAGGGAATAGATTACGGTAGGGACGGCCAGGATCGCGCCCCAGCCGGCCAGCTTCTGCACCGACTCGTTCTGGCGGATGGTGAGCGAGGCGAGATGGAACTGCATGGCATCGGAGGCGTTGGTGCGCAGGGTGTCGATGGAATCGGTCACGCGCACCGCATGATCGTGCACATCGCGGTAATAGGCCTTGAGTTCCTTGGTGACGAATTCAGGATGCAGGCGGATCAGGTCCTGCACGATGTCCTGCATGGGCTCGGCCGCGTCGCGCAGCGAATTGAGTTCCCGCTTTACGTTGTAGAGCTTTTCCAGGTCGTCGCGGCCGAGCGCGTCCGTCAACAGCACGCCCTCCAGGCCGAGGAAGCGCTCATGGATGCTTTCCAGGGCCGGACGGTAATGATCGACGATGAGATCCAGCGCCAGGTATAGCGCGTAGGGGCTGCCAGGCCTGCCCCCGTTTTTCGCGACGGCAAGACGTTCGCGTACGCGCGCGAAGGACAGGCCGGGGCCGTGGCGCACGGCCGCGATGAAATTGGCGCCGGCGAAGAAATGCACTTCACCGAAGAAAATGCGGGTTTCAACCAGTTGCGCGGTCTTCGCGCTAATGAACAGGTGGCGGCCGTATTCTTCCAGCTTGGGGCGCTGGTGGGTGGTCAGCGCATCCTCGATCGCCAACTCGTGCAAGGCCAACTCATCGCCAAGCCTGGACAGAAGGGACTGCTGGGCGTCGGCGACGTCGATCCAGAGGAAGTTTTCGGGGTTGCGGACATGTTCGCTGACCTCATCGAGAAGGATGTCGGCGGGCATCTGCCCGGGACGGAAGAGCAGGCAGCTGGTTTTGGTCTTTGTCTGCATAAATTCTCCAGGCCGGCCCGGCCAGAATTTGTTCGGCTTCATTTTGCACCGCCGCCGGCCCGGCGGCGCGTCAGCAGGGCATGGCCTGCTTCAACCAGGACAATAATGCCTCATCCTATGCCAGAAACCCCTTGAATTGGACGGATCGCCCGCAGGCTGTTTCGATGCGGCAATAAACTTTTCCGCGGAATGGCCGTTTTAAACCTGTTGCCGGGCATCGGTATGCCGATTGCGGGGGCACGGAATGAAATAACCAAAACAATTGCGGGTTGATCCCTGCAGAAATTGACGGCTGGCCGGAGGAGAAACGACCATTTCTGGCAAAAAAGAGATCTTGCCGGGCCGCTTCTTGAAGCTGCACAACCCCAATTCGGGCTGGAGAATCGCCTTGCTCGCGGGGTTTGTCGTTCAGCTGCTGCTCATTCTGTTCGTTACCGGAATCAGCATAAAACAACTCGGGGACACCGAGAACAGCCTGAAGACTGTCCTTGAGGTTCACATGCGCAAGCAGAACCTGACCAAGGCCATGGTGTTCGCGGCGCGCGAGCGGACACTGAATCTGTTCAGGATGGCCGAAACCCCCGACCCGTTTGAACGTGACGAACTCATCATGGAGTTCAGCAGCAATGCGGCCAGCTTCATCAAGGCGCGGGACGAGTTTTCAAGCTTGCCGCTGAGCGACGAGGAGCGGGCCCTGCTGGAGCTTCAGGGCCGACTGATCACGGCTGCCCAGCCGATCCAGCACCGCATTGCCGACCTTTCCAGCTCGGAAGGACAGGCGGGGAAGGAACTGCTTTTGCTGGAAGCCATTCCCATGCAAAACCAGATTCTGGAGGTGCTCTCGCAACTTGACGCCGTTACGCAAGAGCTTGCCAGGGCTGCGGGTGCCGAGGCGGCCAGGGCGCACGATCGGGCACGCTACTGGATGTACGGCCTTTCCGGCATTGCCATGCTGCTCGGGATCGCGGTCGCGCTCGCTGCCGTCCGATTTGCGGCGCGCGCCAGCCGCGAGCGCGAGCACCTGGCCACGCATGACACCCTGACCGGATTGCCCAACCGCACGCTGTTCATGGATCGCCTGGAGCAGACGCTGTGGCGCGCAAGGCGGCAGAACAAGATGATCGGCGTGCTGTTCATCGATATCGATCGTTTCAAGCTCGTCAATGACACGCTCGGCCATGCCAACGGAGACAGCCTGATCTGCGAAGTGGCGATGCGGCTCAGGAATGCCGTGCGCGGGGAGGATGTCGTGTCCCGAGTGGGCGGCGACGAATTCGTGATGTTCATCGCCGATGCAGAAAAGGTCGGCCACATCCTGCAGACCGTGGAGAAGATCATTGCCATCATTGCCGAGCCCTATCGCATTGATGACCGCGAAATATTCAGCACCTGCAGCATAGGCGTGAGCCTGTATCCGGGCGACGGTGGCGATGCAATCGATCTGGTCAAGAATGCCGACACTGCCATGTACCATGCCAAGAAGAACGGCCGCAACCGCTTCCAGCTTTACGACAAGGCGATGAACGACATGGCCGAAGAGCGGCTGCAGCTCGAAACCGACCTGCACTACGCCCTGGAACGCGGCGAATTCGTTTTCCATTACCAGCCGCAACTCGACCTGGCGACCGGCAGGATTCAGGCTGTGGAAGCACTGCTGCGCTGGAATCACCCGCAGAGAGGCTTGCTCATGCCCGCCAATTTTCTTGGGCTGCTGGAGGAAACGGGCGAGATACTCGGTGTCGGCCGCAAGCTGCTGGTCGACGCCTGCTGCCAGGCCAGGGGCTGGCATGCTTCCGGCCATTCAAGGTTGAGCGTTGCCGTGAATGTTTCCGGCAGGGAGTTCTGGCATGAGTCATTCGTTTCCGGCGTGCGCAAGGCGTTGGAAATGTCCGGCCTGCCGCCGCAATATCTTCAGTTGGAACTCACCGAGGGCATTTTCATGCAGGATATCGAGCGGGCGGTAAATCGCATTCAGGCATTGAAGCTGCTGGGCATTGCCGTGGCCATTGACGATTTCGGTACCGGCTATTCGTCGCTCGCGCACCTGAAGCGCTTTCCGCTCGACTGCCTCAAGATCGACCGCTACTTCGTCAGGGATATCGAGAAGGCGCTCATCAACGAGGCCTTTGTCCGATCCATTCTCGCCCTGTGCCAGGGCCTGCACCTGGATTCGGTGGCAGAAGGAATAGAAAACAGGCAGCAGCTCGAGCGGCTGCGCCGACTGGGCTGCCAGGTCATACAGGGCCAACTTGTCAGCGCACCCGTGCCGGCCCCGCAGGTAGTCGCCTTGCTGGAACATGACTGGCTGGCCGAATTCGGCTAGCCGGTCCTTGCCGCAAGCGCCAGACAGCCAGCCTCAGAATGGCAGGTCCAGGCCCGGCGCCTGCTCCTTGATCACACGCCTGAAGTCTTCCTGGATGCGCTTGATGGCGGATTCATTGTCGGCCTCGAAGCGCAGCACGATCACCGGCGTGGTGTTGGAAGGGCGCGCGAGGCCGAAGCCATCGGTGTATTCCACGCGCAGACCGTCCAGCGTGATGACTTCCTGCGCATCCGGAAACCTCGCGGTCTTCTGCAGCCTCTCCATTAGCGCGTAATGTTCGCCCTCGGCCATCTTGATCTGCAGTTCCGGCGTGTTGATGGTATCGGGCAGGCCTTTTAGCGTGACGTTGGGGTCGCGCTGCCTGGACAGGTATTCCAGCATGCGCGCGCCGGCGTACATGCCGTCGTCGAATCCGTACCAGCGCTCCTTGAAGAAAATGTGGCCGGACATCTCGCCCGCCAGCAGCGCGCCGGACTCCTTCATCTTGGCCTTGATGAAGCTGTGGCCGGTCTTCCATAAAGTCGGCTTGCCGCCGCGTGCGCGGATCCAGTCGAACAGCTTGCGCGTGGATTTCACATCGAAGATCACTTCGGCGCCGGGATTGCGCGAGAGCACGTCGTCGGCGAACAGCATCAGCTGGCGGTCGGGGAAGATGATGCTGCCGTCCTTGGTGACCACGCCGAGGCGGTCGCCGTCGCCGTCGAAGGCGAAGCCCAGTTCGGCGTCCGAAGTTTTCAGGCGCGCGATCAGGTCGGCGAGGTTCTTCGGCACAGAAGGATCGGGGTGGTGGTTGGGGAAAGTGCCGTCGACTTCGCAGTACATTTCCTCCACCGTGCAGCCGAGGCGGCGGTAGAGTTCCGGCGCGAAGGCGCCGGGCACGCCGTTGCCGCAGTCGACGATGATTTTCATCGGGCGCGCGAGCCTGATGTCGCCGGCGATGCGGCTCAAATAGGCCTCGGTGATGTCATGCGTCTTGTAGTCGCCCATGCCCCCGCTTTGATTGCCGTGGCTGAGGTTCTTCTCCTCCAGACGCTGCCTTAATTGTTGAATGGTCTCGCCCGACAGGGTTTCGCCGCCCAGCACCATTTTCAGGCCGTTGTAGTCGGGCGGGTTGTGGCTGCCGGTGACCATGACGGCGGAATTCGTGCCCAGTTCGTAGGCCGCGAAGTAGGTCATGGGCGTGGCGACCATGCCGAGGTCGATGACGTCGACGCCGGCCTTCTGGATGCCGCGCGCCAGCGCCTGCGAAAGCTCGGGGCCGGACAGTCTGCCGTCGCGGCCGATGCAGATGGCGCTCTGCTTGCGCGCGAAGGCTTCCGAGCCGATGGCCTGGCCGATGGCCTCGACGATTTCAGGGGTGAGGGTTTTGCCGACGATGCCGCGGATGTCGTAGGCCTTGAAGATTTCCTTGGGGATGTGCATGGGGTCCGGGATTGAGCTGACAATATTTCATTATATGTCGCGCCTTTTTCAATGCTGGTCCAGAAATTCCAGTATTCGCTGCGGCAGCCAGTCGATATGGCCCGGGAAAACGCCGTCCGGGAAGCCCACATGCCCGCCGGTTTCAGGCTGCAGCAGGGTGACGCTGGGCGAAACCTGCTGCGGGCGGGGCAACGCGGCGGCGGGCAGGAAAGGGTCGTTCTTCGCATTCAGCACCAGCGCGGGTACGCCGATGTTCGGCAGCAAGGGTTTGCTGGAAGCGCGCGTCCAGTAGTCCTCGGCATCGCGGAAACCGTGCAGTTTGGCTGTCACCAGGGTGTCGAATTCGCGGAAAGTGGTGGCGGCGCGGATCGCC
>DISR01000053.1:2187-48637 GCA_002421825.1 Thiobacillus sp. UBA6205 | reverse complement strand
GTTCATGTCCAGCGGCGCGGATATCGCTGCGGCGCTCGATACGTATTGTCCTGCCGCGCTGCCCGCTTCTCCCAGCCATTTCAGCAAGGCATTGCCGCCCAGTGAAATACCCACTGTGTGCAGCGGGGTTTTGGGGAAACGGCTGCGCAGGCGTGCGAGCACGCTGCCGATTTCCGCGCTGTCGCCGGCAAAATAGGCGCGCGGCAGGCGGTTGGGTTCGCCCGAGCAACCGCGGAAGTTGACCGCCACGCCGTGCCAGCCGCGGCGGCTCGCCGCCTGCATCAGATTGCGCGCGTAGGGGCTGGCAGAACTGCCCTCCAGGCCGTGAAACAGCACCAATAGCGGCGCGTCCCCGGCGCCGTCCAGCCAATCGACATCCAGGAAGTCGCCATCGGCGAGTTCCCAGCGCTCGCGCCGGTAGGCGACCATCGGGCCGCGCAGGAACAGGGTCGGGTAAATGGTTTGCAAATGGCCGCCAGGGAGCCAGGCCGGAGCTGCATAGATGGCGGTTTCCATGCGCGCATTCTCCCCCAGGATGGCCCTGCATGGCAGGGGGCAAACTGGACAAATGCCACTCCGATCAATAAGATTAAAGCGTTTTAGATCGAGCACGCTGCCATGCATCCCGATATCGCCCTGCTGACCAAATACAGCCAGCCGGGGCCCCGTTATACCTCCTATCCGCCAGCGCCCCATTTTTCCGAGGATTTCGGCATCGGCCAGTGGCGACAGGAACTCATCGAGAGCCAGGACAGCGCCAGGCCGCTGTCGCTGTACGTGCACATCCCGTTCTGCGACACGCTTTGCTATTACTGCGGCTGCAACATGGTGGCCACGCAGAAATACGAAAAGGCCACCGAATACCTCGATTTCCTCAAGCGCGAGATCGATGCGGTCGCCGCACTCACGAACCATTCGCGCCCGGTGGTGCAACTGCACTGGGGCGGCGGCACGCCGACCTTCCTCAAGGCCGAGGACATCCGCGCCCTGGGCAGCCATATCCGCAGCCGTTTCAATTTTGCGGCCGACGCCGAGGTGTCCGTGGAAGTCGACCCGCGCGGCCTGCTGCTCGAGCAGGTGCAGGCGCTCAGGGAATCCGGCTTCAATCGCGCCAGCCTGGGCGTGCAGGACATCGACGAGAAGGTGCAGAAGGCGGTCAATCGCATCCAGCCGTTGTCGCTGGTCGAGGAAGTGTACGGCTGGTTCCGCAGCGAAGGTTTCTCCAGCATCAACCTCGATCTCATGACCGGCCTGCCGCACCAGACCCTGGAGGGCTACCGCAAGACCCTGGCCGAGATCGTGCGCATCAATCCTGACCGGCTGGCAGTTTTCGGCTATGCCCACGTGCCGTGGATCAAGAAGCACCAGAAGCTCATCATCCAGTCCGATCTGCCCAATTTCGAAACGCGCATGGCCATGCAGGAGCTGATCCTCGACACGCTGGAAGGCGCGGGCTATGTGCACATCGGCATGGACCACTTCGCCAAGCCGACGGACGAGCTGGTCAGGGCGCAGCGCGAGAAGACCCTGTGGCGCAATTTCCAGGGCTACACCACGCACCGGAACGCGGACATCTATGCCTTCGGCGCATCGTCCATCAGCCAGACCGACGACATCTACGCGCAGAACGAAAAGCGCCCGGAGGTCTACCAGCAGATGGTCGGCGAGCACGGTCTCGCCACGGTCAAGGGCTATCGCACGACCGCCGACGACAAGATCCGCCGCGACGTCATTACCGAGCTGATGTGCGACCTGTCGCTGACCAAGGCCGCCATCGAATCGCGCTGGAACCTCGAGTTCGATGACTACTTTGCCGACAGCCTGCGCCTGCTGGAACCGCTGCAGGCGGACGGCCTGGTGGAGGCGGACGCGAAGGAAATCCGCGTCACGGCGCTGGGACGCCTGTTCCTGCGCAATATTGCCATGAGCTTTGACGCCTACCTGAACGCGCCGAAGAAGGAAACGCCGCGCTATTCCATGACCGCCTGAGCGGCCGTCACGGAAAAAATCAGTGCAGCAGCCTTTCCGGTTTTGGCTTGCCGTCCTTCACGGGAAGCGGACTGGCATGATGCATCAGCAGTTTCCAGCCGGTTTTCGTATCGTGCGCATACACGTGGGTGGCATGCATGCGCGCTTCCACGCCCTGAGGCAGCAGCAAGCGCTCCTCGATTCCATGAATGGCCAGATTGCCCTCTGTGCGGCGGTACAGTGTCCGGTGCGAAATCCTGCCACCGCCCTTTTCCAGGATGTTGGACCAACTCTCGACGATTGCCGCCTGCCCATACAGCGGCGCGGACATGGGGTGGATGCAAACCGCCTGCGCGGAATCCGCCCATACCTGTTTCATGGTTTCGGTGTCGGCAGACGAAAAAGCCGCGTAGAACGCGGCTTCGACTTCGTCAGCAGTATTGAACATGGTCAACTCGATGCGGTGTCCGCGTCAGTGGCCGGCACGCGCGCCACCCTTTAGCTTGTAATGAGTGCCGCAGTAGGGGCATACCGCCTCGCCGGTTTTCTCGATCGGCAGGAATACGCGGGGATGCGCGTTCCAGGCAGTGTGCTCGGGCAGCGGGCAGTGCAACGGCAGGTCGCTCTCGCCGACCTCGATGATGCGCTGGGTGTTGCTGTGCTCGCCGCTCATGCCGTTACCTCCGATTATTTGACCGGGGTAAGCCAGCTGGCGTGGGCTGGGGAACGGCCGTACACGCAGTCGAAATACAACGCCTGCAGCTTGGCCGTGATCGGGCCGCGCGTGCCTTCGCCGATCATGCGGTTGTCCAGTTCGCGGATCGGCGTGACTTCGGCGGCGGTGCCGGTGAAGAAGGCCTCGTCGGCGATGTAGACCTCGTCGCGGGTGATGCGCTTCTCGATCACTTCGATGCCGTTTTCCTGGGCCAGCTGAATGATGGTGTCGCGGGTGAGGCCGACCAGCGCGGAGCTGGGATCGGGCGTATAGAGCTTGCCGTGGCGCACGATGAAGATGTTCTCGCCCGAGCCTTCGGACACGAAGCCGTCGGTGTCGAGCAGCAGGGCTTCGTCATAGCCGTCCATCTCGGCTTCCTTGTGCGCGAGGATGGAGTTCATGTAGTTGCCGTTGGCCTTGGCCTTGCACATGGTGACGTTGGAATGGTGGCGCGCGAAGGAGCTGGTCTTCACGCGGATGCCGCTCTCCAGCGCTTCCTTGCCGAGATAGGCGCCCCACGGCCAGGCGGCGACGATGACGTGCACCGACAGGTTCTTGGCCGAGATGCCCATGGCTTCTGCGCCATAGAAGGCCATCGGGCGCAGGTAGCCGGATTCGAGTCCGTTCTCGCGCACCACGGTGCGCTGCGCTTCGGAAATCGTGGCCTTGTCGTACGGCATTTTCATGCCGAGGATGTGGGCGGAACGGAACAGCCGGTCGGTGTGCTCCTGCAGGCGGAAAATCGCCGCGCCCCTGTCGGTCTGGTAGGCGCGCACGCCCTCGAACACGCCCATGCCGTAATGCAGGGTGTGGGTGAGCACATGAGTGGTGGCATCACGCCAGTTCACCAGCTTGCCGTCATACCAGATGACGCCGTCGCGGTCGGCCATCGACATAATGAAAACTCCAGGACTTCGTATTGATCGGAAAAAAGAAATTGTATCAAAGGCTTGGCCGGCCTGCTCAGGCAAAAACCGTTTGCCACAGGCGCATGACGGCGGCCTGTTCGGGGCCGAGCGCGGCTTTTTCGAGCCGCGCGTGCTCCGCTCCGGCCAGCTTGACTGCGTGCTGGGCACGGCGCAGTTCGCGGTAGGCGTCGGCTGCGGGTTCGGCCACCTCGGCAGGCAACAGGCCAAGTTCGCCGCAGCGCTTCAGAAGCGCGATGTTGCCGGCGTTGTCGAGCAGGGCGGGGTGAGCCTTGGCATGGAGCAGGATGAGGTATTGCACTGCGAATTCGACGTCGACGATGCCGCCGGCATCGTGTTTGATGTCGAACAATTCCGTGGCGTTGGGGTGCCCGTCGCGCATTTTCTGGCGCATGGCCAGCACCTCCTCTTTCAGCTTGGCGGGATCGCGCGGCAGGGTGAGGATGGCGCAGCGGATGGCCTCGAATCTGTCGCCGACGCCGGCATCGCCGCAGACGAAGCGCGCGCGTGTGATGGCCTGGTGCTCCCAGGTCCAGGCATGGCTGCGCTGGTAGTCTTCGAAGGATTCGATGGAACTCACCAGCAGGCCCGAGGCGCCGTCCGGGCGCAGGCGCAGGTCGGTGTCGTACAGCACGCCCGCGCCGGTGGCGGTGGTCAGCCAGGTGCTGAGCTTCTGCGCGAGGCGCGCGTAGACGGTGCCGGCATCGGGCGTGTCGTCGTCGTACAGGAACACGAGGTCAAGATCGGAAGCGTAGCCCAGTTCCTTGCCGCCCAGCTTGCCGTAGCCGATGATGGCGAAGCGCGGCGTTTCCAGATGGCGTTTGGGCAGCGTGCTCCAGGCGCGCCTCAAAGTCTCGGCGAGCAGGAGGTCGGCCAGCGCGGCGAGGTGGTCGGACAGGGTTTCAAGTTTCAACCTGCCTGCCACATCCTGCGCCAGCAGGCGCAGGGTCTGCACCTGCTTGAAGCGGCGCAGGCGGTCCATCTGCGCTTCCATGTCGCCGGCTTCCTCGTCCATGGCCAGCGACAGTCTTGTCGCGAGCGCATCCCAGTCTGGCGCAGCGAACAACTGGCGCGGGTCGATGAGCTCGTCCAGCAACTGCGGCTGCCGGGTCAGCAGTTGTGCGGCCCAGGGGCTGGCGGAGAACAGGCGCGCCAGCTGGTTGAGCGCGGCGGGGTATTCGGCCAGCAATGCGAGGTAGGTCTGGCGCCGGGCGACGGTTTCGATCAGATCGGTGAGCCGCGCCAGCGCTTCGTCCGGATGCGCCTGCTGCGCGGCCAGCTCGATGATGGGCGGCATCAGGCTGTCCACTCGGATGCGGGCGGACTCGGTGAATTTCTGCCGTGACAGGTCGCGCAAATGCGCGATGCGTTGTGCGGTCTGTGCAGCGTTGCGATAGCCCAGCGCCGCCAGCTTGCTTTCATGCTCGGTTGGGACGAGCCATATGGCATGCAACGGATGCGCGGACTGGTCGGTCTGCGGCGCGGCGAATACCTGGTCGAAATGCTGCGCGACCTTGCTGCGATGGCGATCCAGTTCCTTGAGCATTTCTGCCCAGGTGTTGAAATTCATCGACTGCGCGATCATCGCCTGGCTTTGCGCATCGTCGGGAAGGGTCTGAGTCTGCGCGTCGTCCAGGTATTGGAGACGATGTTCGAGCTTGCGCAGGAAGCGGTAGGCGGAAAGCAGGTGGCCCACGGTTTCCTCTGGCAGCAGCTGTTCCGCAGCCAGGGTTTTCAGCACTTCCTGCGTGGGGCGCACGCGCAGGGCCGGCACGTGGCCGCCGCGGATCAACTGGAACACCTGTGCGGCAAATTCGATTTCGCGGATGCCGCCGGGCCCCAGCTTGATGTTGTTCTGGCGGTCCTTCCGCACCACTTCGGCGCGGATCTGGGCGTGCAGATCCCTGATCGACTGGTAGGCGCCGAAGTCGAGGTATTTCCGGAACACGAAGGGGCGGACGATCGCATCGAGTTCGCCGTTCCGGGTGCCGGTAAGGGCACGGCCCTTGATCCAGGCATAGCGCTCCCACGGACGGCCATGCAGGCTGAGGTAGTCCTCCAGCATGGCATGGCTCATGGCGAGCGGCCCGGAATCGCCCCAGGGCCGCAGGCGCAGGTCGACGCGGAACACGTAGCCGTCGGCAGTGTTTTCGGAAATGGCGCCGCTCAGCTTGCGGCCCAGACGGATGAAAAATTCATGATGCGACAGCGGCGAAGCGCCGCCGGTCTCGCCTTCTTCCGGGTAGAGGTAAATGAGGTCGATGTCGGAGGAGACGTTGAGCTCGCGCCCGCCCAATTTGCCCATGCCCACGACCACGAGCTGCATGGGGCTGCCGTCCTCGTTCAGCGGCTGGCCATGCCTGGCGGCGAGTTCGCGGGTATGGAAATCCTGCGCAGTCTGGATGCAAAGTTCGGCGAGGTCGGAAAACGCGCCGGTGACCTCCTCGAGCGGCGCCAGCCCGGCGATGTCACGCGCGGCGGTGCGCAGCCAGACGCGATTGCGCAGCAGGCGCAGCGTGCGCTTGAGCCGGTTGTCGTCCGGATTGCCGTCCTGCGGCGGCAATTGCGCAGCCAGAAATGCCTCCATTTCGGCGCGGCTGAACGGGTGTTCGAGGGCGGCGAGGGTTTCGGCTTCGAGGCCGGGCTGGCTGTCGAGCAGGCGGCAGGCGTAACGCGAGGCGGCGCGGAGCGGGGCGAGGGAAGGGGCAGACATGGGTCGGACTGGTTTGGTATGCTTGTTCCTTGCCAATATAACCCCAATCCCGTCCGGCCAACCCAGGAGATCAACAATGACCGACATCACCTCCGTGCTGCATGAAACCCGCGTGTTCCCGCCTTCCGCCGACTTCGTCGCGCAGGCCAATGTGTCGGGCATGGCCGGGTACGAGGCGCTGATGAACGAGGCCAAGTCGGACTACAGCGGCTTCTGGGGCAGGCTGGCCAGGGAAAACATCGCCTGGCACAAGCCCTTCAGTCATGTTCTCGACGAATCCCAGGCGCCGTTCTACAAGTGGTTCCATGACGGCGAGCTCAACGTTTCCTACAATTGCCTGGAGCGCCACATCCAGGCCGGCAAGGGCGACAAGACCGCGCTGATCTTCGAGGCCGACGACGGCTCGGTGACGACCTCGACCTACAACGATTTGCTCAAGCGCGTCTCCAGGTTCGCCAATGCGCTGAAGTCGCTGGGTGTGGCCATGGGCGACCGCGTCGTCATCTACATGCCCATGAGCATCGAGGCGGTGGTGGCCATGCAGGCCTGCGCCCGCATCGGCGCCATCCATTCCGTGGTGTTCGGCGGCTTTTCCGCCAAGTCGCTGCACGAGCGCATCGTCGACGCCAGGGCCAGGGTCGTGGTCACCGCCGACGAGTCCCTGCGCGGCGGCAAGGGCGTGCCGCTGAAGGCTGCGGTGGACGAGGCGATTGCCATAGGCGGCTGCGACAGCCTGGAAAAGGTGGTGGTGTACAAGCGTTCAGGCGGCGCGATCAACATGGCAGCGGGCCGCGACGTATGGTGGCATGACATCGCCAACAGCCAGTCCGAGGTGTGCGAACCGACCTGGGTCAACGCCGAGCACCCGCTCTTCATCCTCTACACCTCCGGCTCCACCGGCAAGCCCAAGGGCGTGCAGCATTCCACCGGCGGCTACCTGCTGGGCGCGGTCCTGTCCATGAAGTGGGTGTTCGACGCCAAGCCCGACACCGATGTTTTCTGGTGCACGGCCGACGTGGGCTGGGTCACCGGCCACACCTATGTGGCCTACGGGCCGCTGTCGCTGGGCATGACCGAGATCATCTTCGAGGGCATTCCGACTTACCCGCATGCCGGGCGCTTCTGGGAAATGGTGCAAAAGCACAAGGTCACCACCTTCTACACCGCGCCGACGGCGATCCGTTCGCTGATCAAGCTGGGCTCAGATCTGCCAGCCAAGTTCGACCTCTCCTCGCTGCGCCTTTTGGGTACGGTGGGCGAACCCATCAATCCCGAGGCCTGGATGTGGTACCACAAGCACATCGGCCTGGGGCGCTGCCCCGTCGTCGACACCTGGTGGCAGACCGAAACCGGTTCGCACATGATTTCACCGCTGCCCGGCGCCGTGCCGACCAAGCCCGGTTCCTGCACCCTGCCGCTGCCCGGCATCATGGCGGGCGTGGTGGACGAGGCCGGACACGAAGTGGAAAAGGGCAAGGGCGGCTTCCTCGTCATCAAGCGCCCCTTCCCCTCGCAGTTGCGCACCCTGTGGGGCGACCCCGAGCGCTTCAAGAAGACCTATTTCCCCGAGGAGCTCGGCGGCAAGATGTATCTCGCCGGCGACTCCACCCACCAGGACGACGATGGCTACTTCTGGATCATGGGCCGAATCGACGACGTGCTGAATGTTTCCGGCCACCGCTTGGGCACCATGGAAATCGAATCCGCGCTGGTGGCCAACCCGCGCGTGGCGGAAGCCGCCGTGGTCGGCAAGCCGCACGATGTAAAGGGCGAGGCGGTGGTGGCCTTCGTGGTGTGCAAGGGCGCGCGCCCCGAGGGCGAGGAAGCCAGGAAGCTGGTGAGTGAGCTGCGCGAGTGGGTGGGCAAGGAAATCGGCCCGATCGCCAAGCCCGACGACATCCGCTTCGGCGACAACCTGCCCAAGACCCGCTCCGGCAAGATCATGCGCCGCCTGCTGCGCGCCATCGCCAAGGGCGAGGAAATTACCCAGGATGTTTCCACGCTCGAGAACCCGGCCATCCTCGAACAACTGAAGCAGGCGGTGCAGTAATCCGCTTGCCCGGGTTCAGCCCCAGCGCCGGATCGCGTCAGCCAGGGCCTTGCCGGTATCGGCAAGGCCTTTCAATGCAGGCGAATCGGGATCGGCAAGCTCCTTGTCGGCCCGCGCCAGCCCCATCTGTTTCGGGATCACCAGCACCTGCAGGGTGGTGAGGATTTCGCGCACGTGCCGCAGCCCGCGCAATCCGCCGAGGTTGCCGGCCGAAGCCGCCACCAGCGCGGCGAGCTTGCCCTCGTAGGGCGCCAGCCCGGATTCCCCGGCATGCTCGCGCGAGACCCAGTCCAGCGTGTTCTTCAGCAAGGGCGTGATCGAGCTGTTGTATTCCGGACAGCCAAGCAGCAGTCCCTGGTGCAACTTGAACAATGCCTTCAGGCGCACGGCCGCTTCGGGCAGGCCGTGACTTGCTTCCAGGTCGCCGTTATAGAGCGGCAGGCTGTAATCCCTGAGGTCGATCAGGGTGACCTCCGCGCCGGCGTCGCGCGCGCCCTGCACGGCATAATCCAGAGCCTGGCGGTTGAAAGAACCATTGCGGGTGCTGCCGGCAAAGGCGAGGATTCTTGGGGTCATGACTTCTCCCGGATTTGTTTTATGAACTTGCCAAACCGGCATTGTCACAAGAAATACCCAGTACTACCAATCAAACGGAAAGATCATTGACCACGGGGGACACGGGGGACACTGGTTTTTTTGATTTGTATTTCCCCGTGCTCCCGGCGGTTAAATGTTTTGGCTATGCGTATAGATAAATGGCTGTGGGGCGAGCGGCGACTCGGCGGGCGCGGAGCGCCGGGAGCGGGAGCGCGAAGCGGGCCTACAATGGAAGTGCTGGTTAGGCTGCAGGGTGGCAGGTTCTGAATATGCGAATTGACAAGTGGTTGTGGGCCGCAAGATTCTTCAAGACCCGTTCGCTCGCGGCCCAGGCCGTGGACAGCGGCAAGGTCCAATGGAACGGCGAGCGCTGCAAGCCGGCGCGGGAAATTCGCGTGGGCGATGCCTTGCGCGTGCGTTCCGGCGAATTCGAATGGGAAGTTTTCGTCCGCGGCTTGTCCGACAAGCGCGGGCCGGCCAGCGTGGCGCAGACCCTGTATGAAGAAAGCGGCGAAAGCCGCGCGCGTCGCGAGGAACAGCGCGCCATGCGCAGGCTGACGCAGGAACCCGCACGTGACATCAAGGGCAGGCCGACCAAGCGCGACCGCAGGCAGCTCGCAAATTGGCAGGCAGGCGAATAAATATGCGCCTGGCCCGCCAGACTGCGGTTTGCGGCCAGGATCAGGCAATACAATAAGCACATGGCCGGTTTGAGACTTCCTTCGATTTTTCGCAGCCGCTGGTTGTGGTTGCTGGCAGGGGCGCTCGTCTCGATTCCGGCACTGATTCTGGCCTGGCTTTACTGGTGGGTATTCCCGAACCTGCCGCAGTACAAGGACGACGTTGCCAGCCTGCTTTCGTCGGCCACGGGTTACACCATCGGCTTCGATGCGCTCAGCGGCGAGTGGGGCGGGACGCGCCCGCGATTCGCCCTCGAAGGCGTGCGCGTTTCCGAGAATGGCCGGCCCCTCCTCTATTTCTCGAAAATGGAAGGCAGTTTCGGCTGGCGCACGCTGCTGTCCCTGGAGCCGCGTTTCCATACGCTGCACGTCGATGCCCCCGGCCTGACGGTGCGCCGGACGCAGGATGGCCTGATCCGTGTCGGCGGCATCGCGGTCGACCCCAACAGCCCGGATACTTCTTTCAGCGACTGGCTGCTCAGGCAGGGCGAAGTGCGCATGCAGGGCGTGACCGTGGCCTGGATAGACGATACGCGCGACGGCCGGCCGCTGGTTTTGCATGATGCGTCCCTGCAGATGCAGAGCCTGCTCGGCCGGCATGCATTCCGGATCACGGCAACCCCGCCCGCCCACCTGTCCACGCCGCTTGCCCTGAGCGGCGTGCTGCATGGCCGCAGCCTGTCGAAGCAAGAGGAGTGGCGCGGCACGATGGCCTTCGCGGCGCCCGCGCTGGAACTGGCGGCATGGCGGCCATGGCTGCCCGCCGACTATGCGCAGGCGCGCGGCCATGGCAGCGTCGAGGCCGAATTGAGCATTGCGCGGGGGCGCCTGTCGTCCGGCAGGCTGAAACTGAATCTTGCCGATCTGTACCTGGAATCGCCGCAGTTGCCGACACCCGTCGATCTCGCAGGTTTGCGGGGGGAACTGGGCTGGACGAGTGACGAGAGTGCGAAGCCTGGCCTGGAACAGGGAGTGTACGTGCGCGGCCTTGCGCTCGCCGACAAGGCCGGGGCTGCCCTGGGCCCGTTCGATTTTTCCTACCGCTGGGGTGCAGGCGTGCGGCAGGTTTCCGCCGCGCAGGTTTCGTTGACGCAGCTCGCTGCCATCTCCCGTTCGCTGCCGCTGGAGGCTTCCTGGAAGGCGCGAATCGCCGAACTGGCCCCGCAAGGCGTGTTCGAC
Organism: Thiobacillus sp. UBA6205; assembly: GCA_002421825.1. GTDB lineage: Bacteria > Pseudomonadota > Gammaproteobacteria > Burkholderiales > Thiobacillaceae > UBA6918. Next base: position 37,809 of record DISR01000053.1, on the reverse strand, counting down.
AGCCTGGAGCTGGGTTGGCGCGGAGACTTGCCTTCTCCGGAAACGTTCAGCGTGGATGCGCGCTTTACCGGTCTTGGCTGGGCGGCGGGCGAAGGCCGGCCGGGTGGGCGGAATCTCGGCGGCATGCTGGCAGGCAGCGAAGACAAGGGCCGGTATTTGATATCGTCAAAACAGGGCGGTTTCGATTTGCCGGCATACTTCGCCGAACCTCAGTTCCGTTTCGACATCCTGAACGTGCGCGGCGGCTGGAAGCGGGAGAAAGACGGGCAGTACAACCTCGATATTGCCGAAGCCGTGCTGTCCAATCCCGACTTTGCCGCCACGCTTTACGGCCGCTATCGCTTCGGCGGGGCAGGCCCGGGAGCGGCGGACCTGAACGGCAGGGTAGAGCGGGCGAACGGGCCGAGGATTCAGCGTTATCTGCCCGTTGCCATTAATGAAGACACGCACGACTGGCTGCGCAACAGCATACTGGGCGGGGAGGTGAAGGAGGGCACTTTCAGACTGCGGGGCGATTTGGGAAGCTTTCCGTTCCGCACCCCGGAGCAGGGCATCTTCAGGGTGGCGGGCAAGGTTTACGGGGGACAGCTCCGCTACGCGCCAGGCTATCCGCAGATAGACGACATCGAAGGGGACCTGCTGTTCGATGGCGTGCGCATGGAGATACATTCCGACAAGGCGCGCATCTATGGTGCGCAACTGCGCAGGGTCAAGGCGGTCATTCCCGATCTCGACACCACGGAAGAACTGCTGGAAATCAGCGGCGAGGCCGCCGGGCCTGCGCAGGAGTTCATCCGTTTCGTCAATTTCAGTCCGGTCAGCGAGAAGATCGACGGCCTGACGGAGGAAATGACCGCCAACGGCGATCTCCGCCTGCAAATGAACATCAAGGTTCCCCTGAGGCACAGCGTGGACACCACGCTGGCGGGCAGGCTGGCTTTCGAAGGCAACACGATTTATCCGGGGCCGGACCTGCCGCGCATGGAGCAGGTCAGCGGCCTGCTCGAATTCACCGAGCAGGCCGTGACGGCGAGGAAAATCACGGCGCGCCTGCTGGGCGGGCCGGCGGCGCTGAGGGCATCAACCGAGGGCGGCCAGGTGAGCGTGCGCGGCCAGGGCAGCTTCACCGCGGCTTCACTCGAAACCTGGTTCGGCAAGGAAATCGCCAGCCGTCTGTCCGGTCAGTCCGACTGGAAAGGAGAACTCGTTCTCAGGCGGGGCACTCCGCTTTTCCGGCTGGAGTCAAATCTTGTCGGCCTGGATGCGCGCCTGCCCGAACCGCTGGAAAAGCCCGCGGAAAAGCCCGCCAAATTCGTGTTCGAGCAGCGCAGCCTCGCTGACGGGAGCAAGCAGTCTGGATTGCAGTATGGCGACATCGCGACTGCGGCCTGGATCTCGACGCCAACATCGGCGGGCTACAGGCTGGAGCGCGGCGAACTCAATTTCGGCGGCAGGGCGGTTTTGCCGACGGACTCCGGCATGAAGATCTCAGGCAGCGTGGAGAGTTTCGACCTGGGCGGCTGGGCCGACATCCTGCCGCAAGGCCGTGGCGGGAGCGGCAATGCCGGCGTGTCTGGTATCAGGCTGACCCTGGGCAGCCTTGAGTTCCTGGGCCGCCAGTTCAACGACATCACCCTCAACGGCGGGCTCAAGGGCAGCCTGCTGAGAACCTCGGTTTCCGGCAGGGAGATGGACGGCCATGTCACCTACAGGCGCGCCGACGGCGCCAGCGCGGCGCGCATTTCCGCGCAATTCCAATATTTTGTCCTGCCCGATCGGCTGCCTTATGCGCAAAGCACGGGCGGCGATGCCGCGACCCGTCTGCAGGCATCGGGATTTCCCGCATTCGATCTTGAGGTGGAGACGCTCAGGTTCGGCGCGCGCCCCATGGGCCGACTCGAGGTGATTGCGCACGGCGTGCCCGCCGGCATGGCCATAGATCAACTCAACCTGATTCACGACGACAGCGTGATTCGCATGAACGGCATCTGGAAGGATACCGGCCTGGGCGAAACGCGCATGAAGGTGAATGCAGACATCAAGGATGCCGGCCTGATGCTGGGCCGCTTCGGCTATGTCAATACGATGAGGAAGGGAACCGCCACGGTCGAGGGCGAAGTCACCTGGCTGCGCTCGCCGGCCGACTTCGCTTTCGAAACGCTGGATGGCACGCTCAAGCTCAACGCCAGGAAGGGCCAGTTTCTGAAAGTCGAGCCCGGCGCCGGAAAACTGCTCGGGATCGCCAGCCTGCAATCGCTCCCGCGCCGCATTACGCTGGACTTCCGCGACGTCTTCTCCGAGGGGTTCGCTTTCGACGAGATTTCCTCTACCATGCAGGTGGCGGACGGTACGGTCTACACCAGTGATTTCCTGATGAAGGGCCCTGCCGCCAGCGTGAAAATGTCCGGCATGGCAAAGCTCGGGGACGAGTCGGTCAAATTGCGCGTCAAGGTTTTCCCAAAGATTTCCGAGGGGTTGGCGGTGGCAGGCGCGTTGCTGGGCGGTCCGATTGCAGGCGTCGGCGCACTGGTTGTACAGAAAGTCTTGAAAGACCCCTTCGAGGAAGCCATATCGTATGAATACCTGGTGGATGGCCCCTGGGAAAATCCGGCCGTCACCAAACTGGCAAGATCCAAATCCGCACGGGAAAAAGAAGCACAACCATGACAGTCAGGAAAACATCTTCCATCGCCCCCACCAAAGGAGCACGCACCAAGCCGGCCGCCGCCAAGAGGGCGTCCCAGCCCGGCACGGTGCGTGTGGCGGCCATCCAGATGGCCTCGGGACCCAATGTGGCCGCCAACCTGTCCGAAGCCGAACGTCTGGTCGAGCAGGCGGCCAGGTTGGGGGCCAAGCTGGTGGCGCTGCCGGAATACTTCGCCATCATGGGCATGAAGGACACCGACAAGGTGGCGGTACGCGAGGCCGAAGGCAAGGGGCCGATCCAGAACTTCCTGTCGCGCATGGCAAAAAGACATGGCGTCTGGCTGGTAGGCGGCTCTGTTCCGCTTGCCGCATCCAAGTCGGACAAGGTGCGCAACAGCTGCCTGGTCTATGACGACAAGGGCAAGCAGGTCGCGCGCTACGACAAGATCCATCTGTTCGGCCTGGACCTTGGCACCGAGCATTATCGCGAAGAAAAAACCATCGAGCCCGGCACCCAGATCGTGGTGCTGGATACGCCGTTCGGTCGCATCGGCCTGTCGATCTGCTATGACCTGCGCTTCCCGGAGTTGTATCGGGCCATGAAGGACGTGGACATGATCATGGTGCCGTCCGCGTTCACCGCCACCACCGGCAAGGCCCATTTCGAAACCCTGGTGCGCGCGCGCGCCATCGAGAACCAGGCCTATGTCATCGCGCCGGCGCAGGGCGGCTATCACCTGTCCGGCCGCGAAACCCACGGCGACACCATGATCGTCGATCCCTGGGGCGTGGTGCTCGACCGCCTGCCGCGCGGTTCCGGCGTGGTCGTGGCCAACATCAATCCGGCCTACCAGGCCGGCCTCAGGAAGAGCCTGCCCGCGCTCAAGCATCGCATGATCGGCTGTGACAAGCTGCGCGTGGACCTGGTGGAGCACCGTGCCATACCCAAGAAGAAATAATGATGAATCCGAAAGACGCCGTCTCCCCGATAGAAACCAGCGAGCAGCTGTTCCGCGTCGCCCAGGACACCCTGCTGGCGCCCAACGAGCTCGACGGCAGCCGGCTTGCTCCCGTGTTCGGAAAATTGCTGACGCACGACCTCGACTATGCCGACCTGTATTTCCAGTACAGCCGCTCCGAAGCCTGGACGCTGGAAGAAGGCCAGGTCAAGTCCGGCAGCTTCAACATCGACCAGGGCGTGGGCGTGCGTGCGGTGTCGGGCGAAAGGACTGCTTTCGCCTATTCGGATGAAATCAGCCTCGACGCGCTGTCGCAGGCGGCCGATGCCACCCGTGCAATCGCCAGGACCGGCGGCGGCAAGGCTTATGCGCTGAGCAAAAAGGGTGCGGGCCGCGCCTTGTACCAGCCCATCGATCCGCTGGCCAGTCTGGACGATGCGAAAAAAATCACCCTGCTGGAAAAATTCGAAAACATCGCGCGCAAGCTCGACCCGCGCGTGATCCAGGTCATCGCCAGCCTGGCTTCGGAATACGAAGTCATCTATGTGGCGCGCTCGGATGGCCACATGGCCGCCGACGTGCGCCCGCTGGTGCGCCTGTCTCTGCAGGTGATCGCCGAGGAGAACGGCCGCCGCGAACAGGGCTCGGGCGGCGGCGGAGGACGCTTCGGCTATGAATACTTCACCGATGAGAAGCTGGAAGAGTACGCGCGCCAGGCCGTGCATCAGGCCGTTACCAATCTGGCTGCGCGTCCCGCGCCGGCCGGCGTGATGCCGGTGGTGCTCGGTCCGGGCTGGCCCGGCATCCTGCTGCACGAAGCGGTGGGACACGGCCTCGAAGGCGATTTCAACCGCAAGGGCAGTTCCGCCTTCTCGGGTCGCATCGGCGAACGCGTCGCCTCGCCAGGCGTCACCGTCATCGACGACGGTACCATTCCGCTGCGCCGCGGTTCGCTCAACGTCGATGACGAGGGCAATCCCACCCAGCGCACGGTGCTGATCGAGGACGGCATCCTCACCGGCTACATGCAGGACACACTCAACGCGCGCCTCATGGGCGTGCCGGTCACCGGCAACGGACGGCGCGAATCCTTCGCCCACTTGCCCATGCCGCGCATGACCAATACCTGCATGCTCGCTGGCGACAAGGACCCGGAAGAAATCATCCGCTCGGTAAAGAACGGCCTGTATGCGGTCAATTTCGGCGGCGGCCAGGTCGACATTACCAGCGGCAAGTTCGTGTTCTCCACCGCCGAGGCCTACCTGATCGAGGACGGCAAGGTCACCTGCCCGGTGAAGGGCGCCACCCTCATCGGCAACGGCCCCGACGCGCTTACCCGCATCGGGATGATCGGCAACGACATGCGGCTCGACTCCGGCGTCGGCACCTGCGGCAAGGAAGGCCAGAGCGTGCCGGTCGGCGTAGGCCAGCCCACGCTCAGGATCGACGGTTTGACGGTGGGGGGGACGGCGTAAGGCAAAAGGCAAAAGGCAAAAGGCAAACCGCCTTGCTGGCTTTGGTTTTCAATTTTGAATTTTGCTTTTTGAATTTTGCCTTTTGATTTGATTCTCGCAACCCTGGACAATCGATTGGCTACGAACAAGGCCGGCGCCCTCAACCCCGGCGTCAGGAAACGCGAGGTGTGGGCCTGGGCGATGTACGACTTCGCCAACTCCGGCTACACCACGGTCGTCATCACCGCCGTCTACAATGCCTTTTTCGTGGCGGTGATCGCCGGCAACGCGCCGTGGGCGAGCTTCGCCTGGAGCGCGGCTTTGGCGGTGTCTTACGCCGCCATCATGCTTACCGGCCCGCTGCTCGGCGCCTATGCCGACCGGCATGGCGCCAAGAAGAAGCTCCTGCTGCTTTCCACCATCGGCTGTGTGTTCGGCACCGTGCTGCTGGCCTGGGCCTCCCCTGGCCAGGTGGCACTGGCCATGGTGCTTATCGCGCTGTCCAATTTCTTCTTCGGTACCGGCGAAAACCTGATTGCCGCCTTCCTGCCCGAACTTGCACGCGGGCGCACGCTGGGCAAGGTGTCCGGCTGGGGCTGGGGCCTGGGCTATGTCGGCGGGCTGCTGGTGCTGGCGGCCGCGCTAGGCTATGTCGACTACGTCCAGGCGCGCGGCGGCAGCGCCGCGGACTTCGTGCCCGGCGTGCTGTTCATCACCGCCGCGCTGTTCGCACTGAGTGCCTTGCCGACATTCCTGATTCTGGAGGAACGTGCCAAACCCAAGCCGGCGACCCCGGGATTCGCACGCGATGCCATGCGGCGAGTAGGGGAGAGTCTGGCGCATGCCCGCCGGCATCGCGACCTGTTCCGTTTCCTGATCTGCATCGTGTTCTATCAGGCCGGCATCCAGGCGGTGATCGCGCTCGCCGCCATCTATGCTCAGCAGGCCATGGGCTTCGATACGCGGCAGACCATACAGTTGATTCTGGTCGTGAACATCACCGCCGCCATCGGCGCGTTCGGCTTTGGCTACGTGCAAGACCGCATCGGTCACAAGCGTGCGGTGGGCGCCACCTTGCTGGGCTGGCTGGCCATGGTGGCGCTGGCTTATGGCGCAGTCGAGCCCGCACTCTTCTGGCTGGCCGCGAACGTGGCAGGGCTGTGCCTGGGGGCCTCCCAGTCGGCGGGCCGCGCGTTCATCGGCTATCTCAGCCCCGCTGCGCGCCGCGCCGAGTTCTTCGGCCTGTGGGGTCTGGCGGTGAAGCTTTCCTCCATCCTCGGCCCGATGACCTACGGCGCCGCCGTCTGGGCCAGCGGCGGCAATCATCGCCTCGCCATGCTCCTCACCGGCGCCTATTTCCTGGCGGGGATGGCCGTATTGCGGGGAATCGACGTGCCGCGCGGCAGGCGTGCCGCACTCCGGAATTGCTGAAGAACCGAATCGGTTTGGCATAAGGCTTGCGCCGATTTTCATACCTGACTAAAATACTCGGGTAATTGGGGTTGTTGCCCTCTATCAAGGAGAATTTCATGTCAGAACAACTGATCGATGCCGTCAAGGCCGGTAATGCCGCCAGCGCGAGCCAACTGATCGCCAGTGGCGCCGACGTCAACGCACGCGATGCCTATGGCACTACCGTGCTGATGAATGCCGCGCACAGCGGCAACCTGGAAATGGTGGAAACCCTGCTCGCGGGCGGCGCCGAGGTCGACGCCAAGGATGAACTGGGCTGGACCGCGCTGATGAAGGCCTGTTTCAACGCCGACATGGATCGCGGTTTTCCGGAGATCGTTACGCGCCTGATCGCCGCCGGCGCCGACCCCAACGTCAAGATTACCTATGGCATCCGCCCGCTGATGCTGGCCGCGGGCTACGGCGAAGCCGGCGTCTGCCAGGCCCTGCTCACAGGCGGCGCCGATGTGCTGGCACGCAACGACGGCGGGCTTACCGCACTGATGATGGTCAAGGACAAGTTCTACGTGGATGTCATCAATCTGCTGAACGAAGCCGAGCGCGAAGCCGGCGTGGGCGAGGGCAGCTGCTCGACCAAGAATGCACCCGGCTCGAACGTGATCACCTTCCTCAAGCCGCAGGCGCGGAATCCAGACCATTAATCAAGCAGGAGAGACCGTGGAAGATCCCGTCATCGCGCAAAAAGCCCCCTACGAACTGGAACTGGAGCCGGGCACCTACTACTGGTGCGCCTGCGGCCGCTCCAGGAACCAGCCCTTCTGCGACGGTTCGCACGAAGGCACGGGCTTCGAGCCCAAGGAATTCACCATCGCGGAAAAGCAGACCGTGTCGCTGTGCGGCTGCAAGTGGACAGCGGATGCGCCTTTCTGCGATGGCGCCCATGAGAATCTTTAGCGGTTTCCTGACGGGCGAATCGGGGCCATTACCCAAGCGCTGCGCCTGGTGCATAATTTGCCCATTCCCACACCGGCACTTGGCGCATGTCCACGCTTTTCAACTGGAATGAAAAATTCCTCACCGGTCTGGCCGGGATCGACCGCCAGCATCAGCGGCTGGTGGAGCTGATCAACGACCTCGGCGAACTCGTCATTTCCAGCGAAACGATCGACCCCCAATCCTTTTTCGCAGCGCGGGATGCCCTGCTCGGGTATGCCCGCACCCACTTCGCCGCCGAGGAAACGATGATGGTGCAGGCGGGGCTGGACCCGCGGCACATCGAACCGCACCGCACCGCACATCTCGCCTTTGCCGCCGAGGCCGCGGCAGTGGGCGAATTCACCCGCGAAGTTTCGCCTGAACGAGCCCGCAACCTGTTGGACTACCTGGTGTACTGGCTCGCGTTTCACATCCTCGGCACCGACCAGAGCATGGCCCGGCAGGTGCGCGCCATCCGGGATGGTCAGTCCCCGGGGCTGGCCTATGAAACCGATGTCCGTCATGCCGCAGCCGGGACAGAACCGCTGCTCGCCGCGGTGAGCGGCCTGTTCGAGGCCCTCTCCGAACGCAACCGCGCGCTGCGGGCGCTCAACCGCGAGCTGGACGAGCGGGTGCGGCAGCGCACGGCCGAACTCGAGCGTGCCAACCGCCATCTGCAGATCGTCGCCATCCGCGATGATCTCACCGGCCTGCCCAACCGCCGCTTCGCGATTTCCGCCCTCGAAGAATTGTGGACGGAGGCGCGCCGCGAGGGCACGCCGCTCTCGGTGCTGATGCTCGATGCCGACCGTTTCAAGCCGGTCAACGACACCTTCGGCCACGCGACGGGCGACGCGCTGCTGCGCGCACTGGCTACGCGGCTGCAGGACGCCGTGCGCACCAGCGACATCGTGTGCCGGCTTGGCGGTGACGAGTTCCTCGTCATCTGCCCGCGCAGCCCGCGCGAAGGCGCGGCACAAGTCGCGCGGAAGATCCTCGCCGCGCGTGCTCCATTCTGCGACGAGGACGGCACGGAATGCTGGAACGGCGCGCTCAGCATCGGTATCGCCGAAGCCGGGAACGGCATGGCAACCCCGGAGAATCTGCTGCGTGCGGCGGATGAGGCGCTCTATGTCGCCAAGCGCCAGGGCGGCGCACAGCTGGCCGGCGCCTGATCCGTGACCATGCCGAGTCGATGATGCCGGGGCCTGTGCGCGGAAGCGGCCTCCCTTCACCTGCGTACGCGGCCAAATCGAAACGCAGCGGGCCGCCCTTGGCGAAGAAGGCCTGCCGCCGCCCGCCTGACGCAACCATCGATTAAGGCTTGTGCATCCGCGCCTCCCCATCATGCCCAACTACCGCATTTCTGGTTTTCCTTGACGGCAAACTTGTCGCGAAAATCCCCGTCTGATAGCATTCATGACATGAACAGACTGTTTGCCGGCTTTTTTTATTTCTTTTATCCCACGCCATCGGCGGCCGGGAGGGAATGACCTAAGCTTCGCAAACATCCCCGAAAGACCGCCAGCGCCCCTGGCGGTTTTTTATTATGGGGCGAGAACAAGGACACCGAGATGACGCATTACAGAACCGACGACACCCGCATCGAACAGGTAGGCGAACTCGTTACGCCGATGCAGCTCATGGCCGACCTGCCGGCCAGCGACGGTGTGACGGAAACCGTCTACCGCGCGCGCAACCAGATCCATGACGTGCTGCGCGGCGCCGACGATCGCCTGGTGGTCATCGTCGGCCCCTGTTCCATCCACGATCCCAAGGCGGCGCTGGAATACGCGGCCTGGCTGAAGGACATCGCCGACGAACTGCAGCACGAGCTCATTATCGTCATGCGCGTGTATTTCGAGAAGCCGCGCACCACGGTGGGCTGGAAGGGGCTGATCAACGACCCGCACCTGAACGAGAGCTTCGACATCAACGCCGGCCTGCATCTGGCGCGCAAGATCCTGCTCGACATCAACGAACTCGGCCTGCCGGCCGCGACCGAGTTCCTCGACCTGGTGTCGCCGCAGTACATCGCCGACCTCGTGGCCTGGGGCGCGATCGGCGCGCGCACCACGGAATCGCAGTCGCACCGCCAATTGGCTTCCGGCACCTCCTGTCCGATCGGCTTCAAGAACGGCACCGACGGCAACATCCGCATCGCCGTGGACGCGATCAAGGCCGCGGCCGCGCGCCACCATTTCATTTCCGTCACCAAGTCCGGCCATGTCGCCGTGTTCAAGACCGCCGGCAACGAGGACTGCCACGTCATCCTGCGCGGCGGCAAGCAGCCCAACTACGACGCCGCCAGCGTGGAGGCAGCGTGCAGGGAACTGGCGGCCGCCGGGCTGCGCCAGGAGGTGATGGTCGACCTCTCGCACGCCAACTCCAGCAAGCAGTACGAAAAGCAGATCGCGGTCGGTCGCGATGTGGCAAAGCAGATCGCCGGCGGCGAGCAGCGCATCATGGGCGTCATGATCGAGTCCCACCTCAAGGCCGGGCGCCAGGACCAGTGCCCAGGCAAGCCGCTGGAATACGGCATGTCCATCACCGACGCCTGCATCGGCTGGGACGACACCGTGCCGCTGTTGCGCGAGCTGGCCGGCGCGGTGAGGAACCGCCGGTTGAAGGAACCCCTCGACGATCAGTAAATCCGAAAAATCGATCACCAAACCCATCGGCCCGAGGGCGGGCCTCCCACAACCCCGCCCCCTGTGGGAGCGGCGCCTTGCCGCGATCTGCCGCAGCGCCCGGCTTATTCTTGCAGTTGCAGGCGGCGGCCGCTGCGCAGCAGCGCTTCGGCCTGATCCGCCGGCAGGGGCTTGCTGAACAGGTAGCCCTGCATGCAGTTGCAGCCGTGGCGGCGCAGGAAGGCCAGCTGCGCCGCGGTCTCCACCCCTTCGGCGATGACGTTGAGGCCCAGGCCCTGGGCCATGGCGATGATGGTGCGCACGATGGCGGCATCCTCCGGCTTCTCGGCCACGCCTTCGACGAAGGACTGGTCGATCTTGATGCGGCTGAAGGGAAAATGCTTCAGCTGGCTGAAGCTGGAATAACCGGTGCCGAAATCGTCCAGCGCAACTTTCACGCCCAGCGCGCGCAGTTCGGTCAACAGCTCGCGTGCCCCCCTGGGGTCGAGCATGATGGTGCTTTCGGTGATTTCGATTTCCAGGCACTCTGGCCCGATGCCGCTGCGCTCCAGCACGCCGGCGATGGCGGCGCGGAAGGAGGTCTCGCGGAACTGGCGCGCGGAGACGTTCACCGACATGAGTTCGGGCGCCAGTCCGGCCCGCTGCCAGGCGCGGAACTGCTCGCAGGCGGTTTGCAGCACCCAGGCGCCGATGGGCACGATGAGCCCGGTCTCCTCGGCCAGGGCGATGAAGCGCCCCGGCGCCACCAGGCCCTGCTGCGGATGCTGCCAGCGCAGCAGGGCCTCGAAGCCGGTGATGCGCCCGCTGGCAAGACTCACCTGCGGCTGGTAATGCAGGCGCAATTCATTGCGTTCCAGGGCGCGGCGCAGATCGCCCTCCAGAGTGAGCCGCTCCATCACCCGCGCGTTCAGCTCCTCGGTGAAGAAGTGGAAAGTGTTGCGCCCCAGTTCCTTGGCGCGGTACATGGCGGCGTCGGCGTTCTTGAGCAGGGTCTCGCCATTGTCGCCGTCGCGCGGATACAGGCTGATGCCGGCGCTGATGGTGAGGGTGAGGCTGCGCTCGCCGTAGTCGATGGGATGCGCGGCCTCTTCCAGCAGGCGCGCGGCGATGTGCGGCAGATCGTCCGCGCTGGCAAGATCCACCAGGATCAGGATGAACTCGTCGCCGCCGTAGCGCGCCACCGTGTCGCCCTGGCGTGCCAGCCGCTTCAGGCGCCCCGCAAACTGCCTGAGCACGTGATCGCCGGCGGAATGGCCGAGGCTGTCGTTGATCACCTTGAACTGGTCGATGTCGACGAAGACCACGGCCAGCATGCGCTCGTAGCGGCGCGCATGAATCAGGGCCTGGTCGAGACGGTCCCGCATCAGGTTGCGGTTCGGCAGGCCGGTGAGCTCGTCGTGATGCGCCTGGTATTCGAGCTGCTCCTCGTAGCGCTTGTAGGCGGTGACGTCGTTGAGGATGCCCACGAAATGAGTGAGCACGCCCGCCTCGTCATGCACCGGCGCGATGTGCAGTTCGTTCCAGAACAGGCTGCCGTCCTTGCGGTAGTTGCGCAGCAGGGCGCTGTCGGCCTGATGATGGGCGAGCGCCTGGCGGATCTTCTCCAGCTCCGGCTGCTCGCGGTCAGCCCCATAGAGGAAGGCGGGGCTCTGGCCCACCGCCTCGGCGGCGCGGTAGCCGGTGATCCGCTCGAAGGCGGGATTGACGTAGATGATGGGATTCCCGGGCACGCGGGCATCGGTGATGAGCACGCCGTTGCGGCTGGCCTCGATGGCGCGGTGCCGCAGCCGCAGCCCGACTTCGCTGCGTTTTAGCGCGGCGAACTGGCGCTGCAGGGAATAAAGATAGACGGCGACGAAAAAGGCGGTGAGCAGGCCGGCGATCAGCAGACCCCAGGCAGCGTAGTGATTGCCGTGTTGGTAGAAGCCCGGCGCCGGCGCCAAAACCAGACGCCAGGTGTGTCCCGCCACTTCCATATTCTCCTCGAGCTTGAGGCCGGCGTCGGGCATCGGCCGCGGCGCGACTGGGCGCGGCAGCAATGACGAGCGGCGCTGGTAAACGAGGCGGGACTCGCCTGAACTGTCCACGTCGAACAGCCACAGGTCGATGCCGCGCGGGCGCAGCGAACTCAGCGCATGTTCCACCGTATTGCCGATGCGCAGCACGCCGAGGGCGAAGCCGCGCAGGCGCGCGCGGCGTTCTGCCACGCTGGCGGGAACTTCGCCGCCGGCATAGACCGGCACGAACAGCAGATAGCCCCACTGGTCCGTCGCCTCCTGCACCAGATGGATCGGGCCGCCGGCGGTCGCCGCGCCGCTGTCGCGGGCCTGCTCCAGTGCCGCTCGCCGCACTGGCTCGGAGGCCAGATCGAAACCGATGGCAGCGTCATTTTCCGCCTGCGGCTGCACGAGGGTGACGGGAAAGTGTTCCTCTCGCCCGGCAGCGCGAACCATTTTCCCCTCCGGGCCTCGTTCACTGATGCGAAAACCGGGATGACGCCGGCCGGCCTCGCGCTCAAAGTCAGCGCGCCCGGTACGGCCTACCCGCTGAATCCACTCGAAGGCCTGGATGTCGGGGTCGAAAGCCTGCAATTGTAGGGTGAAGCGATCGAATTCCGCAGCGGACACCTCATGGCTGGCGTTATACAAGGCCGCCAGCGACTGCACGATCTCCTGGTGGTGCCGCGCTTCCCAGCGCAGCGCCGACATGCGCTCCTGCGCCGCGCGCTTGAATTCGGCGACCAGGCGCGCCTCCTCCGAACGGTACTCCAGCCAGTAGACGGTGCCTGACACTCCGAGCGCCATCAGCGCGGTGAGGACAACGATGATGAATGGCGGCACGCGCAGCAACAGGCGGTCGATGGCCGCCAGCAGGGACTGTTCTGTCATTCGCCGCTTCATTGGGGCAGTATAGGCTGGCCGGCAGGCCGCTTCCACAAGCAATGCGGTAGCGGCGCCATCGACAATGACTTTGCCGATGGCGCGCAACAATGCCTTGTTCGGCAGTCAATGCGCAAAAAACACAGGCTGACACCTTTCGCGCTTGTCCTTTGGCCTCGCACCTTTCTTGCGCATGGGGTTTGCATAAATCGAATTTCCCCGCAGGGCGAAATGTCTGCCGCCATTGATGACAGCCTTGCATGCCCGGCGCCGCCAAGATCGTTTTTTTCCGATCAATAAGCGGTAAAATACCCACGGCGGGCCTCCCCGCATGGCAGCCCCGTGAATCTGGTCAGGTCCGGAAGGAAGCAGCCACAGCGGATTGTTACCAGTGCCGGGGTCAAGGCTCGCCACTTTGAATTTCGTCAGGCGTAAGGAGTCAGGTGTGAAGATGGCTGTGAGTATCCCCCTTAACCTGCGCCTCACGTCTCACGCCTCACGCTTCACCATTCCATGAGCGACCTGTTCGGCGAATCCTCCCAACCCGGCAAGAATCAAGCCTCGGTGGCGCTGGCGCGCAAATGGCGGCCGCGGCGCTTTGCCGATCTCACCGGGCAGGAGCACGTGGTGCAGGCGCTGTCGAACGCCCTGACCCAGGGCCGGCTGCATCACGCATACCTTTTCACCGGCACGCGCGGCGTCGGCAAGACCACGCTGGCGCGCATCCTGGCCAAGTGCCTCAACTGCGAAACCGGCGTCACCCCCGAACCCTGCGGCGAATGCAGCGCCTGCAAACAGATCGACGCCGGCCGTTTCGTCGACCTCTTGGAACTGGATGCGGCGTCGAACACCGGCGTCGACAACATGCGCGAGGTGCTCGACAACGCGCAGTACGCGCCCACCGTCGGCCGCTACAAGGTCTACATCATCGACGAAGTGCACATGCTGTCGAAGCCGGCCTTCAACTCCATGCTGAAGACGCTGGAAGAGCCGCCCGAGCATGTGAAGTTCATTCTCGCCACCACCGACCCGCAGAAGATTCCGGTCACCGTGCTTTCGCGCTGCCTGCAGTTCAACCTCAAGCCGATGACACCGGTTCAAGTTACGCAGCGCTTGTCACATGTTCTGGGCGAGGAGGGCATCGCTGCCGATGCCGCCGCGCTCAAGCTGCTTTCGCGCGCCGCCAATGGCAGCATGCGCGATGCGCTCTCGCTTACCGACCAGGCCATCGCCCACGGCAGCGGCAAGCTCGAGGCCGCTGCGGTCGAGGCCATGCTCGGCACCGTGGGGCAGGAATACCTGTTCGACATTCTCGATGCCTTGAGCCGGCAGGATGCCGATGCGCTGCTGGCGCAGCCGCGCCTGCTCGCCGAACGCGGCCTGTCATTGAGCGCGGCGCTGCAGGACTTGGGCAGCCTGCTGACCCAGATCGCCCTGGCGCAGGCCGCGCCCAACGCAATCCCAGCCGAAGAGCAGGATGCCGCGCGCGTGCAGGGATTCGCGCAGAAAATCGACGCCGAGAGCGTGCAGCTGTATTACCAGATTGCCCTGAACGGCCGCCGCGACCTGCCTTTCGCGCCGGATGAGCTTTCAGGCTTCAGCATGACGCTGCTGCGCATGCTGGCGTTTGCCCCGGCTGCGGACGTGGCACGCCAGCCGGTTGCTGCCGCCAGGCCGGCGGCGCTTGCGGTGCCCAAGGCGCAGATTGCGCAAGCCATGGCCGAGCAACCGCAGGCGCTGCAAGTGGCCGAACCGAGCCCTGTGCCGCCGAGCCCGGAACAGCCGAGCCCGCTCGCATCGCAGCCGGCAGTGCCGGCGCAGGCTCAATCCGGCCAGGATTGGCCATCCATCGTCGCCGACCTCAAGCTCGGCGGCATGGCGCGCATGCTGGCCGACCAGTGCGAACTCAAGTCCTTCGACGGCAGTGCGATGTGCCTGGGACTCGCTGAGACGCACAAGCACCTGCTCGACAAGATTTACCAGGAAAAGTTGGAAGCCGCGCTGAGGCAGAAATTCGGCGCGCAGCTGAAAGTCAAATTCGAAGTCGGTGCCGTCTCCGGGCAAAGCCCGGTCGAAGTTCGCGCCCGCGCCAGGGCCGAAAAGCAGGCGGAAGCCGTGGCGGCCATCGAGACCGATCCCTTCATCCGGGATCTGGTGGAACAGTTCGATGCGCGGATCGATCCGACATCCATACAACCTCTAGGAGAATCGCAATGATGAAAGGCGGAATCGGCAACATGATGAAGCAGGTTCAGCTGATGCAGCAGAACATGCAGAAAGCCCAGGAGCAGCTGGCCGAACTGGAAGTGGAAGGCGTGTCCGGCGCCGGCATGGTCAAGGTCACCATGACCTGCCGCAACGATGTGCGCCGCGTGCAGATCGATCCCGGCGCCATGGACGACAAGGAAATGCTGGAAGACCTCATCGCCGCTGCGATGAACGACGCGGTGCGCAAGGCCGAAGCCACCACCCAGGAAAAAATGGGTGCGGTGACCCAGGGCATGCCGCTGCCCCCCGGCATGAAGATGCCGTTCTGAGCCCCGGCCCGCTGCCCCAACAGGCTTGAAAAAGCATTCACTCGCAGAGAACACAAAGTTCTTTTACAAAGAGGACATGAGGACAAGAGGAAAAACCAGGTTTACTCCTGTCCTCTTGTCCTCCTTGTTTGGTGCTCTTTGCCCGCTGTGGCTTGAGGTGGTTTTAAGGACAAGTAAATGAGCGACAAGCAGCCCGGTGCGCTCGCCGCCCTGATCGACGCGCTGCGCGCCCTGCCGGGCGTGGGGCCCAAGTCGGCGGCGCGCATGGCCTACCATCTTTTGCAGCGCGATCGCGCCGGTGCTGAAAAGCTCGCCGCCACCCTGGGCCACGCGCTGACGAGCCTGCAGCATTGCCGCCTGTGCAACAATTTTTCCGAATCTGAAACCTGCCCCACCTGCGCCAACCCGCGCCGCGACAAACGGCTGCTGGCGGTGGTGGAAATGCCCGCCGACCTCAATACCCTGGAGTCCACGCAAAGCTACAACGGCCTGTATTTCGTGCTGATGGGCAGGCTTAGTCCGCTCGACGGCATTGGCCCGCGCGAAATTAGCCTGGACAAGCTCATCAGCCGCGCGCTCGACGGCGTGGTGGAGGAAGTCGTGCTGGCCACCAACTTCACCCCCGAGGGCGAAGCCACCGCGCACATGCTGGGCGAGCGCCTGCGCGAGAAGGGGCTGAGGGTTTCGCGCCTGGCGCGCGGCGTGCCGCTGGGCGGCGAACTGGAGTATGTCGACCTGGGCACCATCGCGCAGGCGTTCCGCGAGCGCCGTCCCGTCTAGGAAAGGTCTGCAAAGGTGGCTGCGGCGGCGCATTGCAGCGTTGCACAGTGCTCGCTCCCTCGCCTACCTAAAAGGTATGTCTCGGTCGCTGCGCGCTGTGCGCCTTGCACTGCATCCACCTCGCTCACCTTTTCAGGCCTTTCCTGGCCGCCCATCCAAGTGCGGCATCTCCGGTAAAATAGCGGTTTTCGCCATTACCCCGAGAACCGCATGGAACTCTCCGCCCTCACCGCGCTTTCCCCGCTCGACGGCCGCTACGGCCGCAAGATTTCCGCCCTGCGCCGTTATTTCAGTGAATTCGGCCTGATCAGGCACCGCGTGCTCGTGGAAGTGGAATGGCTGAAGGCGCTGGCCGCCAACTCCAATATCGCCGAAGTGCCGGAATTCTCCGCCGCGGCCATCGCCTTCCTCGACGGCATCGTGGAAACCTTTTCCGAAGACGACGCGCTCAGGGTCAAGGAGATCGAATCCACCACCAACCACGACGTCAAGGCGGTGGAGTATTTCCTCAAGGAACGCTGCAAGCACAACGATGAAATCCACGCGGTGAGCGAGTTCCTGCACTTCGCCTGCACTTCCGAAGACATCAACAACCTGTCGCACGCCCTGATGCTGAAAGGCGCGCAGGAAGCCCTGCTCGCAACGGGGCTGACCGCCATCATCGACAAGCTGCATGCCATGGCGCACGACCTCGCCGCGCTGCCCATGCTTTCACGCACCCACGGCCAGCCTGCCAGCCCCACCACGGTAGGCAAGGAAATGGCCAACGTCGCCTATCGCCTGCGGCGCGCGCGCGTGCAGCTGGCCGAGGTCGAATATCTCGGCAAGATCAACGGCGCGGTCGGCAACTACAACGCCCACCTCTCTGCCTATCCAGACGTGGACTGGGAAGCCTTCGCCGAGAAGTTCGTCACCGGCCTCGGCCTCGGCTTCAATCCCTACACCATCCAGATCGAACCGCACGACTACATGGCGGAGTTGTTCGACGCGCACGTGCGTGCCAACACCATTCTCACCGACCTGTGCCGCGACGTGTGGGGCTACATCTCGGTGGGCTACTTCAAGCAGAAAGTGAAGGCGGGCGAGGTGGGTTCCTCCACCATGCCGCACAAGGTCAACCCCATCGACTTCGAAAACGCCGAAGGCAACTTCGGCATGGCCAATGCCGTGCTCACGCACATGGCGCAGAAGCTGCCGATCTCGCGCTGGCAGCGCGACCTCACCGACTCCACCGTGCTGCGCAACATGGGTGTGGGCCTGGGCTATACGCTGTTGGGATATGAATCCTGCCTGCGCGGCCTCAACAAGCTGGAAGCCAATCCCGCCACGCTCGCCGCCGACCTCGACGCCAACTGGGAAGTGCTGGCCGAACCCATCCAGACCGTGATGCGCCGCTACGGCGTGCCCAATCCCTACGAGCAGTTGAAGGACCTCACGCGCGGCAAGGGCGGCATCAACCGCGAGACCCTGCACGCCTTCATCGACGGTTTGGCCATTCCCGAGGTGGAAAAAACGCGCTTGAAAGACATGACACCCGGAAGCTATACAGGCAAGGCTGAGGAACTGGCGAAGCGGATATAAAAGGCGCAAAAGCCTTTGACACAGAGGAAGCAGAGGGAACAGAGGAATGCCCCGATTATTGGTTTTTTGGTTTCCTCTGCTGCCTCTGTTACCTCTGTGTAGATTTCTTGTAATTAGCGATTCGCGATGACTGAACCTACCGAAATCCTCCGCGCCAAGCTCAACGGCGAAACCGCCAAGATGAGCTGGGCGGAAATGCAGCGCCATCACGCGCGCGGCGTCGTGGTTCGCGTGGCGAGCGAGCTCGATCTCATCGAAGTAGCTGTGGCCATGGCGCAGGATGACGGTGCCGCTGTCGGCCGCTGGATGCAGGCCGGCCAGCTGGGCAAGGTCAGCGATGAAGAGGCGAGCGACTGGCTGGCGCGCGATCCGGCGCTGTGGAGCGTGGTGGTGGCGCCATGGGTGCTGGTGCAGGAACGGTACTGCTGATTCCTCACAAGGAGGACATGAGGACAGGAGTAAACCTTGTTGTTTTTCCTCTTGTCCTCATGTCCTCCTTGTTCAGATTTTTTGGAGCAGAAAACAAGTCATGTCCGCATTCGACAAAGACGTCGGCCTAGCCGACTTCGAGCAGGAAGTCATCCAGGCCTCATTCCAGCAGCCGGTAGTGGTGGATTTCTGGGCGCCGTGGTGCGGCCCCTGCAAGACGCTCAAGCCCATCCTGGAAAAACTCGCGGCCGAATACGGCGGCAAGTTCGTGCTCGCCAAGGTCAATGCCGACGAGAACCAGGAACTGTCGGCGCAGTTCGGCGTACGCGGCATTCCGGACGTGAAGGCCGTGGTCAACGGCAAGATCGTCGACGAGTTTTCCGGCGCGCTGCCCGAGAGTGCCGTACGCGAATGGCTGGGGAAAATCATGCCCAGTCCGGCCGAAGAGCTGCGGCAGCAAGCCCAGATGAGGCGCGGCGCTGGCGACGATGCCGGCGCCCTGCAATTGCTGGCCCAGGCCTCCCAGCTCGACGCCGGCAACGAATGGGTGCGCGTGGATGCCGCCGAAATCATGTTCGCGCAAGGCGACCTCGAAGAAGCGCGCCGCCTGCTGTCCAGCCTGCGTAACGACGAGGTGGCGAAGGATGCGCGTACCGTGCAATTAACGGCACAGATCAGGCTCGCCGAAATGAGCGCCGGCGGCGAGAACGAAGGTACGCTCACCGCAGCCATCGAGGCGGATGCCAACAACCATGATGCCCGCCTCAAGCTCGCCAACCTGATGGTCGCCTCCGGGCGCTACGAGGAGGGAATGGACCAGCTGCTGGAAATCGTGCGTCGCGATCGCAGCTTCCAGGACGACATCGGCCGCAAGACCCTGCTCGACGTGTTCAACCTGCTGGGCGGGCAGGGCGAACTGGTTTCGCGCTACCGCCGCCTGCTGGCCACTGCACTGAATTAGCGTTAACAGGCCCTAGCTGCGTGCCGGCAGTTTTAAGTTGTCGGCTTTGCCTTAGTGCCGAAAAATTGGGCTATGCTTTACGTGGAATAGCATGAACCAACGTGAGGAGAGCATTGATGGTCAGACAATATGCGACGAAGCAGATTTCGCGCAACAAGCGCTTGAGCGTGGCTGCGATATTGGCAATGGCTGGCAGCCTTATGCTGGCCGGTTGTGCCACAGAAGGCCTTGTCGTCATCGATACTGACGGCGGACCTTACTTTCACCAGAGAGTCTCCATTCCTCCGGGGCATATGCCGCCTCCCGGTAAATGCCGTATCTGGTACCCTGACCGTCCGGCGGGCCAGCAACCTCCGCCCGGCGAGTGCGGGGAACTTCGTCGCCATGTCCCGCCCGGCGCGATTCTGGTCCGGGGGTAAGCTTTTCCGGGCTGGCAATCCTGCGTGCTGAGTAGCGGCGCGTTTGCTGGCTGATCTTGCCGCGCACCCTGATCGTTCATTACTCACGCAGCGGGCATACCGCGCGCCTGGCGAATGTGCTGGCAGAAGAGCTGCGCCAGCGCGGGCACGAGGTCGTGACCGAGGCTATTTGTGCCGAACGCGAATGGGGCAAATGGCTGTTGCCCATTCCCCTGCTGCCGCTATTGCCCGTGCTTCCGCTCTATCTGGCGAGCAGCCGCTTCCGCCGCTTCTGGCATCGCCACTATTATCAGCCGCAGCAGGCAATCCGGCCGCTCGTTAACCCTGACGTGTCCGGGTTCGACCTGGTGCTGGTCGGCACCCCCAAATGGCTTTATCCTTCCTACCCGGTGGCGCGCTGGCTCGATACCGTGCGCGGCCTGCAAGGCAGGCGCATGGCAAGCTTCGCCACATTCTGCGGCCCGCCGCTCGAGGTCTTCGAGATCGAAATGCTGTTCGAACCGCTGGAAGCGTGCCTGCGATCAAGGGGATCGGTCCCGGTGGGGCGCCTCGCAATTTCCAGCGACCATCACGAGTATTTCTTCTTCAATGAAATGCGCGGCCTGTTCCGCTGGCTGTCGCGCAAGGCCTTCGGCAGGCCGCTCGCGGATTTCACTCTGGACGGCGAAATCGGACAGGCGCAGATCAAGCGATTTGGCGATGAAATCGACGATGCCATGTGTCGGGCCAGGCCTGGCTGACATCAGTCTGGCAAGGCCTGGATGGATAAGGTTGCGCATCAGTCTGCAGCGCGAACATAATGAGCGGCCATGAATCCACGCATTCATCATCCCTTAGGAATTCAAAGACATCCCTTCTTGCCATGAATGCCAATCAACTCGCCGAATCCGTGCGCGCAGCCTGCTTGCAGGCCGCTGTCGCAGCCTATGAGGATGCAGGGATTCAGGGGCTCTGCGAATCAGGACGCTGGGAAGCTGCAGTCGGGGCGCTTCAGTCTCTGGATTTGCGCGAGCTCGTTCGTGACCTCGAAAGCGCGGCACCCCCCTTGGCCTAGTGCGGCCGCCTTTTCCAACACTCCCGCCAACCCGGCCATGCTTCCGGATTGGGGCGCATCTGTCCTCGCGAGGAAAAGCCACATGATGAAGAACATCGGCAAATACATTCTTACCGGCCTCATCACCATGCTGCCGGTGATACTCACGCTTTACCTGCTCTACTGGCTGGCGGTGTCCGCAGAAACCCTGCTGGGCAACCTGATTCCGCAGGAGGTCTATTTCCCCGGCATGGGTGTCGCGGCGGCGCTGCTGGCCATGTTCATCGTCGGCATGCTGATGCATACCCGGCCGATCAAGCAGCTTTTTGCCAGGAGCGAGCGCATCTTCTATCGCTTGCCGCTTGTGAAGTCGATCTATGCCGCATTCCGTGACTTCATGGATTACTTCTCGCCCGCGCGGAAGAAGGATTTCGAGCAGGTTGTCTCGGTAATCATGGGGGACACCGGCATACGCCTGATCGGCTTCATCACCCAGGCGGACGAACAGCTGCCGGCGGACTTCCAGGGCGACGACAGTGTCATGGTCTACCTGCCCATGAGCTACATGATCGGCGGCTACGCGGTATTGGTGCCGCGCGCGCTCGTGCAACCGCTCAACATGAGCATGGAAGACGCCATGCGCTTTGTGCTGACTGCAGGCGTCACCCGTGTGTCGACGTCTGCCTAGGCCTTTACCAGACCGGCCCGGGAAATATCCGGGCTGGCGGTTCATTCCTCACCCCCAGAGCCCGCGCGCGCCGGTGCGCTGGAGCGGGGGTGCGTTTTCTCCCCGCATCAGCGAAAGAGCAGCTCGACTGCAGCCAGAAAAACCGCGGCCAGGAGCAGCAGCAGGCCCCATGCCAGCAGGTTCATGCGCCCGTGATCGGCGGGCTGATCTTTCTGCGTGACAGGGGCGGCGCGCCTGGCCAGTGCGCGGTCGCAGAGGATAAACGCGGCAACCCCGGCCGCGGCGAAGAGAAGCGGCGGCACGATGTTGCCAGCGCCCGCATCGGTCCTTCGCGTCAGGTCAAGGACCGCAACCAGGGAACCCAGCGCAGCGGCGCCGCCGCCCAGCAGCTTGCCGAGCATCAAGGGCAGCTGTTTGAGCTCGCTTCGGACCTGCCCGGCAATCCTGCCCACAAGCCTGTCCCGGTTTGGCCCAGGCCGCCCCATTACCTGCGCCCGCCGGCGGCCAGTTCGGCAAGCCGCTTGCGCACCTCTCCGGCGGCGGCCGCCTCGGGGTGCGCGGCCAGCCAGCGCGACAGGTTCATTTCGGCAAAGCCCCGGAGGTCCCTGACTTCCCTCTCCACCAGGCCGCAGCTCAACTGCAGGTCGGGCAGTTGCATGGGGTCGTCGCGCAGGAGGGTCGCCCGCACCGGCATGCCGGGGGTGAGCCTTGCCGCCGCGGCGACGATCTCCGCATCGTCTTTCATTTTCTGGGTATCGAGGGCGAGGATGATGTCGCCGGCCTTCAGCCCGGCACTTGCCGCCGGGCTGCCAGGCAGCACGCCCTGCACATAGGCGCCGCCAGAGGGCCGCTTCAGGAGCTTGATGCCCAACTGCGGCCTGCCCTGGCCGCCCGGGGGGATGTCCGCGACCAGGTCCGCCTGCAGGGGCCGATAGTCGGCCTCGGCGAGCTTGAACGCTTCTTCGCAGTGCGTGTGCACGGTGAAGCGCAGGTCGGATTCGTTCTTGGCCAGCCCCGTCAGCTCGCGCACCCGGTTCAGATGGGTGCCGAGCGCCAGCCTGCGGATCGCCAGGTCAGAGGAAAGGCTGGCTTCCTCGAGCGCGGCGTCATCCTGTTCGAGGGTCTTTGCCATGTCCATGGGGTCGAAGAAAGCCGGTCCCTCGCCGCGGAACATCATCCGACCTTCACCTGAATTGATGGACGAGCGCTCATCCGCCCAGCGATTGTAATCGTCGCTACTCGAGATGTAGAGCAGCGCGGAGGTGGAAATTTTCTTTCCCGGCCTCAGGGTGGCGCCGTTTTGCTGGAGCAGACGCACGATGCGCCGCAGCACGGCCTTGTCCTTGGGGTCGGTGCGGCCGGCAAGCGTCGTCAGTGCCAGCCAGAGCGCAGAACGCGGCGGGTGAATTTTTTCCTTCTGGACGATGGCGGTGGAGGCGCCCTTTTTCAGCAGCAGTTCCACGCATTTTTCGTCCGCGCGCGAGATGGCATTGCCGAGCGGGCTGGCATATGGGTACGACTCGAAAATCTCGTTCAGGTTTGCGCCGTGCTGCACAAGCAGCGACACCAGTTCTTCTGTGCAATTGCTGCGGCCCAATTCGCCCAGCAGCGAACGCTTGCCGTACTTGGTTTCATACTGGATGCGGGCTCCGTTCCTGATCAGGAAGGCGAGCTTGTCCGCCGAGTGACTAAAACTGTCCACCAGGGGCGGCCTACCCGCAGACGAGGCGGCGTTCACGTTCGCACCGTTGCGCACGAGCAGTTCGGCCTTGGCTTGCCAGTCGTTGGCCATCATGCTGGCGAGCGGCGGACGGCCTTCCTTGTCGGTCTCGTTGGGATTGGCGCCGCGCTCGAGCAGCATTTTCACCGCGCCGGCGGAGCCGAACACGAAGGCGCTGTGGAGCAGCGGCGTGCCCTGGTCGTTTTTGTAATTCGGGCTCAGCCCCTGGTCGAGCAGGGTTTTGAGGGCAGCGAGGTCGTCGTAGGCGATGGCCTCCCAGGGCTCGGGCTGCCCGGCAAGGACGAACGGCCATTCGCCCGCCGGCACGCCGTCCACGTGCAGCCGCATGCGGTAGCGTCCGGGGTAGCGCGTGCCGAGCTTGTCCTTGCCGAAGGCCCAGACGGGGCCGTCCCTGCTGAGCTGATGTGGCGCTGAATAACCGCCGCCGTCTTCGCCGCCGATGGCGGCAAGCAGCGGCTTGCCGGCTTGCGCCGCCACCTGGTGGACGGTGCTCGCGAGCTGGCCGCCCGTCGGTTCGAACCAGGAGACGGTGACGGCATGGACGCGGTTGCTTTTGGCGGCAGGTTTGGCGAACTCGATCTGCGCCACGATGCGCCGCACGTCCTTGCGGTTGAAGCTGTCGGTGAAGCCGGCGGCATTGTCGAGGCCCGCGCTTTCGAAGAAACGGACGCCGGCGACGGCGAGAGGAGAAGTCATTTCGTCGGGCGCTGCCGGACGCACGGCCAGGTTGAAGCGGCCAAGATCCGAGACCCTGTCGAGGGCGAGCACGCCCAGGCTGCGGGGGAAGAACGCGTAGAGGGTGTCGCCATGCAGCGCCATGCGGTGTCCAGAGGAGCGCATGATTTCCAGCGCGCCGTTGCGCCCCGCCAGCACGATTTCCCTGTCGGTGCTGGCCAGCAGCCCGGCAGGCGTGAGGGCGAGGCCGCTCACCGTAGCCGAGGGGTGGGCGTAATAAGGCGTCTCGCCGCCGCCCTTCAGGGATATCTTGACGACCTTGCGCCCCCTGGCGACATAGAGTGCCTCCTCGTCGCCGGTGACGGCGCTGACGGCCTCGTTCGACTCGTAGGCCCGTTCCAGGTCGAGGAGGCCGGCGCCCTTGACGCTGCGCAGCACATACACGGCGTAGCGGCCGCTGCGCGGATCGCGCCCGGCGCAGTAGACGGTATTGCCGGCGCTGGCAAGCACGTCGATTTTCTCCAGCGGCAGACGGGCCACGGGCTGCAGCCCGACGACGGGCACGCCTTTCTTGTCGAAGGTTTTCTCCTTCGGCGCGGCAGGCAGCACGATGTCACTGCCGGCGGCCAAGAGCAGCACGCCGTTGGCCAGATGGACCATGCCAGAAATCTCGGCGCCTACGGACACCGCATAGCCTTCCTGCGGGTGCAGCAGGCGGCTCATGCCGGATTCGACGCCGGGCAGCGCCAGCACGGCAGAGTCTTTGGCGCTTGCGCTGAAGATCGCCGGCAGGTGGGTTTTGTCCGTCGGTGGCAGCACCCAGCGCGGCTCGATCTTTGCCCCTTGCGGCAGCAGGAAAGTGGCTTCCTTGAACAGGCGCAGCTCGGGTTCCGGTGCTGCGGGCGAAGGTGCCGCGGTTTTGACGGCCTTGCTCGCGCCGGCAGCCTCGGCCGGCGCCGCGATGCCCAGGGCAAGGACGAGGGCCTGGGCCGCGGGCAACAGAAACCGGGCCATGCGCTGATTCATTCGCCGAACTGGACCCATGTCCTGATTCCCTTCTGCGATTCGCCAAGTTGTGCGTTGAAATTCTTCCAGAAGCCCTCCGGGTCGAAGCTCGATCCGGTCGCCTGCATGGCATCGACCATGAAGCGGTTGAGCGCCTGGTAGACGACCTTCGAGTAGAGGCGGCCGCCTTCGACGGCCATCTCGGCGCGCGCGCCCATCGGTTCGGGCATCTGCGCAACCAGCAGGTCTGCGGTTTCCGCGCCCGCCGCTGGCGGTCCGCCCTGCCAGGCCTTGACCGCGACACGCCCGAAGCCCAGCAGGCGCTCGTAGCGGGCCTTGTATTTCTCGCCGCGCGCCGCTTCGATGGCCTCGCCCGTCTCGGTTTCCAGCAGCTTGGTGGCCTTGTCGGCGGAAAAATCGGCAACCAGGGCGTTGCTGATGGCATCGGCCGAAGGCGCTTGCCGCTCCGCCTCCGCGTTCTGGCGGCGGTCGGCGGCAAAAGGCGCGGCGGCCTCGCCGGCCTTGTTGTCCTGCTGCAGCATCTGCATGACCGAGGACAGGTCGAGCAGGCGTTTGCTCACTACCCGCGGCAGGGCAAGCCTGAGCGCTTCGCGCTCGTCGTCGGCAAGCGGCTGCTGCGTGGCCTCGGCCCACAACTCGTTGCGGCGGCGCAGCGCCGCAAAGAAGGCGGCGGCCTCTTCATCGGAAAGCGCGCCTTCGCGGTTGCGTTTCGCATACAGACGGTCCGCCGTTTCCTGCGCGGCGAGGTATGCGTCCCACTGTTGCGGCGAAAAGCCGGGCAGGGGCACTTTCGTTCTGGCGCCGCCGGCCTGTATCGAGCTGGCCAGAGGCCTGGAAACAGGCATCACGGCCAGGAGCTGCTGCATGCGCTGGCGGTAGGCGGACTGTTCCTTGCGCAGTTCTTCCTGGCGGGCCAGTTCCCGTTCGGCATTGCGCAGGTTCTGCTGGATGACCTTGTCGTGCGGTGATTGGTCGAGGGCCTTTCTGTAGAGCTCGACCGCCGATGCCCAGTTGCGCCCCTCGTAGGCGCGGTTGCCTTGCTCGTTGAGCTGGAAGGCCGCCTGCTTGCGCTGCTTTTCTTCCTGCTGCTGTTTTTGTTGCTGCTGCTGTTGCTGGATTTGCTGCTGTTCCTGCCAGTAGTCGATCCAGCCAAAGACTCCGCTGCCGCCCGCATCGCTGCCGCCGTCGCTGCCCTGCGTACTCGAACCCTCGCAACCGCTGACGCACTCCGGATTCCCCACCGGCGGAATGTTGCCCGAGCCGCCCGCCATCGAGCGCAGCTGGTCGAAGGCGCCGGCCGACGCCATGCCAGGTGAGCCGGCCAGCAAGGCGAGCAGAAGAAGCTGTCCTTTTCTTTTCATCGCCGCCATCCTTTACAAATGCCTGGCCTCAAAGCTGGCCGTCACTTTATCGAACAGCGGCAGAAACTCTTCGAAGTTTTCCGCGGCCGCGGTATAGCGCAGGGCGTAGAAACCCTGTTGTGCAGGCAGCACCACGAAGCGCTCCCTGACCGGCACAGCCCTCGCCATCATCTCGCGCCGTTCGTAGACGATGCCTTCACGCCCGTTCGGCTTGTCGAGCGGACCGATCGTGTTCTGCATCGGCACGTATTCGTTCTTGCTGCGTTCGAACACCATGCCCGCCCGTCCGGAAACCGCCAGCGGCCCGACCTCGCCGTAGCTGCTGCCCTCGAGCGCCACGCCCAGCGCCGGCCGCGACTGGACGCGCAGGTAGTGGTCGACGGATTGGTAGAGCAGGTTTCCCGGCGCGTAATAGAAAACGGAAATCTTCACGGGGATTTCCCCTCGCCAGGGGCCGTTCAGCGTGATCCCGTAGGCCTTCTTCTCCTCGTTGGAAAGCCCGAATGGCGCGGCGCCTGACCTGCTCCAGCCCGGCGGCACAACGCAACTGAAATGCTCGCCGACCGTCACGCGTCCGTAGCCTTCGGCATCGGACGCGCCCTCGACCGCCGCTGTCTGGGGCGGGGCTGTCTGCGCGCGTGCCGGTGCCGCAGTCAGCATGAGCAGCGCCGTCAGGCAGCCTGCACTTATCGTCAAACGCCGCATCGTCTTCATTGCCCAGGGCCTCCGTTTTGTTCAAGGATTTTCACGATATCGCCAAACCCCCGCTGCGCAGCCAGAGCCGCCGGGCTGAGCCCGCTGGCGTTGACGGCGCGCAAATCGGCGCCGCGCGCGAGCAGCAGCCTGACGAATTCCGCGTCGCCGTAGGCGACGGCGGCATGCAGCGGGGTGTCGCCGAAACGTCCGGCGGCATTGATGTTCGCGCCGCGCTCGATGAGCAGGACCGCAATCTCCAGGGCGCCCTTGTCGACGGCGACATGCAGCGGCGCATCCCCCTTGTTGTCGGTGAAATTGGGGTCGGCGCCCTTTTCCAGCAGCAGGCGCGCGAGCGCCGTGTTGCGATTGCGGCAAGCCGCCCGCAGCGGGGCGAAGCGGTAGATGTTGGCGATGTTGACGCCGGCGCCGGCCTCGATCAGCAGCCGGGCAACCTCGTCGTGCCCCTGGTGCACGGCGGCGTACAAAGGCGTGTTGCCTTCGCCGTTGACGGCATCGGTTTGCGCGCCGGCCGCGATCAGGCGCCGTGCCGCCTCCGCGTGCCCGTAATGGGCGACGTTGTGCAGCAGGCTGATGCGCAATTCCGCGTTCTGATAATTGGCGTCGGCGCCGCGGGCAAGATACGAGTCGACGACGGCGGGGTCGCCACGGCCGTGATTGAGATAGAAGAACAGCGCTTCCGAAGGGGAAAGCTCCGCCGGAATCTCGAGGACTTTGGGCGGCGCCGGCGCGCGGCCGAAAAACGCTTCCAGCGGCTGCGTTTCAGCTGCCGCTGCCGGCAGCGATAGCGGTAACAGCATCCAGCCGACCGCCATCCAGCCGCACCAGCCTGCCCGACTCACCAGCGCTCTCCGAGAATCTGCGCGCGCTTTTCACGGTACTCCGCCTCGCTGACGAGGCCGTCCTCCTTCAGCATTTCCAGGCTGCGCAGCCGCGTGGCAAAACCGTCGCCGCCGGCATCTTCGAGATGCACGTCGAACAGTGAGTTCTGTTGCGGGGCCTTGCGCCCTGACAGCAGCCTTGCGAAAAAGACGATGAGCGACACGCACACCGCCAGCCAGATCAGCAGGAAGGCCGCTTGCACTGTCAGCAGCCCGACTTCGCTGGCAGAGGTTTCGTGGATGACCGCGGCCATGAAGACCACACCGAACAGCAGAAAAAGAACGGCGACCACGAGGCCGACCCTGGCCTGCAGGGCGGTGAGGCTGCCGGGGGTGACATGGACCTTGCGCGACATGGCTAGTGCCTCTCTCCGGCGTTCTTCACACAGGCCGCTTCGCAGGCCTCACGGGTCTCGAAGGGCACCACGCCCTGGCAGCCGCCGTAGAAGAAAACGGCGCAGGCCCCCTTCGCGGGATCGAAATGGAACTTCCTGAAGAGTCCCTTGCAGGGCCCCGGGTCGGGATGCAGCGCGCAGCGCGGGTCGGGGGCGGCCGCCGGGCGCGAGGGCTTCTCGTCGAGGCCCGGGATGACGTTCTCGATCAGTTCGAGTCCGGGCCCTTGCGCTTCCTTTTCGTCGTAGCCGTAGGCGCGCGGCACCGCCCTGGCGGGATCGGCGAAGATGTCGCGGTCGAATCGGTAATCGCCCCACCACGAGGCCATCTGCATGAAAACCGGCTTGCCGCCGAAGAATTTCGCGGCCTCGGGGTAAAGCGGCACGATGTCCTCGAGGGCAACGGCCGCGGAAGTGCTGGCCTGCATCTCGTTGCGCACCGGCCCGGCGCGGAAGCCCAGGCAGGTGTCATGGGCGGCAAGCGAGGGCGTGCACAGCGAGCCGGGCAACAGCAGGATCAGGTCGATTTCGCCCGTGCCGCCGAAGCTGTTCGAGGTCTTGAGCGGATAGTAGAGTTCGCGGCTCGCGAAACGGTAGGCGACGGGCTCGATGAAGCGCGTGTCCTTGGTCAGTTCGACGAAATCGAGCGCGAAGTAATTGATGCCGCGCTGCACGTAGTCGGCCACGATGCCTTCGGCGACGGCATGGCTGGCCTGCACGGGGAGCTTCTTGTTTTCGAGGTAAGCGTTCACCCATGCGCGGAACTGCAGGGCATCGTTGACCTTGATCACGGTGAGGTCGTGGGCGCCGAGCTTCTGGTGCAGGCGCAGTTCGACGGGCTGCTCGTCGGGCGCTCCGCCCTTGGTGGCGACGAGGAAGCGCAGGCGGTGCTTTTGCAGCAGGGCGGCCGCGGCCTCGAACGCGCCCGCTGGCGCGAGGCTGACCCTGGGCTCGGCCGGAAAGGGAATGAACCGGAGGATGGCGGTGTCGCGTTCGGCGTTGAGGTCGGTGCCGAGGATCAGAACTTCCTCCGTGCCGTTGTGCAGGATGATGGCCTTTTGCGCGCTTTCGCTCACCCTGGCGTCGTAGACGCTGATCTGCCCCATGTCGGCCGTAGCGGCGGGCAGGGCCGGCAGGACCGCCAAAAGGATTCGAAAAAGCAGGAGTCTGCTCACGCTCTTCCTGTCCATGGTGTTGCCGGCAGTATCCCGGGCCTGAAATCGATAGTCAAACAGGCTGGCCTCATTCCCCGCCGGCCAGCGCCCTGAACAGCGCGACCTGCGCGGAAAGCAGCTGGCGCCGGGTGGCGACCACGGCCTGCTCGGCGGCGAAGGCCTCGCGGCTGGCGTCCAGCACCTCCAGGTAATTGGCGATACCGGTCTGCGCGCGCGCCTTCACACGCTCCAGCCGCGTCCGGTTGGCCAGCAGGTTGGCCTCTTGCGCGGCCAATTGCTCGCGATAAGTGGTTTGCGCGGCGAGTGCGTCGGCCACTTCGCGGAAGGCCTGCTGGATGGTTTTCTCGTACTCGGCCACCGCCGTCACCTTGCGTGCCTCGGCCAGGTCGAGGTTGGCCTGGTTGCGCCCGGCATCGAACAGCGGCAGGCTCAGCACCGGCTGGAACAGCCAGGCCTGGCTGCCGCCGCCGAACAGGCCGGACAGTTCGTTGCTGGCGGTGCCGAGGCTGGCGGTCAGGGAAATGCGCGGGAAGAAAGCGGCGCGCGCGGCGCCGATGCTGGCGTTGGCCGCGACGAGGCGCTGCTCGGCGGCGCGCACGTCGGGCCTTCTGAGCAGCGTCTCGGAAGGCAGGCCCGGCGCCAGTTCGGCCATGGCTGCCTGGCCGGAAACGCCCTCTGGCTGGGGCAGCGGCACCGCCATGCCGGTCAGCAGCCTGAGCGCATTTTCCGTCTGCATGCGCTGGCGCCTGGTTTCCGCCCACTGGCCGCGCACCGATTCGGCGAGGCTTTCGGCGGCGAGCGCGTCGAGGTCGGTGGCCAGCCCGGCGTCGCGGCGGCGGCGGACGAGGTCGAGGCTCTGCTCGCGGCTCTTGAGGGTGGCAAGCGCCAGGCGTTCGCGTTCCGCCAGTTCGACAAACTGGAACCAGGTGCCGGCGACATCGCCGATCAGGCTGATGCGGAAGCTTTTGGCGGCTTCGTCGCTGGCGAGGTACTGCGCGCGCGCGGCCTCGTTCAGCGCCGCGACGCGGCCCCAGAAATCCAGCTCGAAGGCGGTGATGCCGAGGCCCAGGTCGTAGCGGCCGGTGGTGCGCGCGCTGCCGGTACCGGAAAGGTCCTCCGGTGTGCGGCTGCGGTTGGCCGCAGCCTGTCCTTCCAAAGTGGGGAAGCGGTCGGCGCGGGCGATGCCGGCCAGCGCGCGCGCTTCCTCGACGCGCGACAGGGCGATCTTCATGTCGCGGTTGTTGGCGAGTGCGGTTTCGATCAGCGTGCGCAGCGCCGGGTCAGAGAAATACTCGCGCCAGCCGGGCACGGCCGTCGCCGCCGTGTCGTCAATGCCGGCGAATTTTTCCGGCACCGGCGCGGCCGGGCGCTTGAAGTCAGGGATGAAAGAGCAGCCCGCTACCAGCGCCAGCGTGGCGAGCGCTGCAGCCAGGCGGCTGCAGGATGCAGGCGAACAGGAACAGCGGCTTTTAGTCATGTTTCATTTCCTCCTGTTTCTTCCTGGCAGGAAACAGCCTGCTCACCACCACGAAGAACACCGGCACGAAGAAAATCGCCAGCACGGTTGCGGCGAACATGCCGCCGATCACGCCGGTGCCGACCGCATGGCGGCTGGCTGCACCGGCGCCGCTGGAGATGGCGAGCGGCATCACGCCGAGCATGAAGGCGAAGCTGGTCATCAGGATGGGGCGCAGGCGCATGCGGCAGGCCTCCAGTGTGGCGGTGACGAGTTCCTTGCCTTCGTCGAGCTGCTGGCGCGCGAACTCGATGATCAGGATGGCGTTCTTGGCCGACAGGCCGATGATCGCGATGAGGCCGACCTTGAAGAACACGTCGTTGGGCAGGTCGCGCAGCAGCACCGCCAGCACCGCGCCCAGCACGCCCAGCGGCACGGCCATGATCACCGCGGCCGGAATCGTCCAGCTCTCGTACAGTGCCGCCAGCGCGAGAAACACCACCAGCAGCGAGAGCGCAAACAGGATGGGCGCCTGGGTGCCGGCCAGGCGCTCCTCGAACGAGGTGCCGGTCCATTCGAAGCCGAAACCGGGCGGCAGCCTGGTCGCAATCTCCTCCATGGCCAGCATGGCATCACCGGTGGAATAGCCGGGCGCGGGGTTGCCGGCGACCTTCATCGAGGGGTTGCCGTTATAGCGGTCGAGCCTGGGCAGGCCCACGATCCACTTGGGTTTGGCGATCTCGCCGAGCAGCACGATCTTGCCGGCGCGGCTCCTGACCGGCAGCTTCATCAGGTCCTCGGGCGTCTTGCGCAGCTCGGCTTCGGCCTGCATCTGCACGCGCAGGATGCGGCCGGCGCGCACGAAATCGTTGACGTAGGACACGCCGATCGCCGAAGCGAGGGTGTCGTTGAGGTCGGCCATGTCAATCTGCAGGGCCTGGGCCTTCTCGCGGTCGATGTCGAGATAGACCTGCGGTCCGGGTTCCTGCCCTTCCGGGCGCACGCCGGCGAGGCGCGGGTCCTGGGAGGCCATGCCCAGCACCATGTTGCGCACGTCCATGAGCATTTCGCGGCCCTGGCCGGAGCGGTCGAGCAGGCGGAAATCGAAGCCGCCCACCGCGCCCAGTTCCGGAATCGGCGGCGGATTCACCGCGAACACCATGGCTTCCTTGATGCGCATGAAGGTGCCCATGGCGCGGCCGATGATGCCCCGTGCGGAGTTTTCCTGCTGCTTGCGCTCGTCCCAGTCCTTCAACCGCGTGAAGACGAGCGCGGCGTTCTGCCCGCGGCCGAAGAAGGAGAAGCCGACGACGCCGATGACACGCTCGACTTCCGGCTGTTTCATGTAGAACTGCTCGACCTGCGACAGCACTTCCACCGTGCGCTCCTGGGTGGCGCCGCCGGGCAGCTGCACCATGGTGATGAAATAGCCCTGGTCCTCGTCCGGCAGGAAGCTGCCGGGCAGCTTGCTGAACATCCAGCCGGTGGCGGCGACGATGGCGAGATAGATCACGAACCAGCGCCCGCTCCTGGCGAGGATGCGCGCGGTGAGGCCGCGGTAGTTGTTGGTCACCTTGCGGAAAAAGCGGTTGAACCAGCGTTTCTCGTCCTGGTCCTCGTGTCCGGGCTTGAGCACGGTGGCGCACATGGCGGGCGTGAGCGACAGCGCCATCAGCACCGAGAAGGCCATGGTCAGGATCAGGGTGGCGGCGAACTGGCGGTAGATCGCGCCCACCGAGCCGCCGAAGAACAGCATGGGCAAGAACACCGCCGAGAGCACCACCGAGATGCCGAGGATGGCGCCGAGAATCTGGTCCATGGCCTTGATCGTGGCCGGCAGTGCCGGCAAGCGCTCCTCGCGCATGATGCGTTCGACGTTCTCCACCACCACGATCGCGTCGTCCACCAGGATGCCGATGGCGAGCACCATGGCGAACAGGGTGAGCACGTTGATGGAAAAGCCGAAGGCATAGAGGCCGGCGGTGGCGCCGGCCAGCGCGACCGGCACCACCACGGCGGGGATCAGCGTCGTGCGCCAGTGGCCGAGGAACACGTACATCACCACGAACACCAGCAGCATGGCCTCGCCGAGGGTCTTCACCACCTCGAAGATGGAGATCTCCACGAAGCGCGAGGTGTCGTAGGGGATGGCCCAGCCGAGGTCCTTGGGGAAGAAGCGGGCGAGGTCGGTCATGCGCTGCTTTACCGCAGTCGTCACGTCCAGGGCGTTGGCGCCGGGCGCGACGCGGATGGCGATGCCGGCGATGGGCTGGCCGTTCATGCGCGCATAGCGCTCGTAGGTATCGCCGCCCAGTTCCACGCGCGCCACGTCTTTGACCCTGACCGTGGCGCCGCTGGGCAGCGCGCGCACCACCACATTGCCGAACTCTTCCGGCGCGGAAAGCCTGCCGCGCGTCACGATCACCGCGTTCACCTGCGCGCCGGCGGCGCCGGGCGCCTGATTGAGTTCGCCGGTGGCAAGCTGCACGTTCTGCGCCTGCAGCGCGCGCTTGACGTCGGCCGGGGTGAGGCCGTAACTGAGCAACTGCTCGGGCTTCAACCAGATACGCATGGAGTATTCGGTGCCGAACAGGATGGCCTCGCCCACGCCCGGCACCCGGCGCAGGGGGTCGAGCACGTTGGCGGCGGCATAACTGCCGAGATCGATGGCGCTGTTCTTGCCTTCCTTGGAGTACAGGCCGATGATCATCAGGTAGTTGCGCTGCGGCTTGGTCACCGGCACGCCGATGCGGCGCACGTCCTCCGGCACGCGCGATTCCACCCGCTTGTAGCGGTTCTGCGCTTCCACCGAGGCGATGTCGACGTTGGTGCCCGGCTCGAAAGTCAGCGTCAGCGTGCCCGCGCCCAGCTCGGAAGCGGCCTCCATGTACAGGAGGTGCTCGATGCCGTTCATTTCCTGTTCGATCAGCTTGATCACCGTGTCTTCCACCACCTGGGCGGAGGCGCCCGGATAGGTCACGTTGAAGGCGATCTGCGGCGGCGCCACCTGCGGGTATTGCGCGACCGGCAGGTTCTTCAGCGCGATTGTCCCGACCAGCATGATCAGGATGGCGATGACCCACGCGAAGATGGGCCGGTGGATGAAGAAGCGCGCCATGTCAGTCCGCCTGCTTCAGGGGCACTGGGTTGACTGGCGTGCCGGGCCGCGCCTTCTGCACGCCGACCACGATCAGGCTTTCGCCGCCCTTGAGCCCTTCCTCGACCACGAAGCGGTCGCCGGACATGGCGCCGACCTTTACGGGGCGCGGCATGGCTTTGTTCTCAGGCCCGACCAGCATGACATACTGGCCCTGCGCCCCGGACAGCACCGCGCGCTGCGGCACGGTGATCACGTCGGCCGCCACGGCCTGGGCCGCGCGCACGCGCACGAAGGTGCCGGGCAGCAGGAGGCGCTGCGGGTTGGGGAACTCGGCCTTCAGCGTGATGGCGCCGGTGCCGGGGTCCACGCTCATGTCGCTGAAGATAAGGCGGCCCTTGTGCGGGTAGAGCTGGTCGTTTTCCAGGATGAGCTCGACATTGCGGCTGTCGGATTTCTGCAGCGTGCCGGCGGCCATCGCCGCCTTCATGCGCAGCACCTCGGCGTTGGGCTGGGTGAACAGCACGTTGACCGGCTCCAGCTGCTCGATGGTGGCGAGCAGGGTGGAATCGTCGCGCCCCACCAGCGCGCCTTCGGTGACCTGGGCGCGGCCGATGCGGCCGGAGATGGGTGCGGGCACCGTGGTGTTCTCCAGGTCGAGTTGCGCGCGCGCCAGCTGCGCTTCGGCCTGCTTCAGTTCGGCACGGGCGATATCGACTTCCTGCTGGGTCACCGCCTTGATCGGCAACAGCGACTCCACGCGCGAGAGTTGCAGGCGCTTCACGAACACGTCGGCCTCGGCCGCCCTGGCCGCGGTGCGATAGGTGCGGTTGTCGAGCTGGAACAGGGCCTGGCCGGCGCGCACGTCGCTGCCTTCCGTGAACAGGCGCTTCTCCACGATGCCTTCCACGCGGGCGCGCACCTCGGCGCTGCGCACCGCCTCCACGCGGCCGGGCAGTTCGGGCGTGAGCGTGGCAGAGCCGCGGCCGACCTGGACGACTTCCACTTCCGGTGGCGGCATGCCCCCGGCCGCGCCGCCGGGGCCGGGGGGCGCATCTTTGTCATTCGGGCCGCAGGCGGCAAAGAGGGGCAGGGCGAGCAGCAGGGCAAGGCGTTTCATTGCGTGTCCTTTCCGGGAGCGAAGGCGCGCAGGAAGCAGTCCACCACCTGCGCCGTCTTGGCGGGCTTGAGCAAATCGGTTTGATGATTGAGCAGGCCGCGCAGGCGGTCGGTGTCCACCAGCATGGCGGTCAGCATTTCGGCGGCGAAATCGGGGTCGTCGCGGCGCAAGGCACCGCGTTCCATGGCGCGCGCAAGGTAGGCCGCCAGACGCTTGCGCGCCGCGAGCGGGCCCTGGCGGAAGAACTGCTTCGCCAGTTCGGGAAAGCGCGGCGCTTCCGCCGTCATGGTGCGGAACAGCGAAAGGCCCTCCGGCGAGAGCAGCTTTTCGCGGTAGGCGTTGCCGAAGGCGAGCAGGGTCGCGCGCACGTCGGTGTCGCCGTCCAGCGTGACCAGAATGGACTGGACGGCGTGGTTCACCACTTCCGCGAACAGGGCCTCCTTGCTGGGAAAGTGGTTGTACAGCGTCTGCCGCGCGACCTGCGCGCGCGATGCGATGCGGTCGATGCTGACGCGGTAGCCTTCGTCGCGAAAGACTTCGCACGCGGCATCCAGCAGGCGCTGGCGGGCATCCTGGGGG
>DISR01000053.1:0-2137 GCA_002421825.1 Thiobacillus sp. UBA6205 | reverse complement strand
CCTGATAGTCGAAGCCGTCGATCTGCCTTGCCAGCCCCTGGGCTTCGGCGCCGAATGCCTGTTCCAGCAAGGCACGGTTCTCGGAAAACAGGTCATTGGCAGCGGTATCGTCGATTTCCAGCAGCTTTTCCAGCTGGTTCAACAATGGAAGAAGCGGGGCGGAGTCAACGCTGGCCGCGGTGAATTCGAATGACTCCATTTCGCGCATGCCGGCAAGCGTATCGTCGAGCAGGTAGGTTTCCTGCTTCAGCGCCGCCAGCAAAGGCTCGATTTCTTCGCTTTGGGTTTCGCCCTTGCGCAGGGCGGTTTCCAGGCTGGCGGCCGTCAGGCGCAGGCGCGAAAGCCCGAGATTGGCGGCAGCGCCTTTCAGGCTGTGCGCGACCAGGCGCGCTTCCTGGAACTGGCCCTGCCGGATCAGCGACTGGAATGCTTCGGCGTCATTGCTATGACGTTCGGCGAACTCGCGCAGCATTCTGGCAAAGCGCTCGGCATCGTCGCCCATGGTCCGAATGGCATGCACCAGTTCGGGATTGTCGAATCCCGCAAGCTGAATGCGCAGGCGGTTCATGGCCGTCGCATCGGCCTTGCTCGAACGTTGGAGATCCGCCGCGGCGGCCGCCGCGGCGCGCGGCGGCAGCCAGCGCAGCAGGGCGCCGAACAGCGCGCCGGGCTCCACCGGCTTGGCGATGAAATCGTTCATGCCGGCTTCCAGACAGCGGTCGCGATCTTCCGTGAAGGCGTTGGCGGTCATGGCCAGAATCGGCACTTGCCGGCTGTGCGGCAGGCGCCTGATCATGCGCGTGGCTTCGAGGCCGTCCATGACGGGCATCTGCACATCCATCAGGATCAGTTCGTAATGCTCGCCGCCAGTCAGTTTTTGTACCGCATCGACCCCGTTTCCGGCAAGCGTGACATCCAGCCCGACGCTTTCCAGCATGCCGGCGGCAACCTCCTGGTTGGTGGGGTCGTCCTCCACGACCAATACCCGTGCGCCCCGATAGTCGCGCGCCAGCCGTGCTTCCGCCTTGGCGGCCGAGATCGGCGGGGCATTCAAGGCAGTGGCGGCCTGGTGGCGCCCTGGCCGGCCAAGGCGCGCGGTGAACCAGAAGCGGCTGCCGGCGCCTTCGGCGCTTTCGACGCCGCATTCTCCGCCCATCAGTTCGGCCAGGTGCCGGGTGATGGCCAAACCCAGCCCGGTGCCACCGAAACGCCGCGTGGTCGAGGCGTCGGCCTGCTCGAACGCGGTGAACAGGCGCGGCCGGATGTCGGGAGGGATGCCGATGCCGGTATCCTCGACCTCGAATCTGAGGAGGACGCTGTCCTCGTCCTCCGATGCCAGGGACGCACGCAGGGTCACGTGTCCATGCCGGGTGAACTTCACGGCATTGTTGGCAAGATTGAGCAGAGCCTGCGTGATCCGCGTCGGATCGCCGAGGACGGCGGGCAGGCGGCGATCCGGCTCGATGCGCATCTCGATCCCCTTGGCGCGCGCCTGTTCGCCCAGCATCGAGGCGATGTTGGCAAGGATGCCGGGCAGCGAGACGGGCAGGGATTCGAACCTGAGTTGCCCGGCCTCGACCTTTGACAGATCGAGGATGTCGTTGATCAGGTTGAGCAGATGGCGGCCCGAGGTTTCCACGCGCTCGACCTGCTCGGACTGCTTTGGCGTCAGCGGGCTCTTGCGCAGCAGGTGGGTCATGCCCAGGATGGCGTTCATCGGCGTGCGGATTTCATGGCTCATGTTGGCCAGGAAGGCCGCCTTGGCGCGGCTGGCCGCCTCGGCCTTGTCGAGCGCGATGACGAGTTGCGCCGTGCGCTCCTGCACGAGCCTTTCCAGTTCGTGGCGGTGGCGGTCGAGTTCCTCGCCGAGGTGTTTCTTCTCGGTGATGTCCTCTTTCACGGCGACGTAATGGGTGATGCGGCCGTCCGGCTGGCGCAAGGGCGCGATGAGCGCGAACTCGTAGTATTCGCTGCCGTCCTTGCGCCTGTTGATGAACTCGCCTTTCCAGGGCAGTCCGTTGGCTATTGCCTGCCAAAGAGCATCGTAGGCGGCCTTGGGGGTCTTGCCGGAATGCAGGATGCGCGGGTTCTGCCCGATCACTTCCTCCCGGCTGTATCCGGTGGCCTGCAGGAAGGC
>DISR01000059.1 GCA_002421825.1 Thiobacillus sp. UBA6205 | reverse complement strand
CGAAGGACTTGTTCAGCGCTTCCCTGACTACCAGTTTCGCCTGCCGCTTCCATTGGACGTTCAGGCCGGTTTCTGTGAGCCCTCAACACCAGAACAGTCTGTGCAGCTGCTGATTACGCCATGTTCGCCTGCAACCGCCAAACGGTTGCGGCCAGCGTGCTTGGCCTCATAAAGTGCGCTGTCGGCTGACTCGACCAGGCCTGACGGCGAACAGGCTTCGGCAGTGTTACAGGTCGTCACCCCGATGCTGACGCTGATACGCCCCAGTGAGGTGGCGGCATGTGGCAGATTTCTCTGCTGGAAAATGGCTAGAATTTCTTCCGCCAACGCAATTGCACTTGAAAGCGGGGTGTTCGGCAGCAGCACCACGAATTCCTCGCCGCCATAGCGAGCCGGCAGATCGGTCGAACGCTGTACCACCTGGCGCAGGATTTCCGCGACGGCACGCAGACAGTCATCGCCACCAACGTGGCCGTAGTAATCGTTATATCGCTTGAAATGGTCCACATCGATCATGAGCAGCGAAATGGGTTCATGGCTTCGTAGCGCTCGCCGCCATTCCTGCTCGATGCACAAGTCGAAATGCTGCCGGTTGACCAGGGCGGTCAGGCTGTCGTAACGCGACAGATGCTTCAGTTGATCGATTTTGATGGCAAGCTCGCGGGCCATGGCATTGAACGCATCGGCCAGCACGGCAAACTCGAACAACATGTGCGTGCCGACGATGACCGATTGATCGCCTGCTGCAAAGCGCGCCATCTCCTGCTTCATCGCATCGACTGGCTTGAAGACGAAGCGGTTGAGGATGGCCAGCACCAGCAGGGCGGCCAGGGAAATCAGAACAACCACCCCGATAACGGCGAACCAGATCGTCTGCTGCCAATCCTTGTTGAGCTGGTTGACGTTGCTGAGGCTGACGAGACGCAACACCTTCTCGCCCTCGCCCCCGAGCAACGTGTATTCGATCGGCAGCATGCCTTCCCTGCTGCGCGCTTCGTCGATGCCGTGATCCAGCAAATCACCGTTGTCGTTATACATCGTCAGGGGCATGTGCGTCATTCTTTCGATCGCACGCAAGTTGATGGATGGATCGGCGATCACCTCCAGATAGCCCAGCAGTTTGAGTCCGCCGACCGGTAGCAATACCGAGTAGTAGGCGCGGTGTTCCCACGGCCATAACGCATTCACCGCCTTGAGGCGATCCGCACCCTCGCGCTTGCTGGCCTGTTTCAACAGGGCGGATGGCAGGTTCGGCGGAAAGCTGATCGCCGACTTGCTCTCGGCCACAAGCTGCAGCCGTGTATCAAAGACACGCAGCTTGACAAGATCGGTAATACGCGCGGCAGAGAAGCCATGTGTGAACGGATCCTGGAGCGCCGCCTGCAGTGCTTCCCGCTCGCCCTCACGCTGAAAACGGCTCAGTGCATTTTTGAACGCGGGGCGCGCCTGAAATTCAGTGCTGAGCAAAAGAAGCTGGGTGTCGAGCTGTCGCAGGACTTCTGCGCTTGCCACTTCGACCACCTGCGTCAGGCTTTCATGTTGTGCGGCCAATGCGGCCCCACGGAAGTATTGGGCCGCCAATACCTGTGCCAGCACCGCAAGTAGCGCCAACAGCCCCACCAGACTGATCGTCAGGGTGCGCAGCGAAATGCGATTAACTGGGCGCATGGATAACGCTTGTCGACAAGGTCAGCGTGTTATCGGTAGCTGCTTGTCCAGCCATTCCTGCCAGCCGCCCCGGAACCAGTAAATGCGCGTATAACCCCAGCCTACGGCCATTTTCGCGGCATGCGAACTGCGCAGGCAGCGCTCGCCATTGCAATAGAACAGCAGTGGCGTATCCAGCCTGGGTGCGAGACGCGCCACGTCGGCCCGTCGTATATGGGTGTCGAGCAGATTGATCGCGCCTTCGATATGGCCTTTTGCAAATTCCTCGGCATGGCGGTTATCGATGATCACAAGGTTGGGCAAAGTGCCTGCCAGATCGATCGCTGTTTCGGCTGTTATTCGCGTCGTGCCCGCAACACTGTCCGGGGCGAACGGCTTTTCCGCCCAGGCCACCGCTGTATAGAGCAATAGCCCGGCAAACAGAATCATTGGATTTCCATGCCGTTTATACATCTCATCCTCCTCTAATGGATATTGGAGACCATGTGTTTTCCCAGGCGTACTTAACTGACTTAACGTCAGCCCTGGCCGAAACTTGATATCCATAGCCCATTATCTATTTGGCAGCAGATTGACGGATCGTAATGGCTAAAATAGTGGCATGAATGACCTGACCTACATTCCCGCCACACCCAATCCGAACTTTCACGCTTTAGTTCTTGCCGATTGATGGGTTTCTTGGCACTGTGGCGGGCATGACATCACAGTCGGTCACCCCCGCCTCACGTTACGAAATCGCCGCCTGGTTGATGATGGCGGCAGGACTGTTCCTGACCCTGACACTTCACCTGTTGCCTGCGCTGCTGTCCGGTTTGCTGGTGGTGCAACTGGTGCATTTGCTGGCGCCGCGGTTTGTGATCGGCCGCCTCGATCACAACTGGGCCAAGGTGCTGGTGGTGTCGCTGATCACCCTGATCGTGCTCGGTGCGCTTGGCGGGTTCGTCGCCGGCGTGATTCTGTATCTGCGCACCGAAGGCGGTCTGGCAGGCTTGCTGACAAAAATGGCCGAAATCATCGAAAACGCCCGCCAGCTGCTACCGATCTGGGCTGCAGAATGGCTGCCGCAGGGCGACAAAACCGGTATCCGCGCCGGACTGGTCGAATGGCTGCGCACCCATGCGCTGGATATCCGCAAACTCAGTGGCGACGCCGGCCGCGTCCTGCTGCATTTCATCATCGGTCTCATCATCGGCAGCTTCATCGCCCTGCGCCAGGCGAACCCGCATCAAATCCTGGCACCGATGGCCCAGGCCATGTCCTCGCGCGTTCATCGACTGGGCGACGCCTTCCGCCGGGTGGTATTTGCCCAGGTGCGCATCTCCGCGCTGAATGCCATGCTGACGGGGATTTACCTGGTGGGCGTGCTGCCTGCGTTCGGCGTGCAGCTGCCCTTCACCAAAACCATGATCGTCGTCACCTTCATCGTCGGCCTGATTCCGGTGCTGGGCAATCTCATCTCCAATACGGTCATTGTCGTGATATCGCTGTCGCATTCCCCGTACATTGCGGCCTCATCGCTGGCGTTTCTGGTCATCATCCATAAACTCGAATATTTCGTGAATGCCCGTATCATCGGCGGCCAGATCCAGGCGCGCGCCTGGGAACTGCTGATCGCCATGGTGGCGATGGAAGCGGCTTTCGGCGTGCAGGGCGTGATTGCGGCGCCGATCTTTTACGCCTACGTCAAAAAAGAATTGTCCGACAGGGAGCTTATTTAATGTCCAACGATGCTGAGTCACTTGTCATCACCGCCAGCGGCGATGACAAAATCGGTCTGGTGGAGGGCCTGACCCGCCGTATCAGCGAATCCGGCTGCAATATTGGCGAGTCGCGGATGGCGGCGCTGGGCGGCCGTTTTGCGCTGTTGATGCGGGTATCCGGCAGCTGGGACGCCCTGGCCAAGATGGAAGCCCGCCTGCCCGCCATCGGTGAAGAACTGGGCCTGTCGATCATCCAGCAGCGCACCCGCCCGACCCAGGCCGACAAGCCGTTGATGCCGTATGCCGTCGAGGTGGCCGCGCTCGACCAGCCCGGCATCGTCAACAGTCTCGCCAATTTCTTCGCGCGCCTGCATATCAATATCGAGGCGCTCGATACAGAAACCTATCCGGCCCCGCACACCGGCGCACCGATGTTTGCGGTCCACATGACGCTGGGCATTCCGGCCGATGCGCACATCGCCACCCTGCGCGGCGATTTTCTCGATTATTGCGACGACCAGAATCTGGACGCGACGTTCGAGCCGATCCGGATGTGAATGTGGCTATTCCAGGAGGACAGGCAATGATTCGACGTCATGCGGTAGCCGCTGCGATGGCGGTATCGATGAGTGGGCTGGGTATTGCGCCTGCGTATGCGGGCCCGTATTCGGATGACCTGGCCAAATGCCTGGTCGAGTCAACGACGACAACCGACAAGAACGCACTCGTCAAATGGATGTTTGCCATGGCGGCGCTGCATCCGGCAGTCAAATCGATAGCATCGATCACCGAGGCGGAACGCACCCAGTCGAGCCGCGACACCGCGCAGTTGTTTGAACGCCTGTTGACCGAATCATGCCGCACGCAAACCCGGCAGGCGGTGAAATACGAAGGCGCGACCGCGCTGCAAACCGGTTTTCAGATGCTGGGGCAGGTTGCCGCCCGTGAACTGTTTGCCGACCCGGGCGTGGCCCGTGGCCTGGCCGATCTCGAAAACCACATCGACAGCCAGAAAATGAAACAGGCGATCGACCCGACGCAATAAACCCCGTACGAGAATTTGCATATGTGGCGTGTCGCTGATGCAGCGCCATGATACTCAAGGCCACACCCTGATCATTCCTCGCTGACGTTGAGTTCGATGTACTCGGTCGAGGTTGCTTCGGCCGGCCTGGGCGGCGCAGGCTGGTTCCGGATGAATGCCGCTTCGACGCGCGCAGCCTGCAGGGCGGCGCGATCTATCATCGCGGGATAGAGCCGACAGTGCTTTTCGACCATCTCGGCCTGCTGGCAGGCGGCGATCTCAAGTGCGCCGCGGGTGGTGGGGTCGAGGTGAGGCAGCAACAGCATCCAGG
Organism: Thiobacillus sp. UBA6205; assembly: GCA_002421825.1. Lineage (GTDB taxonomy): Bacteria > Pseudomonadota > Gammaproteobacteria > Burkholderiales > Thiobacillaceae > UBA6918. The sequence goes on along the minus strand of DISR01000059.1, from coordinate 59,897 downwards.
GTGCCTGCCAGGCGTGATAATCGTGCACCAAACGGGTATGCGCCGCGTTCATGCCGGTCGTGGTGATGAATAGCGGCGGGAAGACATCGGCCTCCAGAACACGGCCACGCAAGGCATCGCCTCCCTTGAGTGTATGCAGACCCAGGCCGGTCCCATCGTCGGAGCGGCGGAACCACTGTGCCACGCCACTCGACAGGCTGTTCACATAGCGGGTCAGATAGGTTCCGGCGGGCTCGGCCAGATCGGTGATGGCCGTGCTCCGGAAATGTTCCTGCGCGGCGATGCCGGCGCGCCAGTCGAGCGGTGGCTTGGTATCGGTTTCACTGTCGGTGCGCACGCTATGCAGCAGGGCCAGTGGCTGGTTGTCCTGATCCAGCAGCCAGAGTTCGAACTGGTCTCGGAAAACAAACGGCACCTCACGATGCACCTTGAGCAGGTGCTCGTATGCCACTGCCCCCATGTTTTCGAGCCGCTTGAAATCGTCCGAAGGGAATAATGGCCCGCGTTTCAGGCCTTTTTCAGCAGACCAGTGGCCGTAGCGGATATCTGAAATCTGGGCACGCCGTCCGGCGTGGCCCAGGTCATCCAGCAGTGCATCGTTGGCGACGTAGAGATCCCATTCGACGCCGTCCGTCGAGACCGCCTCGGCCGACTGGTAACGAACAACATGCACCACGCCGCGGAACGGGTTGAGCAGGCGTTGGGCATAACATTCGATTTGCATGCAGTGGACGCTCCTTTCAGCGTTGAACTAGGGCCGCCTGGGGCCAGCCGCAGAGTCGGTTTCTTCTGTTCTCATCCAGGCAAAAAGCGATGAGCGCATGGCTTCCTCCACGGACATGTCGATAGGCTGTGTCCAGTCGCGCGGCACAAACACCGTGTAGCCGCCGATCATGTAGCCCAGCGGCAAATAGACCGCCACCCGATCACCCCGCAGGAAGCCGGCGGGCAGATCGTCGACACGTTGACGCGTCACCAGCCCCACGACTTCAAGCGGATAGCCCGGCAACTTGAGCGCGACAACGGTCTGGGCAGCCTGGTTGCTGCGCGGTGAAAAATAATCGGCGAAGTCCTTGAGCGAGGAGTAAATGCTCTTGACCACGGGCAGATTGGTAAAAGGCAGTTCCACCCATGACAGCAGCTTGCCAGCGGCGCGTTGCGATACCAGAAACCCGAGCAAGAGAATACCGGCTATCCCCAGCAGCAAACCCATGCCCGGCACATAAAACTCGCCGATGAATGGGCGGATCAGCTGCATCGTCAGTGTTTCACTCCAGCTCAGGAAGATATAGAACAAGTAGACCGTCAGCCCCAGCGGCAGGGCGGTGATCAGGCCGCGAAAAAAATATTGATAGACAAGTTTGCTCAATTTTTTGGGTCCCGTGGCTGCACTATAGAAAATTCATCCTGCTTCGTACTAGGATAGTAACGGCGCATATCCTGAACCGATGTGCCTTATTCTTCGATTCTTCTTACTTTGGAGATTTCCCCATGAAAGTGTCTGCTTTGATTGCCCTTGCGATTCCCTCTCTGCTGGCGGGATGTGCCAGTGGTCCCAGTGCCGAGGAACAGGCCGCCATGGCAGCCGATGCGCGCAAGGCCAGCGGGGCCTTGATCCAGAAACTCGGCGGCGAACTGAAAGCGGCGCTAAATGAAAAAGGTCCGGAAGCCGCCATCAGCGTATGCAAGGAGCGTGCACCGCAGGTCGCTGCTGACGTGTCGAAGCAGTCCGGTTTTGACGTCAAGCGTGTCAGCCCCAGGAACCGCAACCCGGCGGGCGTGCCCGATGCATGGGAAGCCGGGGCCCAGGCCGGCCTGGAGAAGCGCATGGCAGCCGGCGAAAAGCCGGAGACACTCGATACCTGGCAGATCGTCAGCACGCCGACAGGCAAGCAGTTCCGTTACGCCAAGGCCTTACCGGTGGCACAGGTATGTCTGACCTGCCATGGCGACCCTGCAGCCATCCCGGACGGCGTCAAAGCACGCCTTGCCGCAGAATATCCGCTGGACAAGGCTACAGGCTACAGCCTGGGCATGGTGCGTGGCATCGTTTCGGTAAAACGCGCGCTATAAACTCCACCTGACAAATATTTCTTCGCGCGGGCTACAGTCCTGCGCGAAGCTGCCGTTTTCTATTCTGATATCCCGGTCTGTCATGGAGGAACGCAGTGTGCTGAATCGTCTCGTAGGAATGTTGTCAGGCAAGCCGGATAAAGTGGCGCCGCAGGTGAACAAGGCCGTTCTGGCCGAAGCCGACAAGGCGCCCGCCACGGCGGAGCCACAAGCCGAGGCCGGCAAAGCGCCGTCGGTGATGCGCAGGGAAGCCATGCTGGGGCGTGAGCAGCGTGTCGCGGGCTATACCTTCATGCTGCGGCGCACGCCAGAATCCGCAGACGATGCGGCGCTGCCCGACGTGCAGCGCCTTTATGATGAAACCCTGCTGGATAATTTGCAGCGCATGGATATCACGCGCCTGCTGGGCCAGCGTCTTGCCTTTGTGCCGATTTCCACAGCCACCCTGCTTGAATCCAGAATTGACGACTGGCCCGCTGCCGGGACGGTCTGGGTGCTGAAGCTCGATGCCCATACGCATATTGGCGAAGCGCTGCTTGCACGACTCGAAGCGCTCAAGACACAGGGCTTTCAATTTGCCGTGGAGGCCGACGATGTCGTGCATCCTGATCGCCACAACCTGCTGCAACTGGCCAGCCATGTCCTGATGGATGTCAGCGGCGAGGACATTCCGGCCATTACCGCGCAAATGGCAGTGGTATCGAAGGTTGCGCCAGGCAAGCATTTTGTGGCGATGGGGGTGCAGACGCTGGAAGCCTTCCACATGTGCCACAAGTTGCAGTTTGCCTTGTTCATGGGGCCATTCATTACCCGCCGTGAAAAGCTGGACACCCCCACGGTTGGTCCGTCGCGGGCCAAGGTTCTGGATCTGATGAATCGTGTGCGGACCGGTGCGGAACAGCCGGAACTGGCCGAGCAGTTCCGCCACGACCCGGCGCTGTCGATGCGGTTGCTGCGTTATGTCAATTCGCCGGGCATGGGTTTGATGAACAAGGTCGGCGGCATCGAACAGGCCCTGATGGTGATGGGGCAGGACAAGCTTTACCGCTGGCTGACGCTGGTATTGTTCACCGGCGGCCAGGCCCAGAGTCTTGATCAGGCGGTGCTGGAAAATGCCCTGGCGCGGGGCCGGATGGCGGAGCGGCTCGCCGGCCGGGCGCTGTCGGCCAAGGCACGCGATGAAATATTTGTTGCAGGCCTGTTCTCGCTGCTGGATGTGGTGATGAACATGCCCATGGAGCAGCTTCTCAAGCAGGTGAGCCTGCCTGAGGATATTTCCGAGGCGATACTCCACCAGCGCGGTCCCTATGCGCCCTATCTGGCGGTGGCCGTCGCTTGCGAAAATGACGAACAGGCCAGTATGGCTGCCCTGGCCAAACAGATCGGCCGCGAAATTGTCGAGATCAACGTTGCGCACATGGATGCACTGCTATGGGCACAGCAACTGTCTGACGTATGACCTGCCGGTCCGGCGCTCACGCAGCATGGTTCGTTTACATGCTGCGCTGCGCCGACGGCACGCTCTACACCGGCATCACCACCGATATCGGCCGCCGTCTTGCCGAACACAATGGCGAGGGGGAGGCGGGCGCGCGTTACACGCGCAGTCGCCGCCCGGTGATACTAGCCTATAGCGAACCCGCCGCCAGCCGTGCCGAAGCATCGCGGCGCGAGGCGGCCATCAAGCAACTCGACCGGACGCGCAAACTGGCGCTGTGCGGCACAAAGGCCTGAAGACCTTTTCCACTTATTGAGACGGCCAGGTAATGTTTGAACCTGTAAAATGTTTTTTGCGTCGCCTTGAGTGGACCAGTCCGTTGAGCCGCCTCAATAGGACGCTGTTTTTAATGGTTATTGATTCGGCCTCCCGCACGGTTTTATTACAGCCGGGCAAGTCGGCTTTCAATATCACTTCAAACTTCATCAGGCCGAATCAATAATCGCCATTCGCGCCATTCAGGCGCATCAGCAATTGCGGCATGACGCCTTCTGCAGCACGCCGCCCCGCATCGATCGCACTACTTGCGCGGTGAAATTCCATCAAGCCCAGATCAGCGAGCAGGGGCGTCATCAGGATGTCCGCCGGTTCGCCAGCCAGTCGGCTGCGCGTGATCAGCACCTGCATGATGTTGATGCTGCTCGCCAGCACATCGAGCATGGGCGGAGGTTTGGGTCCGTTTTTGTGGTTGATGCCGAGTTGCGACATGCGCGCCTGGATGGCCGCCATCACGCTGTCGGCCAGGGTTACGGTTTCCGGCACGGCCTGTTTGCGCGAGGCCTTGCCGGGTCTGGGTTTGAGATGGCGCCCCAGGAGGTCGCTGTTGAGATCCACTGCAATCACCAGATCGGCCCCCATCGCCCGGCACAGCGACACCGGCACAGGATTGACCAGGCCGCCGTCGACCAGCCAGCTGCCGTCACGCAGGGCCGGGGTGAACAGGCCCGGCAGTGCAATCGAGGCGCGTACCGCGTCGGTCACCTGGCCTTCACGCAGCCACACTTCACGGCCATGCCGCAGGTCGGTGGCGACGGCGCCGAAGGGACGGGCCAGTTCGTGGATGTCGCGGTCGACGAAATGGCTGCGAAAAAACTCGATCAGCCTGTCGCCCTTGATCAGTCCGCCGTTGAGCGAGAAATCGAGAAAGCTCACCACGGTCTGCAGGCGCAGGCCGCGCACCCAGGTTTCCAGGCGGTCGAGTTCGCCGCCGACGTAGGCCGCGCCTACCAATGCGCCGATCGAGGTGCCGCAGACCAGGTCGGGTTCGATGCCTGCATCCTGCAAGGCGCGGATCACACCGATATGCGCCCAGCCGCGTGCCGAGCCGCCGCCGAGCGCGAGTCCGATCCGGGGCCGGTTTGATGTATTCATGCGATCCGCCTACGTTTAATCCGCCTCGCGTTCCGGGCTGCAGCAGCGTACCGGATTGTCGGGGGAAGCGGGATCCAGAATGGTGCCTGTCACCGGGTTGGGACGAAACACGGTGCAGCCCTTGAGACCCAGCGCGTGCGCCTGCAGGTACAGGCTCTCGAAGTGCTGGAACGGGAAATCGGCCGCGACATTGATGGTTTTGGAAATGGCATTGTCGACGTAAGGCTGCAGTGCGGCCTGCATCTGGAGATGGGCGAGCGGATCGACATGGTGCGCTTCGACCAGCGCGGGCGGCTTCCCATTCAATCCATGCTGCTGCCACAGTTGCAGGGCATGATCGATCACGCGATGGGTATGGTAGCGGCCATCCGTTCCCAGTACGCGCCTTTCCGCATCGGCCGCAAAAATCGGTTCGATGCCGCTGGAAACATTATTGGCCAGGAGGCTGATGGTGCCGGCCGGTGCAATGGCCAGCAGATGGCTGTTGCGGATGCCATGCCGGGCGATGGCGTCGCGCAGTTCGCCCGGGAGGCGGCGGGCGAAGCCGCTTGCCAGAAAGGCATCGCGCACGAATCCCGGGAACGCGCCTTTTTCCCGGGCAAGTTCAACTGACGCCAGATAGGCTGCATTACGGATCGTGCTTACCGCATCGGCTGCAAGTGCACGTGCGGCCTCGCTGTCGTAACGCAAGCCGAGCAGTACCAGTGCGTCCGCCAGCCCGGTGATGCCGAGCCCGATGCGGCGCGACTGCCGGGCCTGCGCAGCCTGGGCCGGCAACGGGTAGCGGGAAACGTCGATCACGTTGTCGAGAAAGCGCACCGCCCAGGCTGCCGAGTCTGCCAGTGCCTTCAGGTCGAGGCCCGCATCGGCGTTGAACGGCGATGTGACGAAAGCAGTCAGATTGAGCGAGCCGAGGTCGCAGGCGCCGTAGGGCGGCAAGGGGATTTCACCGCACGGATTGGTGGTGGTCAGGTGTTCGCGGTCATGCAGCGTGTTGTCGCGGTTGATGGCATCGACGAACAGCACGCCGGGCTCGGCGGTATCGTAGGCTGCGTGCAGAATGCGCTGCCACAGGTCACGCGCCTTCAGCGCACGCAGGGTAGCGGGTTCCGCTGTATTGCGGGTAGGTGCGGGAAAAACCAGCGCCCAGTCGCGATCCTGCGCCACTGCGGCCATGAAGTCGTCGCTGACCTGCACCGACAGGTTGAAATGCCGCAGCGCCGCCGGGTCGCGCTTGGCATCGACGAAAGCCTCGATATCGGGATGGTCGCAGCGCAGCGTCGCCATCATCGCGCCGCGGCGCGCGCCGGTCGACAGCATCGTGGCGCACATGGCATCCCAGATGTGCATGAAGGACACCGGCCCGGAGGCGATGCTGCCGGTGGCCTCGGCCACCATGCCGGCCGGGCGCAGGGTGGAAAAGTCGTAGCCCACGCCGCCGCCGTGCTGCATGGTGAGCGCGCCTTCCTTCAGCGCGTCGAAGATGCCGTCCATGGAATCCCCGATCCGGCCCATGACGAAGCAGTTGAACAGGGTGACGCGGTGGCCGGTGCCGGCGCCGGCAAGGATGCGGCCGCCCGGCAGGAATTTGAAATCTTCCAGCGCGCCGTAAAAGCGCTGCTCCCATGGCGCACGGTCGTTCGTTTCCGCGCCGGCCAGCGCGCGCGCGACCCGGCGCCAGGTGTCCTCTGCGGTGGCGTCCTTCACCTTGCCGGCATCGCGATAGCGATACTTCGCGTCCCAGATGTGGCGCGAGATATCGCAGGAAAAAGGGTCGGTCGCCATGCTCTCAGATTAGCCTTTTGCCGTTAAGATGACAGCATTATCAAGGACGGACAATATGCTGCTTAATCTGGAGCCGCCGCCCGGCTTGTGCGGTGTGGACGAGGCGGGGCGCGGCCCGCTGGCGGGTGCGGTCTATGCCGCCGCCGTCATGCTCGATCCGGCGAAGCCGATCGCCGGCCTCAACGACTCCAAGAAGCTGAGCGAAAAGGCGCGCGAACGGCTGGCCTTCATCATCAAGTCAGAAAGCCTGGCCTGGGCCGTTGCTTATGCGACGGTCGAGGAAATCGACCGCCTCAACATCCTGCAGGCGACCCTGCTCGCCATGCAGCGCGCCGTCGCCGGACTGAAAATGCGGCCGCAAGCCGTGTGGGTGGACGGCAACCGCTGCCCCGACTGGGACTATCCTTCACGCGCCATCGTCGAGGGCGATGCGCTGGTAGCCGCGATATCCGCCGCTTCCATCCTGGCCAAGACCGCGCGCGATGCCGCCATGCTCGAACTGCACGCGCGCTATCCGCAATACAATTTCGCCGGCCACAAAGGCTACGGCACCCCAGCCCACCTCAGGGCCCTCAAACAGCACGGCCCTTGTCCCGTGCACCGCCAGAGCTTTTCGCCGGTCAGGCAGATGCTGGCGCAGGGGGTTCTGTTCTAGGCCGGTTCGGCGCAGCGAATTTTCTTCCATCCGCTTCCATTGTCTGGTTAAAATGGACTGCCCATAACTAGACAAGGAGATACGGATGAAGAAGATCAATCTCGCCGCGGCCCTGTTGCCGGTGTTTTTTGCGGCTGGCTGCGCCACCGGCCCCAGCGCCGAGCAGCAGGCCGCCATGGCGGCCGATGCACGCAGCACCGCCGGCTCGCTCATCAAGCAACTGGGCGGAGAGCTGAAGAAGTCGATCGAGGCCAACGGCCCGGTAGAGGCGATCAGCGTGTGCAAGGAGAAGGCGCCTGCCATCGCCGCTTCGCTGTCCAAGTCTTCCGGCTTCGCCGTGAAACGCGTCAGCCCCAAGAACCGCAATCCCAATGGCGTGCCTGATGCCTGGGAAGCCCAAGCCCAGGACGCGCTGGAAAAGCGCCTGGCTGCCGGCGAGAAGCCTGAAACCCTCGATACCTGGCAGGTCGTGAAGACCTCCAGCGGCAAGGAATTCCGCTATGCCAAGGCCTTGGTGACCCAGCAAGTGTGTCTGACCTGCCACGGCACGGACATTCCCGACGGCATCAAGGCAAAACTCGCTGCCGAATACCCGCAAGACAAGGCCACGGGCTACGGTCCCGGCATGGTGCGCGGCATCGTATCCATCAAGCGTCCGCTGTAATTTCAACTGCGCCCCTCCCGTGCGGGAGGGGCGCATCCCAGCCGCCGGTTTTACTGCAGACTGTGGGCCTCGAACTCGCCCACCAGCTGCCTGACCGATGAGGCTTCGCGCTGCGGCGTCATCAGTGCACGGCGGCTTTTGCACTCCCTGAGCAGTTCGGCATAAAACCCGGAATCGTTTTCCGCGCGCGAAATCAGTTGCGCGAGACGACGCTCGTCCTCGAGCGGGTAATAGCCGGGGTAATCGTCGCCGAGCATGCCGATGTTGCCGGGAATGTCCGAGGCGATCACCGGCACGCCGGCAGCCAGCGCCTCGCAGATGACGTTGGCGCCGCCTTCCATGACCGAGCTCACCACCAAGAGGTCCGCGCGGGAGAAGTGTTCCATCACGGCTTCATGCGTCTGGTCGCCGAGCCAGTGGTAGCGCGGCAGTTTGCTTTCGGCCAGGCGCGCGGTCTGCGCCATCTCCTCGGACAGCGCCCGTCCCAGATGCACGACCTGGGCGCGAGAGTGCTCGGGAAGGTAGGCGCTCGCCAGGGCGGTGCGGAACGGGTCCTTTTCCTCGCGCAGGTGGCCCACCACCAGCACGCGGAAGGCGTCGTCGAATTGCTGCTGGCGAGGAATCTCGGGGGCGGACTGGTAGACGACCCGGGTTTTCGCCGCATGTTCGGGCTGGAGCTCATCCACACCGCGCCCCTGCAGGACCACGAGGCGATGGGCGAGATCGAGCGAGGTCTGGGCGTCGGCATCGCTGTGGATATCGCGATAGAGATCGGTGCCGGTCAGCACCACGATCAGCGGCCGGCTCGGGTAGCGTTCGGCGAATGCATGGATGGACTTGAAGCTGCGCCGCGCATGCAGCGCGATCATGAGGTCGGCCGGCTTGCCGTCCCATTCGGTGGCGACTTCGACCTCGTGGCCGGCGTCGCGCAGAAAACCCGTCCAGCGTGCGGCGGTGTGCCAGTTGCCGCCGCGCTGCTCGGCTCCATAGGGGGTGACCAATACAATGCGCATTTTGGAATAGTGACACAAAGCCGGAAAATAGGGCCATGCAAGATGCAATCACTTCCCGCGACAACCCATCGTTCAAACGGCTCAAGAAACTGGCCGAATCGTCGCGCGAACGGCGCGAGACGCGCACCACGCTGCTGGACGGCGAGCACCTGGTCGAGGCTTACCTCGATGCCGGCGGTCGACCGCTGACCCTGCTTCATGGCGCGTCCTGTGCGCAGGAGGTCCTGCGCAAGCTGTCTGCCCGCTGTGAGGGCGTGAAAACCGCAGTCTTGTCGGATAACCTGTTTGCGGAGCTTTCTCCGGTGGATAACCCGACCGGCATGCTCGCGGAAGTGGCCTGGCTCAATCCGGCGCCGTGCAGCGGGACACCGCTGGTGCTGCTGCTGGAGGACATCCAGGACCCGGGCAATCTCGGCAGCCTGCTGCGCAGCGCCGCCGCTGCCGGCGCCACTCTGGCTGTGCTGTCCAAGGGCTGCCATGACGCCTGGTCGCCCAAGGCCTTGCGCGGCGGCCAGGGCGCGCAGTTCGTGCTGCCCATGCTGCTGCGCGCGGACCTGACTCACTGGATGCAGTCGGAAAAACTGCCGGTGTGGGCATTGGCGCTTGGCGGTGAGCAGACCTTGTTCGACGTCGATCTCGTCGGGCCGGCGGCGATCCTGGTCGGCAACGAAGGCGCAGGGCTGTCCGAGGAAGTTCTGCAGCTGGCCACGGCACGCGTGCACATCCCCATGCCCGGCAAGGTCGAGTCGCTCAATGCCGCGGCTGCAGCTGCGATTGCCCTGTTCGAGGCAGTAAGGCAGCGTTCTTCCTAGACTGTGTGCACGATCATGGCGGCGATTTCCTCCACCGAGCGGCGCGTGGAATCGATCACCGCTATGCCGCTCGCGGCCATCATGCCCTCGGCCGCCTGCAGCTCGCTGCGGCAATTTTCCAGGCTGGCATAGCGGCTGTTGGGCAGGCGCTCGTTGCGAATCTGGGAAAGCCTTTCCGCGCTCAAGGTCAGGCCGCGCAGTTTTTCGCGATGCGCAAGCAGCACCGGCGGCAGCGTCGCCACACCCAGGTCTTCCGGCGTCAGCGGGTAGTTGGCCGCCTTCTTGCCGTATTGCAGGGCCAGGTAGAGCGAGACCGGCGTTTTGCCGGCGCGCGACACGCCGACCAGGATCAGGTCGGCCTCGCCCAGGCGCTCGGGGTTGAGGCCGTCGTCCACCGCCAGCGCGAAATTCACCGCATCGATGCGCGCGTGATAGCTGTTGCTCATGCCGTGGATCTGCCCGGATGACGCGGTCGGCGCCATGCCGAGCATGGTGGCCAGCGGCGCACTGAAAGCGTCGAAGACATCGAACAGCGGCGCCTCGCAATCGCGCAACTTCGCACGGATAGCCTGGTCTGTCAGGGTGGAGATGACGAGGGCAGGCATGGCCGCCCGCACGCGCTCGGTCAGCGCCACGGCTTTTGCTGGCGTATCGATGAAGGGCACGGTCTGCGCCCGATATTCCAGGCCCCTGAATTGTGAGAGTAGACTGTGGCCTACAGCCTCGGCGGTGACGCCGGTGTGATCCGACACGAAAAATACCGTCAGTTTTTGCACAGGATTTGCCCATGAGCCAACATGAACACGACTATATCGCGCCGCTTGAAACCTTGTCGATGCAGGACGTACCCCGAGTAGGCGGCAAGAACGCCTCGCTGGGCGAAATGATCGGCGCACTGTCCGGCCTCGGCGTGACCGTGCCGGGCGGCTTCGCCACCACCGCCAGGGCATTCTGGGACACGCTCGAACAGAACAAGCTGCGCGAAAAGATCAATGCCCGCCTCGATGGCCTCGACATCAACGATGTCGCCGCGCTGCAAAATGCCGGGCGCGACATCCGCGCCATGGTGGAGACCGCCGCGCTGCCGGCCGAACTGGAAGCAGGCATACGTCAAGCCTACGAGCGCATGGGCAGCAATGTCGCGGTGGCCGTGCGCTCCTCAGCCACGGCCGAGGACCTGCCCGACGCCTCCTTTGCCGGCCAGCAGGAAACCTATCTCAACATCCACGGCGCCGATTCGGTGGTGGAGCACGTCAAGAAGGTGTTCGCCTCGCTCTACAACGATCGCGCCATCGCCTACCGGGTGCACCACGGTTTCGCGCACAGCGAAGTCGCCCTGTCTGCCGGCATCCAGCGCATGGTGCGTTCCGACCTTGCCGCATCCGGCGTGATTTTTACGCTCGACACAGAATCCGGTTTTCGCGACGTGGTGTTCGTCACCTCCGGCTATGGCCTGGGCGAGACCGTGGTGCAAGGCGCGGTCAACCCGGACGAGTTCTACGTGCACAAGCCCACCGGCGCACTGGTGAGCAAGGCCTTGGGCGACAAGGCCATCAAGATGATCTACGGCGCGCACGGCACCAGCGTCATCAACACGACTACCGATGAGCGCCGGCAGTTTTCCGTCAGTGACGAGGAAGTGCGCAGGCTCGCGCAAATGGCCGTCACCATCGAGAAGCACTACGGCCGCCCCATGGACATCGAATGGGCCAAGGACGGCGAAACCGGCGAGCTCTTCATCGTGCAGGCGCGTCCGGAGACGGTGAAGGCGCGTGCCGGCGGCGTCAGCGAGGTTTATGAACTCAAGGGCAGCGGCAAGGTGCGCGTAAGCGGCCGCGCCATCGGCCAGAAAATCGGCGCCGGCCGCGTGTGCGTGGTCGCAAGCCCGCAGGAAATGGACGAGGTGCAGCCCGGCGACGTGCTGGTGGCCGACATGACCGATCCCGACTGGGAGCCGGTGATGAAGCGTGCTTCCGCCATTGTCACCAACCGCGGCGGCCGCACCTGCCATGCCGCCATCGTCGCGCGCGAACTGGGCATTCCCGCCGTGGTCGGCACCAATGATGCAACCACGGTGCTGAAGGACGGCGACGAAGTCACCGTGTCCTGCGCCGAAGGCGACACCGGCATGGTCTACGAAGGCCTGCTGGAATTCGAGGTGCGGGAGGAGAGCCAGGAAAAGCTGCACGAGCCGCCGGTGAAGATCATGATGAACGTCGCCAATCCCGAGCGTGCCTTCACCTTCGCGCAGATTCCCAATCACGGCGTGGGCCTGGCGCGCATCGAGTTCGTCATCAACAACCAGATCGCCATCCATCCGCTGGCGGCGATGGCCTACCCGAACGTGCCCGATGATGTTGCGGCGGTCATCAGGGAAAGGACTGCAGGCTATGCCGACCCGGTAACGTTCTACGTCGACAAGCTGGCCGAAGGCATCGCCACGCTGGCGGCGGCCTTCTGGCCCAGGCGCGTGATCGTGCGCATGTCGGACTTCAAGTCCAACGAATATGCCCACCTCGTCGGCGGCAAGGAATACGAGCCGGTGGAGGAAAACCCCATGCTCGGCTTCCGGGGTGCTGCGCGCTACATCTCCAGCGCCTTCCGCCCTGCCTTCGAACTCGAATGTCGCGCGCTGAAGAAGGTGCGCAACGACATGGGCCTTAGCAATGTAGAAATCATGATTCCCTTCGTGCGCACCCTGGAGGAAGCGAGCGGGGTGGTGGACCTGCTGGCGCAGAACGGCCTCAAGCGCGGAGAGAACGGCCTGCGCCTCATCATGATGTGCGAGATTCCCTCCAACGTGCTGCTGGCCGAGGAATTCCTCGACCTCTTCGACGGCTTCTCCATCGGCAGCAACGACCTCACCCAACTCACCCTGGGCGTGGACCGCGATTCCGCCCTGGTCGCCGGCAGTTTCGACGAGCGCAACCCGGCGGTGAAGAAGCTGCTGGGCGAAGTCATCGCCATCTGCAAGCGCCGCGAGAAATACATCGGCATCTGCGGCCAGGGGCCGTCCGACCATCCCGATCTGGCCGACTGGCTGGTGGAGCGGTCGATCGATTCGCTGTCGCTGAATCCGGATACGGTGTTGGCGACATGGAAGCGGTTGGCGGTATAGGTTATTAACTAGGTTGGGGCAGGCCGACAAAAGTCGCCGGGGGTGCCCGGCAAAAACCGTCGGGGGTTGCCCGACAGCAAGTTCCTTTCTTTGCTCCGCCAAAGAAAGTAACCAAAGAAAGGCGGCCTCGCTGTGCTGCCCCTTCGGGGTAAACCTCGGTCGGAGTCTTGAATTGGGCGGCTCGCAAACTCGCACGATCCGCCCGGGAAAATCACCCGGGCGGCCACGTGCTCAGACACGCTCGCCTCAACTTCCCCCAATTCAAGCCCCCGCCCGAGGCAGCACAGAGGGGGATGAAATCCGCCCCTCACCCGGCCCTTCGGGCCACCCTCTCCCGCGAGGGGAGAGGGGAAAACCCACCCCCTCCCTCGACGGGAGGGGGCTAGGGGGAGGGTGAAAGGTTTTGGGGTTGGCTTTTGAAGTTTCCCCGTCTTTGCCGCCGCAGCCTGGAGCTTGCGAGCGGAACAACGCGGCGCAGCCTGTCTGAGCCCCGCTCACCTCTGCATACAAACAAAAGCGGGGCGAGTACAGAATTAATTGGCGCTTCGCGCGTGCCGACCGCCCGCAAGCTCCAGGCTAAGGGAAGCCGTAGGCCGGCATAGCCGGGTGCCATTTCTTTGGTTACTTTCTTTGGGCAAACAAAGAAAGTAACCAGCCGCCGGGCTACCCCCGGCGGTTTTTGAGGGCCTGCCCCGGCTTCCGCCAGTTTTCAGGGCCTTTCCTTCCCATATTGGGGCTGTCACTGGTTTGAGTGTAAAATTCAGCATTACCTGCTCCGCAAACGGAACATGACCAAGTTTGTATTCGTTACCGGCGGGGTGGTGTCTTCCCTCGGAAAAGGCATCGCCTCCGCATCCCTGGCTGCGATTCTCGAATCGCGCGGCCTCAAAGTCACCCTTTTAAAGCTGGATCCGTACATCAACGTCGACCCCGGCACGATGAGCCCGTTCCAGCACGGCGAGGTGTTCGTCACCGAGGACGGCGCGGAGACCGACCTCGACCTTGGCCATTACGAGCGCTTCTCCAGCGCCAAGATGAGCAAGCGCAACAACTTCACCACCGGCCAGATCTACAAGACCGTGATCGACCGCGAGCGCCGCGGCGACTATCTGGGCGGCACGGTGCAGGTGATCCCGCACATCACCGACGAGATCAAGCTGCACATCCGCCAGGGCGCGGGCGATGCCGATGTCGCCATCGTCGAGATCGGCGGCACGGTGGGCGACATCGAATCGCTGCCTTTCCTGGAAGCCATCCGCCAGATGGGCATCGAGGACGGGCGCGACAAGACCTGCTTCATGCACCTGACCCTGCTGCCCTACATACCGACCGCGGGCGAACTCAAGACCAAGCCTACCCAGCACAGCGTGAAGGAGCTGCGCGAAATCGGCATCCAGCCGGACGTGCTCTTGTGCCGTGCCGACCGCGAGATTCCCAAGGATGAGCGCCGCAAGATCGCGCTGTTCACCAACGTGCAGCCGGAAGCGGTGATCCAGGTGCTGGATGCGGATTCGATCTACAAGATACCCACCATGCTGCACGAGCAGATGCTGGACGAGATCGTCTGCCACAAGCTCGGCATCCTGGCGCGCGCGGCTGATCTGTCGGTGTGGAAGAACCTGGTTCATGCGCTGGAACATCCCGAGCGTGAGGTCAACATTGCCTTCGTCGGCAAGTACGTCGACCTCACCGAATCCTACAAGTCGCTGTCCGAGGCCATGATCCATGCCGGCATGCATACGCTCAGCAAGGTCAAGATCCAGTACATCGACTCCGAGTCCATCGAGAAGGACGGTGTCGACTGCCTGAATGACAAGGACGCCATCCTGGTGCCGGGCGGCTTCGGCAAGCGCGGCGTGGAAGGCAAGATCGCCGCCATTCGCTACGCGCGCGAGAACAAAGTCCCTTACCTGGGCATCTGCCTCGGGATGCAGCTTGCCGTGGTCGAGTATGCGCGCGACGTGGCAGGCATGGCGGATGCGCATTCCACCGAGTTCGAGCCCAACACCACGCATCCGGTCATCGGCCTCATTACCGAATGGCTGGACCGCGAAGGCCATGTCGAAAAGCGCAGCGAACTGTCGGACCTGGGCGGCACCATGCGCCTGGGTGGGCAGGTGTGCAAGCTCAAGGAAGGCTCACTGGCGCACCAGGTCTACGGCCAGCCCGAAATCATCGAGCGACATCGCCACCGCTACGAAGTCGACAACGAACTGCTGGCGAAGCTGGAAGAAAAAGGCCTGGTCGTGGCAGGGCGCGCGCCCGGCACCGACCTGTGCGAAATGGTCGAACTGCCGCAGGACGTGCATCCCTGGTTCGTGGGCTGCCAGTTCCACCCTGAATTCACCAGCAATCCCCGCATCGGTCATCCGCTGTTCAAGGCCTTCGTGCTGGCTGCCATCGCCAACCAGGCGGCCAGAAGGAAGGAAGCGGCATGAAGCTGTGTCATTTCGAGGCGGGTATCGATAAACCGCTGTTCCTGATCGCCGGTCCCTGCGTCATCGAGTCCGAGCAGCTGGTCATCGACACCGCCGGCGCCTTGAAGGAAATGTGCGCGGAATTGTCCGTGCCCTTCATCTACAAGGCTTCCTTCGACAAGGCCAACCGCTCCTCCGCCAGGTCTTTCCGCGGGCCGGGCATGGAAGAGGGCCTGCGCATCCTTTCCGAAGTGAGGAAGAAAATCGGCGTGCCGGTGCTGACCGACGTTCACGAGGACACCCCGCTTAACGAAGTGGCCTCGGTGGTGGACGTGTTGCAGACCCCCGCCTTCCTCTGCCGCCAGACCAACTTCATCCAGAACGTGGCGAAGCAGGGCAAGCCGGTCAATATCAAGAAGGGCCAGTTCCTCGCCCCCTGGGACATGAAGAACGTGGTGGACAAGGCCAGGGCCACCGGCAACGAGCAGATCATGGTGTGCGAGCGCGGCGTCTCCTTCGGCTACAACACCCTGATTTCCGACATGCGCGGGCTCGCCATCATGCGCGAGAGCAATTGTCCGGTGGTGTTCGACGCCACCCATTCTGTGCAGCAGCCCGGCGGCATGGGCGAGAGAAGCGGCGGCCAGCGCGAGTTCGTGCCGGTGCTGGCGCGCGCGGCGGTCGCGGTCGGCATTGCCGGCCTGTTCATGGAAACCCATCCCGATCCGGACAAGGGCCTTTCCGACGGCCCCAACATGTGGCCGCTGCCGCTGATGAGGGAATTGCTGGAAACATTGAAGGAAATCGACGCGCTGGTGAAACAGCGCGGGTTTGCCGAAGACAAGTTAATGAAAATCTGAAAAAACATGGACAGGGAGGTAAGGGAGGAAAGGGAGTAGAGCCTTACCTCCCTTAACCTCCCTTACCTCCCTGTTAATGATCTAAGGAATAAAAATTGAGCGCGATTGTTGATGTGATTGGACGTGAGATTCTCGACTCCCGGGGCAACCCCACGGTAGAGGCGGACGTGTTGCTGGAATCCGGCGTGATGGGCAGGGCGGCGGTGCCGAGCGGCGCTTCCACCGGCAGCCGCGAGGCGATCGAGCTGCGTGACGGCGACAAGAGCCGCTACCTGGGCAAGGGCGTTTTGAAGGCGGTCGAGCATGTGAATACCGAAATCTGCGAAGCCATCATCGGGCTGGATGTCGAGGACCAGGCTTTCCTCGACCGCACCATGATCGAACTCGATGGCACCGAGAACAAGTCGCGCCTCGGCGCCAATGCCATCCTCGCCGTAAGCATGGCGATCGCGCGCGCCGCCGCCGAGGAATCCGGCCTGCCGCTGTACCGCTACCTGGGCGGCGCCGGCCCCATGGCGCTGCCGGTGCCGATGATGAACATCATCAATGGCGGCGTGCATGCCAACAACAGCATCGACATGCAGGAATTCATGATCATTCCCGTGGGCGCCAAGAGCTTCCGCGAGGCCCTGCGCTACGGCGCCGAGGTGTTCCACACCCTGAAGAAGCTGCTCGACGGCAAGGGCATGACCACCACCGTGGGCGACGAAGGCGGTTTCGCGCCCAACCTCGAATCCAATGAAATTGCGCTCAAGCTCATCGTCGAGGCCATCGAGAAGGCAGGCTTCATGCCCGGAGCGGACATCGCCATCGGCGTGGATTGCGCCTCCAGCGAGTTCTACAAGGATGGCCTCTACCATATCGAGGCCGAAGGCCTGAAGCTGACCTCGGCGCAGTTTGCCGATTACCTCGCCGCATGGTGCGACAAATACCCCATCATCAGCATCGAGGACGGCATGGCCGAGAATGACTGGGACGGCTGGGCGGTGCTGACCGAGAAGCTCTCGAAGAACATCCAGCTGGTGGGCGACGATCTCTTTGTGACCAACGCCAGGATCCTGCGCGAGGGCATCCAGAAGAAAATCGCCAACTCCATCCTGATCAAGGTCAACCAGATCGGCAGCCTGAGCGAGACTTTCGAAGCCATCGAGACCGCCAAGCGAGCGGGCTACACCTCGGTGATCTCGCACCGCTCCGGCGAGACCGAGGACAGCACCATCGCCGATTTGGCCGTGGCGACCAATGCGCTGCAGATCAAGACCGGCTCGCTGTCGCGTTCCGACCGCATGGCAAAGTACAACCAATTGCTGCGCATCGAAGAAGAGCTCGGCGGCATGGCGTCCTACCCCGGACGTGATGCCTTTTACCAGATCGGCTGACACAGGCAGGCGCTGAATGACGCGCTGGCTCACGCCGCTGCTCATCGCGCTCATCGTGCTGCTGCAATATCCGCTCTGGTTCGGCGACGGCGGCTGGCTCAAGCTTTGGAGCCTGCGCGGCGAAGTCGCCAGGCAGCAGGAGCTGAACGGGAAGCTGCGCGTACGCAATGAAACCATCTCGGCCGAGGTGCGTGATCTCAAGGAAGCGCGCGATGCCATCGAGGAGCGTGCGCGCGGCGAACTGGGCATGATCCGCTCGGATGAGGCGTTTGTCCGCATCGTGCCAGGCCAGGCCGATGATAAGGCGGATGGAAATTGAAAGCAGTTAGGATGTAGACTGAATTCATCGAGGTGTCCATGAACGAACTGCAGATCGCACTCGCCCTGATCGGTGTTCTAGCTGTCATCGGCGTACTGCTCTACAACCGCATACAGGAGCGAAAAGTTCGCCAGCGGACCGAGGCCGGCTTTGCCAAACCAGGCCGTGACGTCCTGCTGGACGATGCGGCGGCCAGGCCTGACACGAGTTTCTTCGCCCCTCTGGATGAAGGCGATGCAGGTTACAGCCGGTTCCACGGGCGCGACGCCCAGGAGCCTCATTTCGGCGACACGGAAATATTGCTGGATGCCGCATTGTCGGAAGAAAGCTATCCCCAGGCAGTGCCGATGGCTGAGGCGCCCCTTGAGGGCCAGTCGGCCCCGGAACAGGCACAGCACCGAGCGGTGACGGCTTACGACGAGTCGATCGAATTTTGCTCCGTGCTGAAGAGCCTGGACGGCATGGCGTCCGAAGCGTTTTCTGCTGCGATAGCCCATGGCGCCGCGCTTGGCAAGCCGGTACGCTGGCTGGCCTTGCCGCTGGGCAGTCCCGGCTGGGAAGATCTGTCGACGCAAAGCGGCAAGCGTTACCTTGAAGTTCAGGCTGTCATGCAACTTGCCGATCGCGACGGCCCGGCCGGAAAAGACGATCTGGCCGCGCTTTGCGAACTGGCCCATGAACTCGCCCGGCAGCATGACTGGCAGGTGCGCTGCGACGACATGACCGAGGCATCTGCGCGCGCGCAGTCGCTCGACAAGTTTTGCGCCGACGTCGACGTGCAGATCGGCCTCAACATAATCGCGCGCGGCACGGCCATGTTGCCCATCGCCAGAATGCGCCGCGAAGCAGAGGCGGCAGGCATGCGCCTGTCCGATGGCGGCGTATACCAATTGCTGGACAGCCGCGGCGAGGTCCTGTTCATGCTGGGCAACCGGGAGCATGGCGCCTTCGCCCGGGACAATCCGCATGAACCGGAGACCAAGGGCGTCACGCTGCTGTTCGATGTGCCGAGGGTGCCGGACGGCGTGAAGAATTTCGACGTCATGGTGACACTGGGGCGCAAGCTCGCGCACGAGGCGGGCGGCCTGCTGGTGGACGACAACCTGCGCCCACTGACCGACACCGGCATCGAGAAAATCCGCGCCCAGCTCACCCAGATCTATGCCAGGATGGAAGCGCGCGGTCTTGCCGCGGGCAGCCGCCTCGCGCTCAGGCTGTTCTCCTGATGTCTCAAGGCATCGCCGATCGCGCACGCACGCTGCGCGAACAGATCAATTACCACAACTACCGCTACTACGTGCTCGACAAGCCGGAAATCCCGGACGCCGAGTACGACCGCCTGTATCGCGAACTGGAGGCGCTGGAAGCTGCGCATCCGGAGCTGATCACGCCCGACTCGCCCACGCAACGCGTGGGCGGCAGGCCGCTGGAAGGTTTTGCGCCGGTGACCCATCGCGTGCCCATGCTGTCGATCCGCACCGAGACCGACATCGAGGCGGCCGGGGCGCTGAATTTCGATGCGCGCGTCCGCCGCGAACTCAAGCTCAAGGAAAACGATCCGCCCGTGGAGTATGCCTGCGAGCTCAAGTTCGACGGCCTCGCCATCAACCTCCGGTACGAGCATGGCGTGCTCACGCAGGCCGCCACGCGCGGCGACGGCGAAACCGGCGAGGAGGTGACCCAGAACGTGCGCACCATCCGCTGCATTCCGCTGCGGCTGAATGCGGCCAAACCGGCTGCGGTGCTGGAAGTGCGCGGCGAGGTGTACATGAGCCGCCCGGATTTCGAACGCTACAATGAAAAGCAGCGCACAAGCGGCGGCACGCCGCTGGTCAATCCGCGCAACGGCGCAGCCGGCAGCATCCGCCAGCTCGATCCTGCCATTGCCGCACAGCGTCCGCTGTCCTTTTATGCGTACGGAGTGGGGGAGACGGCCGGCTGGAGCATGCCTGCGACCCACAGCGAGCTCCTGGATGCGATACGTGATCTGGGGCTGCCTGTAAGCAGCGAACGCGCGATAGTGCAAGGGCCGCAAGGGCTGGTGCACTTCCACGACGACATCGGCCGCCGCCGCGACAGCCTGCCGTTCGATATCGACGGCGTGGTGTACAAGGTCAACAGCCTGGAGTTGCAGGCGCGCCTCGGCTTCGTGACGCGCGAGCCGCGCTGGGCAGTGGCGCACAAGTTCCCGCCCGAGGAAGAACTCACCGTGGTCGAGTCCATCGAGGTACAGGTGGGGCGGACCGGCGCGCTTACCCCGGTCGCGCGCCTGAAACCGGTGTTCGTCGGCGGCGTCACGGTGTCCAACGCCACCTTGCACAACCAGGATGAGATCGACCGTCTCGACGTGCGCGAGGGCGATAGCGTCGTCGTGCGGCGTGCGGGGGACGTCATCCCCGAAGTGGTGGCGGTGGTCAGGGAACGCCGCCCGCAGCCGGAGCCGGTGCGCTTCCAGATCCTGCAGCGCTACCCGACCTGTCCGGTGTGCGGCTCGCACGTCATGCGCCAGCCGGGCGAAGCCGCCATCCGCTGCAGCGGCGGCCTGTATTGCCCGGCACAGCGCAAGCAGGCGCTGCTGCATTTTGCTTCGCGCCGCGCCATGGACATCGAGGGTCTGGGCGAGAAACTGGTCGACCAGCTCGTTGACCAGGGCATCGTGCGCACGCCGGCCGATCTCTACAAGCTGGGCATGGCCAAAGTCGCCAATCTGGAGCGCATGGCGGAGAAGTCCGCTGCCAATTTGCTCGCAGGCATCGAGAAGAGCAAGCACACCACGCTCGCGCGCTTCGTTTACGCGCTCGGCATCCGCAATGTCGGGGAAACCACAGCCAGGGATCTGGCACGGCATTTCGGCAGCCTGGATGCTCTGATGTCGGCCGACGAAGAAACTCTGATGCTGGTGCCCGATGTGGGGCCGGTAGTGGCGCAAAGCATCGCCCAGTTCTTCTCCGAACCGCACAATCGCGAGGTGGTCGAGCAGCTGCGCGCAGCCGGCGCCGACTGGCCGGAAACCGCGCCGCAGCGCAAGCAGGCAGGCCCGCTTGCCGGAAAGACTTTCGTGCTCACTGGCACCATGCCCAACATGACGCGCGACCAGGCCAAGGGCCGGATCGAGGCGGCTGGCGGCAAGGTGGCAGGCTCGGTGTCGAAGAAGACGGATTACGTTGTGGCCGGGTCCGAAGCCGGCAGCAAATTGGCCAAGGCGCAGGAATTGGGCATTGCCGTCCTGGACGAGGAAGCCTTGCTAAGGTTGCTTGAACCGGAATCACAGGGCAAACTGGATTTTTGATGCGTTGAAAACCGAACAAGGAGGACAAGGGGACGGGAGTAAACCTCTTTTGGCCTGCCTCTTGTCCTCTTTGTGAAAATTGAGATTCTGGAAATGCAAAAAGTCACCAAAGCCGTATTCCCCGTCGCCGGCCTCGGCACCCGTTTCCTGCCTGCCACCAAGGCCAGCCCCAAGGAGATGCTGCCCATCGTCGACAAGCCCTTGATCCAGTACGCGGTGGA
Source organism: Thiobacillus sp. UBA6205 (assembly GCA_002421825.1). Classification (GTDB taxonomy): domain Bacteria; phylum Pseudomonadota; class Gammaproteobacteria; order Burkholderiales; family Thiobacillaceae; genus UBA6918. The sequence continues at coordinate 38,423 of DISR01000059.1, read as the reverse complement.
AGAGGCGGTCGATGCCGGCATGACCGACATCATCTTCATCAGCAGCCGCACCAAGCGCACCGTCGAGGACCACTTCGACAAGGCCTACGAGCTCGAGACCGAACTGGAGACACGCGGCAAGGACAAGGTGCTGGACCTGGTGCAGTCGATCAGGCCCAGCGGTGTCAATTTCATCTACATCAGGCAGGCTGAGGCGCTGGGCCTGGGCCATGCCGTGCTGTGCGCCAAGCCGGTGATCGGCAATGAGCCGTTCGCCGTGATTCTTGCGGACGATCTTATAGACGCCACGCCGCCGGTGATGAAGCAGATGGCGGACACCTACGACTATTACCAGTGCTCGGTGCTGGGTGTGCAGGAAGTCGCCCGGGAGGAGACTGCCTCCTACGGCATCGTCGATGCCGCGCCGCTGGGCGAGCGTGTGTCGCGCGTGAACGCCATCGTGGAAAAACCCAGGCCGGAAGTCGCGCCGTCGAATCTGGGCGTGGTCGGGCGCTACATCCTCACGCCGCGCATTTTTCATTTCATCGAAAACCTCAAGCCAGGCGCGGGCGGCGAACTGCAGCTCACCGATGCCATCGCCGCGCTGCTGCAGGAGCAGCAGGTGCTGGCCTATGCCTTCGACGGCATGCGCTACGACTGCGGCAGCAAGCTGGGTTATCTGCAGGCCACCGTGGAATACGCCATGAAGCATCCGGAAGTCAGCAGCGAGTTCGAGGCCTACCTCAAGAACCGTTTTTGCTGAGCCAGAGACAAATTTCGTTCACAAAGAGGACATGAGGACAAGAGGAAACAAGAGGGAGTTACTCCTGTCCTCTTGTCCTCCTTGTTCAGGCTGTTTTGGGCGATTCAAAAAGATTGAGGCCTACCTCAAGAACCGTTTTTGCTGAGCCAGAGACAAATTTCGTTCACAAAGAGGACATGAGGACAAGAGGAAACAAGAGGGAGTTACTCCTGTCCTCTTGTCCTCCTTGTTCAGGCTGTTTTGGGCGATTCAAAAAGATTTAGGCTGCGCAGGCATTGAGGCGCCGGCGTGCGTAGCCGATCAGCTCAGACGCGGTCAGCCCCTCGACGCCGCAACCTTCTTCGAGTGCATCGTCCGCGGCCTGGCCGTGCAGCCAGACTGCCAGGCGCAGCGCGTCCCAAGGGGGCACTCGCGCGGCGAAGCTTGCCATCATGCCGGTGAGCACATCGCCCATGCCTGGCGCGGACAGCGCAGGATTGCCGGTCTGGTTGATTTCGACCTTGCCATCGGGATGCGCCAGCACCGTGCCGGCACCCTTGAGCGCAACCAGGGCATTGAAGCGCGCCGCCAGTTCGCGCGCCGCCAGTTCGCGGTTTTCCTGGATTTCGCGCGTTGCGACCTGTAGCAGGTGTGCGGCCTCCCCGGGGTGGGGGGTGAGCAGGGTGGGAGAGCTCCGGTGGGCGCAGATATAGGCAAGGTCGGCTCGGCGCGAAACGACGTTGAGTCCGTCCGCGTCGATCACCAGCGGGGCAGGGTGAAGCAGCGCCGCCTGCATGAGTTCGAAGGCCTGGCGCGACTGTCCCATACCCGGACCGATGGCCAGCACGGAGAGGTCGAGGTCGGCAACCAGGCTTTCCGGCGGCGCGAACATCAGTTCCGGGACGGTGAAATCCACGCGCACGTTCTCGTCCAGGATGCCCAGCGTCACCAGTCCGGCGCCGCTGTTCAGCGCCGAGCGTCCTGCCAGCAGCAGCGCACCGACGGTGCCTGGCGCGCCGCCTAGCAGCCCGATGCGGCCGAACATGGTCTTGTGGCTTTCGACAGGCCGGGGAGGGAGCAGGGTCTGGCGCATGGCGTTATCTTGTTGAATTTTCGTCTAAAGTGACAGCATAGACCGAATTTCGGGCTGTCGCCCGAATGGAGAAGGCAGTGATGGACGAGAAACCCAAGCTTACCCCTGCGGGAGCACCGGTGCTGGACTGTGACCACGACCACGAATGCACCGTGCTGACCTGCGACTTTTGCCTGAAGGCCCTCCCTGCCAAGGACTCCATTCGCGAGGAGGGGGCGGACTATGTCGCGCATTTTTGCGGGTTGGAGTGTTTCGAGGCCTGGCAGGGGCGGCACGGACACGACCAGAAGAGCGGCGGGCAGTAGGGCGGAAGCACCGCCTCAGGGCCGCGCCGATTCTTGACCCGGCTTTTCAAACTCTCGCTCCGGGAGGGGCGGAAGCGGTGCCCGCTGTCGGGTAAAATAGGCCTTTTCCGCGTTTTCCCGGCCCCATGTCCAACGCCCAGCCCATCATTCTTTCTTTGCCCGGCGGCACTGCCCTGTCTTCCTTCCGCATCGAGAAAATTCGCGAACAGTTGCAGGCGGCTGGCCTGCCGCTCTGCAGGGTTGGTACGCAGTACTGGCATTTTCTGGAGCTGGAAGAAGCACCGACGCCTGAAGAACAGGCGGTCCTGGCCGCGGCGCTGGACTATGCCGACCCCGCTGCGGAAATGCCCTATGCGCAGTTTTTGCTGGTGACGCCGCGCTTCGGCACGGTTTCGCCGTGGTCGTCCAAGGCCACCGACATCCTGCACAACTGCGGCCTGGCCAAGGTGCGTCGCATCGAACGCGGCGTCGCCTACCACTTCGAACATGCAACCGACGAGACCAGGCTGCTGCCGCTGATCCATGACCGCATGACCGAGGCGGTACTGCATGACGTGGGCGAGGCCGCCGGACTGTTCGCGCACATACCGCCGCGCGAGCTGGAAAGCGTGGATGTGCTCTCCGGCGGCCGCGCGGCGCTGGCCGGTGCCAACACCCGGCTGGGCCTGGCATTGTCCAGGGACGAGATCGATTACCTCGCCGACAATTTCACGCGCATGGGGCGCAACCCCACCGACGTGGAACTGATGATGTTCGCCCAGGCCAACTCCGAGCATTGCCGGCACAAGATTTTCAATGCTTCCTGGATCGTCGACGGCACTGATCAGGACAAGAGCCTGTTCCGCATGATCCGCGACACCCATGCCAAAACCCCGCAGGGCACGCTGTCCGCCTATGAGGACAACGCGGCGGTGATGCAGGGCGCCACGATCGAGCGCTTCTATCCGGGCCAGGGCGGCAAGTACGATTTCAGCACCGAACCCACGCACATCCTGATGAAGGTGGAGACCCACAACCATCCCACGGCGATTTCGCCCTTCCCGGGCGCGGCCACCGGCAGCGGCGGCGAAATTCGCGACGAGGGCGCCACCGGGCGCGGTTCCAAGCCCAAGGCAGGCCTCGCCGGCTTTTCGGTGTCCAACCTGCGCATTCCAGATGCCATCCGGCCCTGGGAAGCCGAGGACTATGGACGCCCCGACCGCATCGTGTCGCCGCTGGCCATCATGCTCGAAGGGCCCATCGGTGCCGCGGCGTTCAACAATGAATTCGGCCGTCCCAATCTGGCGGGCTATTTCCGTACCCTGGAAACCTGGGTCAATGGAGAGCGGCGCGGCTACCACAAGCCCATCATGCTGGCGGGCGGCGTGGGCAACATTCGCGAGGACCACGTTCTCAAGCAGCCGCTGCCGGTAGGCGCGCTGCTCATCCAGCTGGGCGGCCCCGGCATGCTGATCGGTCTCGGCGGCGGCGCGGCATCGAGCATGGCGACCGGCGCCAATGCCGCCAACCTCGATTTCGATTCCGTGCAGCGCGGCAATCCGGAGATGCAGCGTAGAGCCCAGGAGGTCATCGACCGCTGCTGGCAGATGGGTGCGAACAACCCCATCGTCTCCATCCACGACGTCGGCGCGGGCGGCCTGTCCAATGCGCTGCCCGAGTTGGTGCACGGCGGTGGCAAGGGCGGCACGTTCCAGTTGCGCGCCGTGCCCTCGGAAGAGTCCGGCATGAGCCCCAAGGAAATCTGGTGCAACGAGGCGCAGGAGCGCTACGTGCTGGCGATCCCCGCGGATCGCATCGACGAATTCCGCGAAATCTGCGAACGCGAGCGTTGCCCTTTCGCCGTGGTCGGCCAGGCGACCGCCGAGCCTCAGCTGAAGGTGCTGGATGAGCACTTCAACAACGCGCCGGTGGACATGCCGCTTGACGTCCTGCTGGGCAAGCCGCCGCGCATGACCAGAAGCGTGCAGCATGCGGAACCGGCGCTGCCGGCTTTCAATCCGGCAGGCATCCGCGTGCAGGAAGCCGCCTACCGCGTGCTGCGTTTGCCCGGCGTGGCCTCGAAAATGTTCCTCATTGCCATCGGCGACCGCAGCGTGGGCGGCATGACCGCGCGCGACCAGTGCGTGGGGCCGTGGCAGATTCCCGTTGCGGACAATGCCGTCACCCTCATGGGCTACACCACGCACCGCGGCGAAGTCATGGCCATGGGCGAGAAGGGGCCGCTCGCGCTGATCGATGCGCCAGCCTCCGGCCGCATGGCGGTGACCGAAGCCCTGATGAACCTGTTCGCTGCCCGCATCGAGAAGCTCGAAGACGTGAAGCTCTCCGCCAACTGGATGGCGCCTGCCGGCCACCCTGGCGAGGATGCGCGCCTGTTCGACACCGTGCAGGCCGTGTCGCGCTATTGCCAGGAACTGGGGCTTGCCATTCCCGTGGGCAAGGACTCGATGTCCATGAAGACCGTGTGGCAGGAATGCGAACAGAAGAAAGCCGTGACTGCGCCCCTGTCGCTGGTGGTGTCGGCCTTCGCCGCCACGCCGGACGCGCGTCTGCATGTGACGCCGCAACTGCGCACGGACTGCGGCGACACGCGCCTCCTCCTCGTCGACCTCGGCTTCGGCAAGAACCGCCTCGGCGCCTCCGGCCTGGCGCAGGTGTACGAGCAGGTCGGCAACGAAGCGCCGGACGCCCCTGCATCCGCGGAATTGAAAGCTTTCTTCAAGGTCACGCAAAACCTGCTCAAGGACGGGCAGGTGCTGGCCTATCATGACCGCTCGGACGGCGGCCTGTTCGCCACCGTCGCGGAAATGGCCTTCGCCGGCAGGACCGGCGTCGACATCACCCTGCCGGAAGGCGATGTGCTGGCGCAGTTGTTCAACGAAGAGGCCGGCGCGGTGCTGCAGGTCAGCATGGAACACGCGGGCCGCGCCATTGCGCAATTCGCGCTGGCCGGTTTGTCGGTCATCGACATCGGAACGCTTTCGGCCGACGACCGCGTGCGCTTTGCGAGCGGCGAGAGCGTGGTGCTGGACGAAGCGCGCGCCGATCTGCTCTCGGCCTGGTGGGAAACCTCGCACCGCATCGCCCGCCTCAGGGACAACCCGGCTTGCGTCGACCAGGAATTCGCGCGCTGCCGGGATGCCGCCGACCCCGGCCTGCATTACGCACTGGACTACGATGCCAACGAGAACATTGCCGCGCCTTACATCGCCAAGGGCGTGCGCCCGCGCATGGCGGTGCTGCGCGAACAGGGCGTCAACGGCCAGGTCGAGATGGCGGCAGCATTCCACCAGGCCGGTTTCGAGTCGGTGGACGTGCACATGAGCGATGTCATCAATGGGCGCGTTTCGCTCAGGGACTTCAAGGGGCTGGTCGCCTGTGGCGGTTTTTCCTACGGCGACGTGCTGGGTGCGGGCGGCGGCTGGGCCAAGTCCATCCTGTTCAACCCGCGCGCGCGCGACGAGTTCGAGGCCTTCTTCCACCGCAATGACAGTTTCGCGCTGGGCGTGTGCAACGGCTGCCAGATGATGAGCCGGCTGCACGACCTGATCCCCGGCGCGGAAGCCTGGCCGCAGTTCCATCGCAACCTTTCCGAGCAATTCGAGGCACGCTTCGTCATGGTGGAGGTGCAGGATTCGCCCTCGCTGTTCTTTGCCGGCATGGGCGGCTCGCGCATGCCCATCGTGGTGGCGCATGGCGAAGGCCGTGTGGTGTTCCGCGAGGCTGAGCATGCGAACGCCGCCAGGCTGGCGCTGCGCTATGTGGATCACCGCGGCCAGCCCACGGAAAGCTATCCGCTCAATCCGAACGGCTCCAGGGGCGGGGCCACCGCCTATACCACGGCGGATGGGCGTTTCACCATCATGATGCCGCACCCGGAGCGGGTATACCGCGCCGCGCAACTGTCGTGGAAGCACGCAGATCATGCCGGCGAGGACGGACCCTGGATGCGCATGTTCCGCAACGCCCGCAAATGGGTGGGTTGATCCGCAAGGCCTTTCCCACAAGGAGGACAAGAGGACAGGAGTGATACGTTTTGCCCTTCTCCTGTCCTCCTGTCCTCTTTGTTCGGGGTTTTTCTATTTCTCTGCGGCCTCTGCGAGTCGTTTGGTTCTGATGGGTTCAAAAGGGGCCCGAAAAATGCGAAAATAGCGGGGTTTTGCTGTCCGCCACCGGAATTTTTCGCCAATGAATGCACCCCTGACCCTGCTTACCGATGATCACCTGCGCGCGCAGGTGAAGCTGCTCGGCACTCTGCTTGGCAAGGTGTTGCTGGAAACTGCGGACACGGATGTGTTCGAGGCCGTGGAAGTGCTGCGTCAGGGCTTCGTCGACCTGCATCAGCAGGAAGACGCGGCGAAGCGCGCCAGGCTCATGACGCTGATCGAGTCCATGCCGCCCGAGCAGCTGGAACAGGTGATCCGCGGATTCTCGACCTACTTCAGCCTGGTCAACATTGCCGAGGAATCGCACGCACACCGCAATCGCCGCCGCCAGCTGGCGATGGACGAGAACCTGTGGGTCGGGTCCTTCCACCGCACCATGGCGGAACTGAAAGAGCAGGACGTGAGCGCGGAGACCCTGCAGGGGCTGGTCGATCGCATGCAGTTCACGCCCGTGTTCACCGCGCATCCTACCGAGGCGCGACGCAGAACGGTGATGGAAGGCCTGCGCCGCGTGTTTCTGTTGTGCGACCGCCTGTACGACCCGCTGCTGGGGGAGAACGAGCGCGAGGACCTGGTTGCCGAGCTCGACGTCGAGATCCGCATCATGTGGCGCACGGATGAACTGCGCGAGCACAAGCCGGAAGTGCAGGATGAGGTGCGCACCGGTCTTTACTACATGCGCAGCAGCCTGTTCGAGGCGGTGCCGCGCGCCTACCGCCATTTTGAAAGGGCGGTGCGCAAATACTACGGCACCGACGACAGGGGTGCGCTGGCAATCAAGGTGCCGAGCTTCATCCGCTTCGGTTCCTGGATCGGCGGCGACCGCGATGGCAACCCCTTCGTCACGCCTGAAGTGACGGAATGGACCGTGCACACCCAGACCGAGCTGGTGCTGCAGGAATATCTCAAGCGACTGGAAACACTGCGCCAGACGCTGACGCACAGCCTGCGCTGGTGCAAATTGCCGGCGCTGTTCGCGGCCAAGCTGGCGCTGGACGAGACCCGCTTCGGCGGCAAGGTGTTCAACGGCACCGCTGCGCAGCAGTTCCTGCGTGAGCCCTATCGCCGCCGCGTGGCCTTGATGATGGCACGGCTGCAGGCAAACCTCGACCATGTGCGTGCGCGCCTCAAGGGCGAGAAGGGCGGCCGGCCGCTGCTGGCCTACCCGGATGCGCGCAGCTTCCTGGAGGACCTTTACCTCATTCGCGATGCGCTCGTCAGCCACGGCGATCGCGCCATCGCCGATGGCCGCCTGCAGGACCTGATTCGGCTGGTAGAAAGTTTCGGCTTCCATCTGCTGCAACTCGACATTCGCCAGGAGTCGACTGTGCACACCATGACGGTGAACGAAATCCTGCGCCAGCTCGACCCCGATTTCGATTACCTGAAAGCGGACGAGGATTCCCGCCTGCAGGTGCTGGGCAAATGGATCTCCAGGCAAGGTGACCTTTATGTGAGCGATCTCGTGCTGTCCGAGGACGCGCGCAAGACACTGGACATATTCCGCCGCGTGGCGCGGCTGCGCCAGGAGGTCGGCGCAGAATCCTTCGGCGCCTATGTCATTTCCATGACCCATTCCGCATCGCACGTCATGGAAGTCATGTTCCTCGGCCGCATCGCCGGCCTCGCGGGATTCAACGGCAAGGAGTGGAACTGCCAACTGCTGGTGGCGCCGCTGTTCGAGACGGTCGAAGACCTCAGGCACAGCGAAGGCGTGCTGGAGACCCTGTTCTCCAATCCGGTGTATCGCGAACTGCTCAAGGCCTCGGGCGACATCCAGGAAGTCATGCTTGGCTATTCGGATTCCTGCAAGGACGGCGGCATTCTCGCCTCGCAGTGGAACCTGTACCGTGCCCAGCTTTCCATCATCGGCATCGCGCGCAGCCACGGCATCGAATGCCGCCTGTTCCACGGCCGCGGCGGCACCGTGGGGCGCGGCGGCGGCCCGACCCACGAAGCGATCCTGTCGCAGCCGCCCGGTACCGTGGCCGGGCAGATCAAGTTCACCGAGCAGGGCGAGATGTTGTACTACCGCTACAGCAATCCCGAAACCGCTGCCTATGAAATCGGCATGGGCGCCACCGGCCTGATCAAGGCGAGTTGCGGCCTTTTGGGTGCGCCGCGCGTGACCGACATCCGCTATCCGGAAATGATGGCCAGGCTGGCGGAAGCCGGCGAGGCGGCCTACCGCAAGCTGACCGAGGCCACCCCGGGCTTCCTGGATTATTTCTACGAAGCCACGCCGGTGCGGGAAATCGGCATGATGAACATCGGCTCGCGCCCCTCGCACCGCAAGAAGTCCGACCGTTCCATGAGCTCGGTGCGCGCGATTCCCTGGGTGTTCGGCTGGGCGCAGTCGCGCCATACCCTGCCGGCCTGGTATGGCATCGGTTCTGCCATCGGCGCGCTGTGCCAGGATAATCCGCAAAACCTGGAATTGTTGCGGGAAATGCATCGCGAGTGGCCTTTCTTCCGCGCGCTGATTTCCAACGTGCAGATGGCGCTGACCAAGGCCGACATGGAAATCGCCGCCGAGTACGCCGAGCTGGCGGAGAGCGATGTCGCCAAGTCCGTATATCAAGTCATCGCGGCCGAATTTTCCGCCACTCATGAGGGCGTGCTGCGGGTAGCTCGGCTGCAAAGCCCGCTTGAAGAAAGCCCGGCATTGGCCCTGTCGCTGTCGCGCCGCAAGCCCTACCTGGATCCGCTCAACCATATCCAGGTACGCCTGATCCGGCGCACGCGCAGCGAGGCGGACGAGAAAGAGCAGGAGCGGTGGTTCATGTCCATGATGCGTTCGATCAATGCCATCGCATCCGGCATGCGAAACACGGGTTGATCGTTCCATCCAACCGCTTTCTGTTCGAACCTTTCCGGTTTAGAAAGGCCTAACCTCGATGGAAGACGCCCAGAAGCCGAAGCAGGTGGCAAAGAAATGGCTCCTGCTGTCGCTCATCGCCAATGTACTGCTGCTGATCCTCGCGGGCGGCGCGATCCTGTTCGCCTTCATGCTGAGCTACAACCTGCAGGACGCGAAGATCCGGCTTGCCAGGGAAACACAGGATAAACAGCGAATGGAGGCCTATCTGGCCGAAAGCCGTGCGCGTGCGGCCGAAGTCGAGCGCGAAATCCGCCGCATGAGCCAGGCGCTCAACGCCAAGGATCCTGCACAGTCCGCTTTGGACAAGCCTGACCTGCCGGTCGTCGTGAGTTTCCGGAAATCCTGGCTCGGCATCGGTCTTGTCGCGGTGATCGAGAATACCTCGGCCCACTATCTTGTCCTCGTGATGACGGCGCGCAATCCGACGCTGTCCACCGTCAAGCGCTTCAATGTGGAAGTTGCGCCCGGAGACGATCTTGCCTTCGGCCACAATGACGGCTGGAAATTCACCTCCGGTGACGAGCTTGGCCTGCATCACGACAATTACAAGCCAATCAAGCTGGTCGTGCCTTGAGGGGCGCCTGGTCCGGGTAAAATGGCGCCATTGGAACAGTTTTGAGCGGAGCAATATCATGAGCGAATACGGATTCGAAACCAGGATCGGCGGCCCCTTCGATGCCGCCGTGGAAAAGGTCACCGCAGCCCTCAAGAACGAAGGCTTCGGTGTGCTGACCGACATTGACGTGCAGGCCACCATGAAGGCCAAGCTCAATGTCGCCGGCCGCCCCTACCGTATTCTCGGCGCCTGCAACCCGCCGCTGGCGCATCAGGCCATCAGCGCCGAGCCCGATGTCGGCATGCTGCTGCCCTGCAACGTGGTGGTGCGCGAAGAGACGGATGGCGGCATCACCGTGTCCTTCCTCGACCCCGGCATCATGGTCGGGCTGGTGAGCAACGCCGCGGTACACGGCGTCGCATTCGAGGCGCGTGCGCGCCTGCTGCGGGTCAAGGACAGCCTGACTGCCTGATTGTTTCCCACCCGGCGAAAAAAGCCCGCGGATGCGGGCTTTTTTTCGTCTACAGCCATCAGGCTAAACCGGTCAATCCGGCGGCGGTTTTGGCACGTGATGCAGAAAGCGCTCGGCCATCGCCTTGTACAAGGGTTCCTGGCAGACAATGCGCGATACCCCATGGGCGATCAGTGCGGTCGCCATCAGCGGCAGAACGAGGTCGTGGTTGTCGGTCATTTCCATGACGATGATGAACGTGGTGAGCGGAGCCTGGGTAACGCCCGAGAAATAGGCGACCATGCCGAGCACGATTACGGTCCCGGATGGCACGAAAGTGATCAAGTGCGACAGGTTGGCGCCAAAGCCGGCGCCAACGGCCAGGGAGGGGGCAAATATCCCGCCCGGCGTGCCGCTCAGGTAGGAAACCACGGTGGCCAGCAGCTTCAGCAAGCCATAGCTCTCGTAGCCGCTGCCGCCGTTTGCGAGGATGTCGCGCACTTCGTCATAGCCGGTTCCATAGGTGTGATGTCCGGACAGGATGCCGATGACGGCGAGCGCCAGTCCGCAGGCTGCCGCAAATGCAATCGGGCGCGAGCGCATGAAGCGCCCGGCGATGCCGCCCCAGCCTCCGCCTGCGCTGATCAAAACGCGCGAGAACAGGCCGCCGGCGAGGCCGCCCACGAGGCCGCAGGCGAGCACCGCAATCCAGGCGGAGGCCGAGCCGAGCGATGTCGAGACGGTGCCGAAATAAGTGTAGTCGCCGAGGATGGCGTTGGAAGCCAGGCCTGCGAAGATGATGCCGGTGAGCGCCAGGCCATTGGTGCGCTGCTCGAAGGATCGCGAAAGCTCCTCGATGGCGAAGGCGATGCCCGCCAGCGGTGTGTTGAAGGCGGCGGCGACACCGGCGGCGCCGCCCGCGATGATCAGTCCGCGCAACTGGTTTTGCTGCGAAAAATGCGTGAAACGGCGCAGCGAATACATGATCGATGCGCCGATCTGGACTGTCGGCCCCTCGCGCCCTACCGAAGCCCCGCTGCACAAGGCGAGAAAGGTGATCAGGGTCTTGCCGATGGCAATGCGCAACGACAGCAGTTTGCTCAGCTGTTGTTCATCCTCGATCTGCAATGCGGCGATGGTCTGGGGAATGCCGCTGCCCTGCGTGCCTTCGAAGAATTTTTTGGAAAGCCAGACGCACAGCATCAGGCCGGCCGGCATCACGATGAAAGGCAGCCAGGGGGAAACGGAAAGCAGCCAGTGGAAGAATTTGTAGCCCAGTTGGGCTGCGAGCGCGAACAGGACCGCGATCACGCCGACCGCGATGGCGCCGCCCCAGAAGACGAACCGCAACAGCCACTCTTGTGGCGATAGAAGTTTCTTCAGGTAGGTGCGATCGATCATGCGGCTGGGTTGTTGCGGCTGTCGCTGTTTTTGTTCGGATGGGGTGCGCGTTCCAGGCATTATATCCCTCGGGCAAGGCCTGGCCAGCCGCGCTTCCTGGCTGCGCCTGGCCGATAAACATGAGGACCCGCAGATGCGGCCCTCATGTTGAACGCTGATTTCTTATTTCAGCGACGGCGTACAGCCTGGATGGGCAGGGCGGTTAAAGTCTTTCAGCGGGCAGGATTGCCTTGTTTTCGCATCGTGAGCGGGGCCCCTCCATGTCTTCGTGCTTGCGTATTTGGCCGAGCGGATGAGAAACCAGGCAATGGGCCCGGCCAGCACCAGGCCCAGGGAGCGAGCAGAAGGGGGATGTCCGTTAATTGGGCGAGGGACGGGGGGCGAGGGGTGGGGTGGCCGTTGTCGGGGGGCTCTCGAAATCGGCCAGGCGCAGGGCGTTCAGCACCACCAGCAGCGAGCTGGCCGACATGCCGATGCCGGCGATCCAGGGCGTGACGTGGCCCAGCGCGGCGAGCGGGATGGCGATGAGGTTGTAGCCGAGCGCCCAGGCCAGGTTTTCGTAAATGATGCGGCGGGTCTTGCGCGCGATGCCGACGCCGTCGGCCAGCGCGGCCAGGCGCCCGCCCAGCATCACCATGTCGGCCGCGGCCTGGGCCACGTCGGTGCCTTCGCCCATGGCGATGGAGACCTGGGCCTGCGCCAGCACAGGCGCGTCGTTGATGCCGTCTCCGACCATGGCGACGATGCGGCCTTCGGCCTGCAGCGATTTGACATAGGCCAGCTTGTCGTCGGGCAGGGCCTCGGCGCGGGCGTGATCGATGCCAAAGGTTCCCGCGACCATATTGACGGCCGCCTGGTTGTCGCCGGACAGCAGGTGCACGCGCACGCCGAGCGATTTCAACGTGGCGATGGCGTGAGCGGCATCGGTGCGCACTTCGTCGCCGAGATACAGCCAGCCCGCCAGGCCATCGGGGCCGGCCAGCGCGAGGCGGGTGGCCGTGGGGTGGAGTGAAGTTTCCGGCAGCACGGCGCCGGCGAAGGCGGGCTTGCCCAGGCGATAGCGATGGCCGCTTATGCTGCCTTCCACGCCTTCGCCCGGATGGTTCAGCGGCGCTTCGGCGCTTTGCACGGCGCCGCCAGTTGCTTGCCGGATCGCCAGTGCGATGGGATGTTCGGAAGCAGCTTCCAGCGCAGCCGCCAACTGCAGGACTTCTTCCCTGCTGTGGCTGCCCGCCGGTTCCACGCCGAGCAGGCTCAGCTTGCCCAGGGTCAGCGTACCGGTCTTGTCGAACACGATGTCGGTCACCTGCGCCAGGGTTTCCAGTGCATGGCCGCGCGTGGTGAGCAGGCCCAGTTTGGTCAGCCGTCCGGTGGCGGTGGTGAGGGCAGCGGGCGTGGCCAGGCCCAGCGCGCAGGGGCAGGTGATGACCAGGATGGAAACCGTGATCCACAGCACCTTGTCCGGGTCGATCGCGTACCAGACCGCGGCGATGATCACGGTGAACAGCAGCAAGAGGCCCACGAACCAGGAGGCGGCGCGGTCGGCCATGCGCCCGATGCGCGGCTTCTCGCTCTGCGCGCGGTCGAGCAGGCGCACGATGGCCGAGAGACGGGTTTCCTCGCCGGTTTTCTCCACGCGCATCACGATCGGGTTCTGCTGGTTGAGCGTGCCGCCGATGAGCTGCGTCCCCGGCTGCTTGCCGCGCGGCTCGGGCTCGCCGGTCAACATGGCCTCGACCACGCTGCTGTTGCCTTCCACCAGCACGCCGTCTGCGGGAACGGTCTCGCCCGGCTTGATCAGCACATGGTCGCCAGGCGCCAGTTGCGCGGCCGGCACGGTTTCTTCATTGCGCGAGGGCCAGCCCGGCAGTCGCGTCGCCACTGCGGGGATCAGCTTGACCAGTTCTTCCGCCGCCTGCGCGCTGCGGCGGCGGGCGTTGAGTTCGAGGAAGCGCCCGCCCAGCAGCAGGAAGATGAACATGTTGACCGAATCGTAGTACACCTCGCCCTGCTGCATGACCGTGGCCCACACGCTGGCGGCGAAAGCGGAACCGATGCCGATCGCCACCGGCACGTCCATGCCCGGCGTCCTGCGCGAGAAATCCTTCCACGCGCCCTGGAAGAAGGGCCACGAGGAATAGAAGATCACCGGGATGGTGAGGATGAGGCTGGCCCAGCGCATCAGCGCCACGATGTCCGGCGTCATCTCGGACGGGTCGGCGGTGTAGGTGGGGATGGCGTACATCATCACCTGCATCATGCCCAAGCCCGCGATGGCCAGGCGCTTGATCGCGGTGTTGCGCTCCTTGCGGAAGATCTCGTCCTGCTTGCTGGCGTCGAAAGGGTGGGCGACGTAGCCGATTTCCTGGATGGCGCGCAGGATGTCGGAGAGGTTGAGCCGCGTCGAATCCCAGCGCACGCGCGCGCGGCGCGTGGCGTAGTTGATGTCCGCCGAGATCACGCCGGGCAGCCGCAAGAGGTGGCGCTCGTTCAGCCACACGCAGGCGGCGCAGACGATGTTTTCCAGGATCAGCGCGGCTTCGCACACGTTCCCGGGCTCGGCACGGACGAAACTCTGCTGGATTTCGGGCAGGTCGTACAACCCCAGCCTTCCCAGTTCGGCCAAAGCATCCTGCGGCGTGGGCGGCAGTGCGGTGCGATGCTCATAATAGGCTGCCTGGCCAGAGTCGATGATGGTCTGCGCCACCGCCTGGCAGCCGCGGCAGCAGGCCGGCTCGATATGCTGGCGGTAGGTGATCGGATAGTCCGCGCCCTCGGGCACCGGCAGCCCGCAGTGGAAGCAGCTCTGCGAGTCGGGGCCGGTTGGGGAGGAAGTCGGATCAGCCATTGCGCAAACAGGATGAGAAAGTTAAGGAACCTCTGAAGAAGTCCTCCATGAGCCGCGTTTGCACGAAAAATGCCCATTTGCGGCGTTGCGCTCTTCGGCTTCGTATGTCCAATACGACCTTCGTCGCGCGCCTGGCGGCCGAGCATTTTTCGTGCAAACCCTTCGGGGTGTGGCTTTCCGGACGGTCTGCTTTGTGGCTCCGCCGAAACTCGCCCGAAAGCGCTGCCTGCGCAGGCTCGTTTTCGTGCCGCTTGCGAAGGGGGGTGCCATTCGCTGCGCGCCGCTTCGCGCATCCCATCCCGGGAAGCCGCGCCGCGGCCATGAGGGATTTTTTCAGAGGGTCCTCAATGTTAGCAGCACTGGCCGGATACAATCGTTTGCATGTTGCGTTGGCTCAAGCAGGACGAACCCTTTCCGCCCGTCGAGACGGCGCTGGCCGAGCCCGACGGCTTGCTGTGCGCCGGACTCGATCTCTCGCCCGAGCGTGTCCTCGATGCCTATCGCCACGGCATTTTTCCCTGGTTCAACCCCGGAGAACCGGTGCTGTGGTGGAGTCCCGACCCGCGCATGGTGCTGGCGCCGGGCGAGGTGAAGGTTGCGCGCTCGCTCGGGCAGCGCATGAAGCGCGGCGGCTACGAAATCCGCGTCGACAGCTGTTTCCGCGAGGTCATGCTGGCCTGCGCCGCGCCGCGCGAAGGCCAGTCCGGCACCTGGATCAGCCGGCCGATGCTGGACGCCTACACGCGCCTGCACGAACTGGGTTATGCGCATTCGGTTGAAACCTGGATGGACGGCGAGCTCGCCGGTGGCCTCTATGGCATGGCCATCGGCCGCATGTTCTACGGCGAGTCGATGTTCTCGCGCCGTACCGACGCCTCCAAGCTGGCGCTGGTGCATCTTTGCCGGCAGCTCGATGCCTGGGGTTTTGGTCTCATCGACTGCCAGATGGAAACCGCGCACCTCGCCTCGATGGGGGCGAGGCCGATTCCGCGCCAAGACTTCATCCGCGAGATGAAACGCTTGTTAGAATTGGCAAGTGTCCCGGTTCCCTGGCGTTTCGAACCGAAGGTGTCGAGCTGACTCATGTTTCCCACAGAACCGCCTTTCCTGCGCATCCAGTTCTATCTGACCGCGCCCTATCCTTGCAGTTATCTGGAGGGACGCGAGGCGCGCTCGCAGGTGGCTGCCCCCGCCCACCTCATCGGGCAGGCGGCATATGGCCGCCTGATCCAGGAAGGCTTCCGCCGCAGCGGGCATTACACCTATCGTCCGCATTGCCATGGTTGCAGGCAATGTGTCCCGGTCAGGGTCGAGGTCGGGAAGTTTCGGCCCAATCGTTCGCAAAAGCGCAATTTCCGCGACAACCAGTCGCTGACGGCCGTGATCCTGCCGATGGAGTTTCGCGACGAGCACTATCGGATGTACCGGCGCTACCAGCACGCACGCCATACTAACGGAGGCATGGACCACGACGATAGCGAGCAGTACACGCAGTTCCTCCTTTCCAGCCTGGTCGACACCTCGCTGGTGGAGTTTCGTGACGGTGAGAAGCTGGTGATGGTCGCGGTTGTCGACCGTGTCGAAGACGGCCTGTCCGCGGTTTACACCTTTTTCGACCCTGGGATGGAAAAGCACGGATTAGGTACCTATGCCGTGCTCTGGCAGATCGAACTCGCGCGCAGCCTGGGGCTGTCCTATGTCTACCTCGGCTACTGGATCAAGGAATCGCGCAAAATGGCCTACAAGTCCGGCTATAAACCGCTGCAGGGCCTGATCGAAGGAAGATGGACCGAGATCGCATGAGGCAAGGGCTGCTTCGGCGCCTGCCGATATTGCTTTTTGCGCCGCTGCTGCTCACCGGCTGTTCCGCGATGGTCGGCAATCCGGGCGCGCGCCAGCCGATGCAGGGATTTGTGCCGCTGCCGGAAGATGACCGCGTATGGGTGGAACCGGGGGCCGAGGACTTCGGGCGCAAGGTGTCGCGGCAGCTCGATGCCGCCATCGCCAAGGTGGAAGCGGCACATTATCTGCCTTTTGCCAGCATGCCCCGGATTCATGCCTGCGGCAACGAAGCCTGCTTCAGCCGCCACGTGTTCACGCCCAGGCTTTCTGCGGCCGTGATCCCGGACAACCGGCTGATTCTTTCACCCAACCTGGATGGCAGTGAAAAGTGGCGGCTGCAGAATCTGCTGGTGCACGAACTGGCGCACCTGCATCTTGGGCAGCGCGTCGGCCATTACCATTACAACATCCCGGTCTGGTTCCACGAGGGCTGGGCATCCCTTACCGCGGAGGGAGGCGGGGCGGAGTTTGCCACCGATGCGCAAGTCATCGAGGCGGCACGGGCCGGCAAGCGCATCAATTTCTCGGCCCGCGACCTGCCTGACAGAAGGCACCGGGCAGGCGCTTTCGATCTCGACGTGCACATTTTCTACCGCCAGGCCATGCTGGTGGTGGGGCATCTCAAGAACCGTGGCCCGGATGACTTCCGCAAACTTGTGCTGGCGCTGCAGGACAACCAGGATTTCGAGATCGCCTTCTGGGACATCTATGGCGCCGGGCCGGAACGCATCCTGGCCGGTGCGCTGCAATCTTTGCCCCAAACCGGCGATAATAGAGGCGCAAAAGCTGCAGCTCCTTCAGCCCCCGAACAATGAAAAACTATCTCGACCTCCTCAGCCATGTGCGCGATGCCGGCGTCAGGAAATCCGACCGCACCGGCACCGGCACCGTCTCCGTATTCGGCTACCAGATGCGGTTCAACCTGGAAGACGGCTTTCCCCTGGTCACCACCAAGAAATGCCACCTGCGTTCCATCATTCACGAACTCTTGTGGTTCCTGAAGGGCGAAACCAACATCAAGTACCTCAAGGACAACGGCGTTTCCATCTGGGACGAATGGGCCGACGAAAACGGCAACCTCGGCCCGGTCTACGGCTACCAGTGGCGTTCCTGGCCCGCCCCCGACGGCCGCCACATCGATCAAATCCAGCGCGTGCTCGACGACCTCAAAAACAATCCGGACTCGCGCCGCATCATCGTCTCGGCCTGGAACGTAGCCGACCTCGACAAGATGGCGCTGGCGCCCTGCCACGCCTTCTTCCAGTTCTACGTCGCCGACGGGAAATTGTCCTGCCAGCTCTACCAGCGCAGCGCCGACCTCTTCCTGGGTGTGCCCTTCAACATCGCGAGCTACGCGCTCTTGACCATGATGGTGGCGCAGGTGACGGGCTTGAAGCCCGGCGACTTCGTGCACACCCTGGGCGATGCGCACATCTATTCGAACCACTTCGACCAGGTCAACGAACAGCTCGCGCGCGAGCCGCGCAAGCTGCCGACCATGAAGATCAACCCCGAGGTGAAGGACCTGTTCGCCTTCAAGTTCGAGGACTTCACGCTGGAAGGCTACGACCCGCATCCGGCCATCAAGGCCCCCGTCGCGGTTTAAGGCTTATAGGCCGTCATTGCGAGGAGGCGTAACCGACGCGGCAATCCAGAATTGACGGTCAGTAACGAGAAAACAGAAAACAAGACATGCCCCGCATCAGCCTCATCTCTGCCCTCGCCAAAAACCGCACCATCGGCATCAACAACTCCCTGCCGTGGCGGCTGTCAGAGGACCTCAAGTATTTCAAGGCGCTGACCCTGGGGCACCACATCCTCATGGGGCGCAAGACCTACGAATCCATCGGCAAACCCCTGCCGGGGCGCACCACGGTCATCATCACGCGCAGCGACTATGCCGCGCCCGAAGGCGTGAAAATCGCCCACTCGCTACAGGAAGCCATCGACGTCTGCGGTACGGACGAGGAAATCTTCTTCGTCGGCGGTGCCGACCTCTACGGCCAGGCGCTGCCCCTGGCCGACCGGCTCTACCTCACCGAAATCCAGGCCGATGTCGAAGGCGACGCCTGGTTCCCCGACTACGACCGCGCCCACTGGCGCGAAATTAGCCGCGACAAGCGCCACGACGAGGCGAGCGGCCTCGACTACCATTTCGTCGTCTACGATCGACAATAAGGCGCAGCCCTGACGGAATTCCCGCAAGGGGCGCGCGAGGAGGCAGCCATGAAGCCGCGACTGAGCGTCATCACCCTTTGCGTGGACGATCTGGAAAGATCGTTGCGTTTCTATCGAGACGGCCTCTGCCTGCAGACCGAAGGCATCGTCGGCAGGGAGTTCGAGCATGGCGCGGTCGCGTTCTTCGATCTACAGCCCGGACTCAAACTCGCCATCTGGCCGCGTGCGAGCCTCGCCCACGACTCAGGCCTGGCGCCCGACGCGCCAAGCGCCACGGAATGCTCGCTAGGCCACAACGTCTCTTCATGCGCGGAAGTCGATGCCGTGATGGAACAGGCCAGGCGCGCGGGTGCGGCCATCGTCAAGCCGGCGCAGGACACGTTCTGGGGTGGCTACGCGGGCTACTTCCAGGACCCGGACGGGCACTTGTGGGAAGTCGTCTGGAATCCGCGATTGTTGCCGGATGCGTAGTTGGGCTGCGTTCTTGGAGCAAATGGGGAAGTCTACTGACGGTCAGAAGCGGAAGTTAAAGAACTGTCGCGTGACTGTCTCTTACTCGGCCAAAGCGGCCGGTGGCAGCTTAACTTGCTGCGTCCGCTGTATCCGCAAAACCGACCGTTGACGTGCCTCTCGTTCCTGAACGACCGCTTTACCCGGTTCAGGCGTTAGAACCCGACCCGAAGCAGCCACGAAATGTGTCGAGTGATGCCACCACAAGGCGGCCATTCAGGGCCAGAGCTTTGCCACGGAGCCTGCCTTGGCCCGAAGGCGACGGATACTGACGGCGAGCCTCCACGAGGCCCGGAGGCGGTTCAGCATTGTCCTAAATCGTACTGTCATGCTTTGGCGTTGGTGTTTCGAGGGTACTTATTCAGCGAAGCCCCCAATGCCTCCCGGCACGGTGGAGGCGCCGAACCGCCCCAGCCCCATTTCCACCAGCCCTTCGGGGCGGCGCAGCAGAAACAGGGCTTCCAGCCCCATGCGCTGTGCCAGGCCCAAGCCTTCTCCGGGGCCGGCCACCAGCAGTGCGGTGGCCCAGGCGTCCGCGTGCATGCATGTGCGCGCCAGCACGGTGACCGATGCGACGGCATTGCTCACGGGCGCAGCGCGGCGCGCGTCCATGGTGTGTGCGAGGCGCGCATCACCCACCTGTAGATAACGCCGGTAGTCGCCTGATGTGGCCACGGCCAGGTCCTGCAGTTCGATGACTCCGTGCACCGCGCGACGCCCAGCCTCGGGCTGCTCCAGCGCCACGGCCCAGGGCGCACCGCTGGCCTGGCTGCCCACTGCGCGCAGCTCACCATCAAGCGCCACCAGCGCATGCTGCACCCCGTGCTGCTGCAGCACGGCGGCCATGCGGTCTACCGCGTAGCCCTTGGCAATGCCGCACAGGTCGAGCTGCAAGGGGGCGCGCTTACGGGCCCGGCTTGCGGGGCGGTCGAGTTCCAGGCACTCGTGCGTAGGGCGCGGCGTGAGCTGGCGTGCGGTGCGGATCGCCCCAGCGTCGGGCACATCGCGCACCGCGCCAAAGCCCCAGGCATCGACCAGCGCGCCGACGCCGGGATCAAACGCGCCGGCACTGAGGCGGTTGATATCGAGCGCGCAGGCCAGCACCTCCGGTATTTCGGCGGGCAGTTCGACCCAGGCGTCCACGGGCGCACGGTTCAGGCGCATGAGGTCGCTATCAGGCTTCCAGGGAGACATCTGCTCGTCCACCTGCTGCACGGCGGCGGCGAGGTCCCGGCGCAGGGCCGCCAGGTCCAGGCTGGCGTCGGCGTCCACACTGACGGACCAGCGCGTGCCCATGGTCGGGCCGTGCAGGGTGGTTCTCTTGCAGAGCACAGCAGGTTCAGAAGACGTCTTCGGCATAGCGTTCCTTCGCTTTGAGTTGCAATATGCTCAACTGCAGCGGCGCCAGCACGGCGTCCAAGGTCTTGGCCACGTCGCGCGCCATGGCGCGGCTGCCGCAGACACGCACGATGGCGCCCTGGGCCACCAAGTCGCGCATGCGCTCGGCGTCGCGGCGCAGGGCGTCCTGCACATAGCCACCGCCCTCCGGTATGCGCGAGAACACCGTCTGCATGCTGGTCAGGCGTCCTTCGCCGAGCCAGTGCTGGATCTCGGGGCCGAAGTAGAAATCCCGCTCAGGATTGCGCCCACCAAAGTACAGGTGCATAGGGGTGTGCCGGTCGTTGCGGCGGATGAAGCCTGCCAAGGGCGCCACCCCCGTGCCCGCCCCGATCAGCAGCACGGGCCGTCGCGTACGCGGCAGCGCGAAGCCGGGGTTGGATCGGATGAAGGCGGCGATATGGTCGCCCGGCTTCAGGCCATGCAGGTGCGTTGAGCACAGGCCGCCGGGCATCAGGCGCACGCAGATTTCCAGAAACCCGTCTTCCCAGCCCGATGCCAGCGAGTAGTAGCGGGGCACGGCCGAGCCTGGCGGCACGATGCCCACGAGGTCGCCTGCTGCAAAGTGTGCCAGACCGTGCCCGTGCAGACGCTCCCAAGCGCTCTGTGCGGGCCACGCAAAGCGCAGGATCGCCGTGGGCTGGTCGGCGAACCCCGGGTAGTCCTGTCGGGACACGAGCGTGAGTGCAGTGGTGGGCGGCATGCGTGGCACATGCTCCAGTACTAGGGGTTCGCCGAGTGCCTGCGCCAGGGTCTGGCCCCAGCGAGCGAACTGCTGGCTCGATTGCCGGTGGATGCATTCCAGCGGCAGCAGCGCTGGCCAGCCCTGTGCACGCAGCGTTTTCTCCAGCGCCTCGGCAAAGGCGCAGAACGCCGGGAACTGTCGGTCGCCAAAGCCCAGTACCGTCACCGGTACGGAGCTGGCGCCGAGCTTTGCCATGCGCGCCAGGGCGTGGCTGGCGTGGGCCGGGGCCTGGCCCTCGCCATAGGTTGCGGCGAGCACAAACACCTGCCGCGTGGCGGCCGTGGTCTGGAAAAGCTCCAGTGCGCCGGTGTACACGCGGTGACCGTTATGGCCCAGCGCATCGTGCAACGCCTGGGCAAAGCCCCACGTGCTACCGCCTTCGCTGGCAACGAAGATGAGCACGTCGGCCTGTGCCAGCGGGTTGTTGCCCGTGATGTGCGGCGCCTGGCGGCGTGCCTGCCACCAGATGAAGACGCCCGACAGCCAGAACAACAGCACGCTGGCGCCCACCAGCGCGAGCACCACGGCCCAGGGCCAAGCCCCTTCACCCGTGTGCAGCACCAGCGCCCAGTCGTAGATGCGCTGCGCCACGGTGGCGTCCTGCCAGGCCAGCGTCTTCCCTGAGTAGCGGTCGATCCAGCCTTCGCCCTGACGGGTGGCCACCTTCCAGGTGTCTTCAGGATCGGCGGCGGCGGGGAAATTCAGCTTGCGCAAATCCCGCACGGAGAGGTTTTGCAGCATGGAAAGCTGCCCCACGGGCAGGGCCGTCTGGCCAGTGGCCACGGAGATCACGTCGGGCTCGGTCCCGGCGTCCAGCGCCACCAGTCCCAGGGTCGAGGCGCTCATGGTCAGCGCCGTGAGCGACGTCAGGCACAGCACCGCCAGCACCATCCGGCCCGTGACCACGTGGATGCGCTGCGCCAGCGAGCCCCGCACCCGTGCCGCCAGCCGCCGCCAGCCGCCCATGCGGCGCAGCAGCAGTACGAGGGCCGAGACGCACAGCACCCCCATGGCCAGCGCAATGCCCGCCGCGCCCCAACGCCCGGCGTCGCCCAGGAGCAGCGAGCGGTGCAGGTTCTTCACCCAGCGCGGCAGCGCCGAAGGCTGCCAGGCGCCCAGCACCCGACCATCGGCTGGGTCCACGTAGGACGCCCGCGCCTGGTCGCCGTCAAAACTGAAAACCGCGATAGCACCCGAGGGCAGGTGGCGGATTTCCTCCGCGCCCGGGACGGTGCGTGTCACGCGCTCCACCAGCGTGGCCACGGACAGGTCGTCCGGCGCGGCGGGTGCCCGCCACGCCTGCTGCACCGGATCGAACGCCAGGATGGCGCCGGTAATGCCCAGCACCACGGCCAGGGTACCTATCGTCAGGCCCAGCCAGCGGTGGGTTGCCTTCCATCCCATGTGCGCGTCCTTTACTGCAGTTGGAAGGTCAGCGTCCGGATGTACTGCTTGCCGGCCTGCGGTTTGCCGGCGTTGCCGGTGGACAGCGGCGCGCGCACGTCCGACGGGCTGTCGCGCATGTCTTCCACGGCCGCGTCGATGCGGATTTCGTAGCCTGCGTCAATCAGCGCGTCGGCCAGGTCGGCCGTGACCTTGAGCGTGCGCCCCGCGCCCACACTGGCGCCGGTCACGCCATTCAAACGCTTGGCGTCACTGGCGGACAGCCGATTCCAGTTCGACAGGTGTTTGTAGTACTTGGCCTTGCCGCCGGCCACCCACAGCGTGCCGGCATAGGCGCCCTTGGCGTCGGTCAGGTACGCAGCGAGGTAGGCGCCGTCGCCGCCGTAGTTCTTGAGCTGAGCGGTCAGCGTGACTTGGCGGCTGTGCGCCAGGGTGGGAATGGCCAGCACGCAGGTGGCGGCCAAAGTGATCAAAAGAGGTTTGGACATCAGGTTCTCCAATTGTGGGGGTTACTCGACCTGGCCGCGCGGTGCGGTGCCAGGGGTGAATGCGGGCGATGGTGCGGCGCCGCCGTCTGGTTGCGGCGCGGCGTGCTCACGGTCGCGCTCTCGGGAACGCTGGCGGTCCCCTTGCTTCATCTTCAATACTTTCATGGTTTCCGGATCGATTTTGGCCTTGAAGATGCGGCCCTGTGAGTCTGTGCCGCGAATTTCGTAGCAGCCATCGTCGATTTTCAGCCGCTGGATTTGCCAGCCCTGTCGGGCTGCCATCTGCCGCACGGCCTCGCGTGACTGCCAGCGCTCTACCGGCGCATCGCAATCGTCATCGGCCAATGCGGGCAAGGCTGCCAGGCCCAGCGAGAGGGCCAGCAAGCCACGGCGCAGGGAGGGATGCATGACAAACGATTTGCGGTGCTGGCGTTTCATGGAAAACTCCTTTTCAGTACGTTAGCGCTGCTGTCGGCTTACGGGCACCACATCGAACTCACACAATAGGCCGGAAGCGGTAATAGTTAAGAAGGTCCGCCCGACCTCCCTTAGCGGTCAACGTTTGACACGGGAGACGTGCCCCGGTGCCGGGGGCACGTCCTATCGATGGAAGGGTTAGGCGTCGTCGGTTGCCTTGAACACTAACGTGAGACCCTTCCCGTGATTGTAGAAATAATCTCCCTTAGGGCTGATCACGACTGCTCTGCCTTTGCGTGCATCGACAAAGTAGCGCCAGCCATAGCCCGGCTGCCCGATCGTTGTGTCGGTGGAAACGGCTTGCATGCCTGAGTCGATCCGATGACTGCCTCCTGCCTCCTTGCGAGGATCGCCTGCATGCGAAGGCATGCTCATCACGGTTGCTGCCACGCTCAGCACCACGGCAATATTGCTTGGCTTCATGATTCTTCCTTTCGATTGAGTCCAGTCGACGCTGACTGTCCATGTACTCTGAACTTCAAAACTTAAGACATCATTAAGGCCCGTTTGTGCTCCCATGGGGCGATGTAGTTCTTCCAGAAGCCGTAGGTCAAGCGGCAATCCCCTATTTTTTCAGTCGCCAGAAGTGGAGTTAAGTGGCGTGGATTGTCAGATGGCCGGTTTTATTACATCAACGGACGGTCGATTAGCACGCCATGACCAGCCGCTTCGGACCGGCCAGCATCCATTACCCTGGTTTGAGGTTTAAAGGCTTCTAGTAAACTGGGGATGATTCAACGCTACGCTAGTACTGGACCAAGACATGTACAAGGAAGTCCTGAAATTCTGGTTCGAGGAGATCGACCCCAAAAGCTGGTGGGCGGCAGAGCCGGCGTTCGACGAGCTTGTGCGCCAGAAATTTGAAGGCTTGTTCCAGCAGGCGACAAGCGGCGAGTTGTATTCATGGCGCGAAGAAGCCAGCGGCCGGCTTGCCGAGATCATCGTGCTGGACCAGTTTTCACGGAACATGTATCGCAATTCCCCGCGGGCGTTTGCCCAGGATACGGTCGCCCTCGTTCTGGCGCAGGAAGCGGTTGCTTCGGGCGCGCACCATCGCTTGAGTCCGGTCGAACGGAGTTTCCTCTTCCTTCCTTACATGCACAGCGAGTCCAGGCTTATTCACGTTGTGGCTGAGCGGCTGTACCGGGAGTTTGCGCCGCCGGTCAATCTAGATTTCGAGCTCCGGCACAAGGCAATCATCGACCGGTTTGGCCGCTACCCGCACCGGAACGGGATTCTGGGCCGTGCCTCGACGCCTGAGGAAATCGAGTTCTTGAAACAGCCCGGTTCGAGCTTCTGACAAACGCGCATAAAAAAAGCGGGGCTTGCGCCCCGCCAGGTCTCTCTGCCAGCCGAAATCAGCTGAGCACTTCCGCCCAGATGTTCTGCGCCCACGATTCCGCGTAGGCGTGGTTGAGTTCGTCGCCCTGCGGGGTGGCGCCGCCGCCGCCGGGGTCCACGAACGCCTTCTTCTCGGCGTTGTAGCGGTAGACGTTGGCGACATGGCCGCCGGTGGTGTCCGAGGTGTCGGAGTAGCAGGTGTTGGCGATCACCGGCACGGCTTCGGGCTGGCGGCCGGCCAGCAGTTCGACGATGGCTGCCGCGCAGATCTTGGCCTGGTTGGTCGCCATGTGGCCGGACTTGGGCAGCGCAGCTGCCACCGAGTCGCCGATGATGTGCACATTGGGCACGGCGGTGGACTCGAAGCTGGTGAAGTTGACCGAACACCAGTTGCCGCTGGCATCATTGCGCACACCGGCCATGGCGCAGAGTTCGCCCGCACGCTGGCGCGGCACCACGTTCATGACGTCGGCCTTGATGTCGTCGAACTCGGTGGACACGACCATGCGGTTGCCATCCACGCCCATCACGGCGTTGGTGCCGCGATATTCGATCATGCCGGCATAGAAGCTGTTCCAGGCCCAGGTGAACAGCGGCTTTTTCGACACGATGTCGGGATTGCTGTCCAGCACGATGATCTTGGACTTGGGTTTGTGCTTCTTCAGGTAGCTGGCTACCAGGGAGATGCGCTCGTAGGGTCCGGGCGGGCAGCGGTAGGGGGTGCCGGGGATGCCCATGACGAACACGCCGCCGTCGGGCATGGACTCGAGCTGTTTCCTCAAGAGCGCGGTCTGCGGGCCGGCCTTCCAGGCGTGCACGACCTTGCTGGCGGCCTCGGCTTCCTTGTAGCCCTTGACGGTGTCGGTGCGCACGTCGATGCCGGGGGCCAGCACCAGACGGTCGTAACCGAAAGTCTTGCCGCCCTTGGTGGTGACGGTGCGCTTGGCCGGATCGATGGCGACGACCATGTCCTTCACCATGTTGATGCCGTGCTTGGCCAGGTTGTCGTAGCTGTGGGTGAGGTAGTCCATGTTGCGCAGGCCGCCGATCACCAGGTTGGAGCGGGGGCAGGACACGAACTTGTCGTTCGGTTCGATCAGGGTCACTTCGATGTTCGGACCCCACTTGCGCAGGTACTTGGCGCAGGTGGCGCCGCCATAGCCGGCACCGACCACGACGACCTTGGGGCTGCCGCCGGAAGCGGTGGTGGCGCAGCCTGCGATCAGGGCGGTAGCGGCGCCCGCGCCGGACACTTTAAGAAAATCGCGACGATTAATGCTCATATCAGGTCTCCTTGGGTGTCCGGTTTATTTGAGTTTGGAGAAGTATTCGCCCATCAGCGCATACTCGGCATCGGTATAACCCTTGGAATGGCGATGCATGACGGAAGCGGGGCGGGCGCCGGACTTGAAGTCCTGCATGGATTTGACGAAATAAGCCTTTTCCAGGCCGGCCAGGCTGGGAATCGCACCCTTGCTCTTGCCGCCGGGTCCATGGCAGGACATGCAGGATGAGGCCAGCAACTCGCCGCGCTCGACGGCAAACGCGTTTGCGCTGAGCAGCGTAGCGCCAGCGGCAAGCAGGATGAGTATCTTGTGCATAAGACTTCTCCGTTTTTAGTGAGTGTTTGAAGTTAGTCGGTAAGGCTCGTCCGTGATCCGTGGGGTTTTCGGAAGCCAAACAGGACCACCCCATCTGGAATGGTACATATCAACTATTCTTAATTGGTAATCAGTAGTGTCCCAACGTTAATCGAACAAGATCAACTGGTTAGCGTCAAGCGGCTGATCCGGGGCGGTTGGGATACGGGCAAGTAATTGATCCATTGGGATTCTCTCGAACATGGTGAGGCTCAGGATTTGTAGGATTTCGTAGAGCGAAGCGGAGAGGTTCAGCCGCTTTTTGACGATGGCGACCAGCACATAGACCGAGACCGCAATCCAGATTTGCGACTTGACCGCGTTCTCCGAAGTGCCGAAGAAGGCTTTGATACGTAGATGCTGCTTGATCCACTTGAAGAACAACTCGACCTGCCAGCGGCAGCGATAAAGATCGGCAATGGTTCGTGCCGGCAACTCGGTGTTGTTGGTCAGGAACACCAGCGTCTTGTCCGTATCGTCCTTGATGCGAATCCGGCGCAGCGGGGCCGGGTAGCCCTTGGTCGAATAGAAGCCTGTCAGCGTTCCGATCTGGTCGCAGATGAGGCCATTGGCCCGATCCGACTCCAGGGAGTAACGGCGCTTGAAACGCAGATTCGATTTGGCGCGGATGACGAAGAAACTGCCCGCCTGATGCAGGCGGTGCAATTGATCGAAGTCGATGTAACCCCGATCCATGACATAGAAGGCGCCGGGCTCCGGCACCAGCATGTCGAAGATGTTGACCTCGTGCCACTTGCCGTCGCTGATGTGGATGAAGCTCGGAATATTGCCTCTGAGATCGAGCAGCGTATGCATCCTGACGGCAGCCTTGGTGCTGCGAAACGGTGCCCACGGAAATACCGACAGGCACAGATCGATGGTCGTGGCATCCAGTGCATAGACGGTATTGGCCAGATCGACGCCAAAGGAATCCTTGGCATAAAGCCTGCGGGCGATGCCGATCAGGCTCTGGGCGAAATCGGCATGAATGCGCCAGTCCCTGACCGCGTTGGCATTCGCCAGCGTATTCCTTGCCACCGTGCTGCGAAAGCCCATGTGGTAGAGCTTGGCCGCCTGGCTTCTCAGGCAGGCTTCGATGTCGCGCAGGCTCTCCCGGTAGGTCAATTGGGCGAAGGCCATGCACAGGTACTGGTCGAGGCAGGAAAACTGCTTGACCTTGTGCTCGCCGTGATAACGCGCGACACAGCGTCGAAAGGTGGTCAATGGCAGGTGCGACATCACCTGCGCAAAGACGAGTTTGCCCGTGTTCATCGACAGTCCTCGCAGTCCGGGAAAATAACCCCGAAATGCTACGGGCGCGATTCAAATCGAGACCAGACTGGAACACGGAATTTCCTCTATCCTTCAACCTGTTACATGAGCCCGGTGCTGTGACGTTGGGACACTACTGATTGGTAATTTCAGAATGTCCAACAGCAAACACTTATATTCTTCGGGTATTCGGATACCGAAGTCGTGTTAAGTCCCAGAAAAATTAAGCCTTTGCGCCCATTTGCAGGGCGCGGCGTGCGGAGGCTTCGAGTTCGAGTTTTTGCGCTGAAAAATCCGTGTCCGCCGCGATCCAGCCGCCCAGGTTGGCCAGCGTGATGCTGCCCAGGGCGTCGATCCAGAGCGGGGATTCGTTGAGAGCTGGAATGTAACTGTAGGTTTTGCCGCCGGCGCTGAGGAAAGTTTCCTTGCCTTCCATGGCGATTTCTTCCAGGGTTTCCAGGCAGTCGGCAGTGAAGCCGGGGCAGATGGCCTGGACGTTTTGCACGCCCTGCTGCGCGAGTTCGTGCAAGGTCTTGTCGGTGTAGGGCTGCAGCCATTCGGCCTTGCCGAAGCGTGACTGAAAAGTGATGCGGTACTGGTTTTCGGCAAGGCCCAATGCCTCAGCCAGCAGGCGCCCGGTCTTCTGGCATTCGCAGTGATAGGGGTCGCCCTTGTCCAAAGTGTAGCGCGGCAGGCCATGGAAGCTCATCAGCAGCACGTCGGGGCGTCCGTTGCGCTGCCAGTATTCGCGCACGTTCACGGCCAGTGCGCGAATGTAGCCGGGGTCGTCGTGATAGTGGCGCACGGTGCGCACGGCCGGCGCATTGCGGGTTTTCTGCAGATATTCGAAAGCGGCATCGTTGGCGGTGGCGGTGGTGGAGGCGGCGTACTGCGGGTACATGGGCAGGAGCAGGATGCGGTCGCAGCCGGCGGCTTTCAGCTTGTCGAGCCCTTCCACGATCGAAGGCGTGCCATAGCGCATGGCGTATTCGAGCGGGACGTTCTGCCCCGTTTTCTCGCCCAGCCAGCCGCGCAAAAGCTTGGCCTGCCTTTCCGTGTGCACCCTCAGCGGCGAGCCTTCCTTCATCCAGATGGCGGCGTACTTGGCGGCGGATTTCTTCGGACGGGTGTTGAGGATGATGCCGTTGAGGATCAGCCACCAGATCGGGCGCGGGATCTCCACCACGCGCGGATCGGAGAGGAATTCCTTGAGATAGCGCCGCAGTGCCGGCGCGGTGGGCGCGTCCGGCGTGCCCAGGTTGATCATCAGCACGCCGGGTTTGGCGAGCGTGCCGTGGCGGTAGTCGGGTTCTTCCAAATATCGCATCAGTCCTTGATACCTCACTTCAAGCCGGGAAGGGCGCGGAGCTCACGGCACGCTGGCAAAAGATTCCGAAACTGCGTTGAATCCTGCCGGGCAGGCTCCTGGCGCATCTGGGCAGGGTTTGCCCGATATTTTTTGTGCCCTCGGCGGCTATTTGATTTCTTGATTTAATGATAGGAGAGGGCGTTGGACAACAGGCGCGCGGTGACATCGACGATGGGGATCACGCGTTCGTAGGCCATGCGGGTGGGGCCGACCACGCCGAGCGTGCCGACCACCTGGCCGTCGACCTCGTAGGGTGCGGTGACCAGGCTGCATTCGTCCAGCGGCAGGGTATCGGATTCGCCGCCGATGAAAATCTGCACGCCCTGGGCTGCGCGCGATTGTTCCAGCAACTGCAGCAGCGTGGTCTTCTGCTCGAAGGCGTCGAACAGGCGGCGCAGGTTCTGCATGTTGGCGGAAAGATCCTGTATGTCGAGCAGTTTGCGGCTTCCGGACACCACGACCGCCTCACGCTGGCCTTCAAGGGCTTCAGAGCCGGCATTGACCGCCGCGGTCATCAGGGTCTGTATGTCGTCGCGCATGCGTCCGAGTTCGGCCTTGAGGCTGGCGCGCATTTCGTCGAAGGTGCGGCCCGCGAAATGGCGGTTGAAGTAGTTGGCCGACTCGGTGAGCTGCGATTGGCTGTAAGTCTGGTCGGTCAGGATGACGCGATTTTCCACTTCGCCTTCCTGGGTGACGATGATCAGCAGCACGCGTTTTTCCGACAGGCTGAGGAACTCGATCTGGCGGCAGGCGGGATTGCGTCGCGGAATCATGACCAGGCCGGCGAAACGGGTCAGCTCGGACAGCATGTTGGAGGCCGTGGACAGCAGTTTTTGCGGATCGTCCGGCGCGAGCTGGCGCTGCATCTCGCCCAGTGCGCCCTGTTCAAGCGGACGCACGGTCAGCAGGGTGTCGACGAAGAAGCGGTAGCCGCGCGGCGTGGGCACGCGCCCGGCCGAAGTATGCGGGCTGGTGACGAAACCCATGTCTTCGAGGTCGGCCACGATATTGCGGATGCTCGCCGGCGAAAGATCCAGGCCCGCATGGCGTGCCAGCGTGCGCGAACCCACCGGCTCGCCTTCGGTGATGTGGCGTTCGATCAGGGTCTTCAGCAGGATGCGCGCTCGCTCGGTCAGCATGTCAGCGGAAAGTCGTGGCAGTACTCGAGTAGGGGTTCGAATCGATTTTACAACCGTATAATGGGGACATGTCGCAATCTTTCAAAAAAGTCGCCCTGGTGGGCAAATACGACAATCTGGCCTTGGCCGAATCGGTCGAGCGCCTGGCCGACTTTCTTTCCGGGCACGGCTATGAGGTCATTCTTGCCCGGCAGACGGCCAAGGCGCTTGACCAGCCGCGCTACCAGCAGGCCAACCTGACCGAATTGCCCGCGGTGGCTGAGGTGGTCATCGTGCTCGGCGGAGACGGCACCATGCTGTCCATCGCGCGCGCGCTGGCGCCTTATCCTGTGCCGCTGATCGGCGTCAACCAGGGCCGCCTGGGATTCCTGACCGACATTACCGTGGGCAACATGGAAGCGGAACTCGCGCGCATGCTGGCCGGCGAATACGACGCCGAGGAACGCGTCCTCCTGACTGCTTCGCTCGAACGCGGCGACGGCAGCCATGACGAGGGGTCGGCCTTCAACGACGTAGTGGTAAGCAAGGCGGGTACCGGCCGCCTGATCGAATTCGAGGTCGTCATCGACAATGAATTCGTCTACACTCAACGCTCGGACGGGCTGGTGGTCGCTACCCCGACCGGCTCCACGGCCTATGCGCTTTCCGCCGGTGGGCCGATCCTGTATCCGACCATGGAAGCTTTCGCGCTGGTGCCGATCTGCCCGCATACGCTGTCTGCCAGGCCGATCGTGGTCAGCAGCCAGTCGCGCGTGGACATCATCATCCACCATGCCGACGATGCGCGCGTGCACTTGGACGGCCAGAACCATTTCGACCTGCAAAAGGGCGACAAGGTCAGCATTTGCCGCGTGCCCTACAACGTCACCCTGCTGCACCCCAAGCACTACAGCTACTACGATACCCTGCGCCAGAAACTGCACTGGGGCAAGCAGATCTGATGCTAAGGGCGCTGTCCATCCGCGATTTTGTGCTGGTCGAATCGCTGGACCTGGATTTCGCGCCCGGCATGACCGTGCTGACCGGCGAGACAGGCGCCGGCAAATCCATCCTGGTCGATGCGCTGTCCCTGGTGCTGGGCGATCGCGCCGAGTCCGGCGTGGTGCGAAACGGCAGCAAGCGGGCGGAAATCAGCGCCGAATTCGAACTTGCGAACCTGCCGGGTGTCCGGGCATGGCTGAATGACAATGGCCTCGATGCGGAAGATGGCTGCCTGCTGCGCCGCACGGTGGAGGTCGAAGGCCGCAGCCGCGCCTTTGTTAACGGCACGCCGGTGACGCTCGCGCAGTTGCGGGAACTGGGCGAGCAGTTGGTCGATATCCACGGGCAGCATGCCCACCATGTCCTGCTCAAGAGTTCGGCGCAGCGCGAACTGCTGGACGAATTCGCCGGCGCGCGGACCGAAGCCGCGGAGGTTGCCGAAACCTGGGCGCTCTTGCAGGAAGCGAAGAAACGCCTGAAGACGGCACGCGAGGATGCGGGCTCCAGGCTGCTGGAAAAGGAAGGGCTGGAAGCCGCGGTGGCTGAGGTCATGCCGCTGTTAGACGACCTGCGCGGCTGGGACGAGATGCAGGCCGAGCACGGGCGCCAGGCCCACATGTCCAGCCTGATCGAGACAGGCGCGCAGCTGCTGGCAGGACTGGAGGATGAGGAAGACGGCTTGCTGCGCCGTCTGAGCCGCATGGACGCGCTGCTGCATGACATGCTGCAAAAGGATGTCAGTCTCGCCGAAGAGAAGGCCTTGCTGGATGCTGCGCGCAGCAATCTGGAGGAAGCGCGCCACGGCATTCGGCGTTATGCCGATCGTCTGAGCCTCGACCCCGTGAAACTCGCGGAACTCGATCGCCGCATGGCCGAAGTCCATCGCGTGTTGCGCAAGCACAGGCTCAATGCCGCCGAATTGCTGGCGCGCCATGAAGAATGGCTCGGCCGGCTGGGGCTGCTGGCAGGCGAAGACGATATCGAAGCCCTGGAGGCGGATGTCGCGCAGGCCGAAACGGCTTACCTGGCCTGTGCGAGAAAATTGTCGGCCAGACGCCGGCAGGCCGCAAAGGCGCTTGGCAGCTCTGTCACGCACTCCATGGCCGAGCTGTCCCTGGCCGATGGCCGTTTCGAAGTCAGGCTCGCCGCCTGCGAGCCGCATTCGCACGGCCTGGAAGAGGTCGCGTTCCTCGTGACCAGCCATTCCACGCTGCAGCCGGGGCCGCTCGACAGGGTGGCGTCCGGGGGTGAGCTTTCCCGTATCAGCCTCGCCATCCAGACCGCCTTGTCAGGCCAGGCCGGAGTGCCCACGCTGATCTTCGACGAAGTCGATGTTGGCATCGGCGGCGCGGTGGCGGAGGCCGTCGGGCGGCGCTTGGCTCAGGCCGCGCGCAACAGGCAGGTGCTGGTCGTGACCCACTTGCCGCAGGTCGCCTCGCGCGGCCGTCGGCACCTGCGCGTCAGCAAGTTTGCCGGTGGCGACAAGGTCGTCAGCCAGGTGACCCCGCTCAGCGCCGAAGAGCGGGTAAGCGAAATTGCCCGCATGCTGGGCGGCCAGGACATCACCGACACCACGCTCAGGCATGCGCGCGAAATGCTGGAAATGGCGGGCGCGGGCGAAAGCAGTTGCAATCAAGCGGCGAGGCGCGTGAGCTAGGTCGAGCGGATGGCCATTCAATTCTAATTTTTATGATCGGCCTTCTCCAACGCCGCCCCGGACGGCGCACGCCATGACCAGCGAGTTGCGCCGCGGCTATTGCGCCCTGTGCATTTCCCGCTGCGGCTGCATCGGCCGGATCGAGGATGGCGTGCTCACCCGCGTCGAGGCCGACCCGGACCATCCCACCGGCCAGGCCCTGTGCGTCAAGGCCAAGGCCGCGCCGGAGGCGGTCTATGCCCCCGAACGCATCCTCTATCCCATGCGTCGGACCCGGCCCAAGGGCGAGGCCGATCCGGGCTGGCAGCGCATCAGCTGGGACGAGGCGCTGGACTGGCTGGCGGCCAAGGTGCGCGCCGCCGTCGAGCGCCACGGTCCGAGCGCCCTGGCCTTCGGCGTCGCCACCCCGAGCGGCACGGCGGTCGCGGACAGCTTCGCCTGGATCCATCGCCTCGCCCACGCCTGCCACAGCCCCAACCTGGTGTTCGCCACCGAGAACTGCAACTGGCACAAGGACTACGCCCCGGCCTACACCTTCGGCGCCGGCATCGGCATGCCGGACTACGAGCACACCGGCTGCATCCTGCTCTGGGGCTTCAATCCGGCCACCTCCTGGCTGGCCCAGGCCACCGCGGTGCAGCGGGCCCGAAAGCGCGGCGCCCGGCTGATCGTGGTCGATCCCCGGCGGGCCGGTCTTGCCGCCGAGGCCGACCTCTGGCTGCGGCCGCGGCCGGGCAGCGACGGCGCCCTGGCCCTGGGCTTGGCCCGGTGCCTGATCGAGGCGGGGCATTACGACCGCGAATTCCTGCAGCGCTGGACCGATGCCCCCTTCCTGGTGGCCGAGGCGGATGGCCGGCCCCTGACCGGCGCCGACCTCGCGGCCGGCGGCGATCCAGGCTGCGCGCTGGTCTGGGACGAGGCGGCCGCCGCGCCGCGGCTGTGCCCGGCGCGCCCGCCCAATGCCGAACCGGAAGCCCGGCTCGCCCTGCGCGGCCGCTACACCGTGGCCACCGTGCGCGGGCCGCTGGCCTGCCGGCCGGTGTTCGAGCGGCTGGCCGAACGCTGCGGGGCGTGGAGCGCCGACCGCGTCGAGGCGGTGACCGGGGTGCCCGCGGCGCAGCTGGCCGAGGCGGCGGCACTGATCCAGGCCAGCCTGCCCTTGTCCTTCTTCACCTGGACCGGCACCTGCCAGCATGCCAATGCCACCCAGACCGGGCGCAGCATCGCCGCGCTCTACGGTCTTACCGGCTGCCTGGACGCGCCGGGCGGCAACGTCTGGTTCGCCAGGCCGGCGGTGGCCGATGTCATGGGCTTCGGCTGGGTCGGCCCGGAGGAGCGTCGCCTAACCCTGGGCCTGGACGCGCGGCCGCACGGGCCGCCGCAAAAGGGCTGGATCACTACCCGCGACCTGTTTCGCGCCATCGTGGAAGAGCGGCCCTATCCGGTGCGCGGCCTGATCTCCTTCGGCAGCAATTTCCTGTTGTCCAAGCCGAACACCCGGCTGAGCGAGGCCGCCCTGGCGCGGCTGGATTTCTTCGCGCTGACCGAGCTGGTGGAGACGCCCACCGCGCGTCACGCCGACCTGCTGTTGCCGGCCTGCACCGCCTGGGAGCGCGAGGGGCTGCAGGCCGGTTTTCAGGTCGGCGCGGCGGCCGAGGCCCATGTCCAGTTGCGGCCGGCCTTCGTCCCACCCCTGGGAGAGAGCCGTTCGGACACCTGGATCGTGTTCGAACTGGCCAGGCGTCTGGGCCTGGCCGGGCAGTTCAGCAACGGCGATGCCGAGGCCGCCCTGGCCGAGTTGCTCGCCCCCGCCGGCCTCACGCCGGCGCGCCTGCGCGGCGCCCCCGGCGGCGTCGGCCTGGCGCTGGAAACGCAATACCGCAAATACCGGCAGACCGGTTTCGCCACCCCCAGCGGCCGGCTGGAGTTTCACAGCGCGCGCCTGGCCGAGGCCGGCCTCGACCCCTTGCCGGCCTACGTGCCGTCGGCCGAGGCGCCCGACCCGCGCCATCCGCTCATCCTGACCACGGCCAAGTGGCCGCAGTATTGCCATAGCCAGCAGCGCCACCAGCCCTCCCTGCGCCGGCGCATGCCGGAACCCCTGGTCGAGCTGCACCCGGATACGGCGGCCGCCCGCGGCATCCGGGCGGGCGACTGGGTCGAGGTGGTCACCCGCCTGGGCGCCATGCGTGCCCAAGCCCGGCTCGACCGGCATCTGGCGCCCGAGGTGGTCTGCGCCCAGTACGGCTGGTGGCAATATCCGGACGGCGCGGGCGACGCCAATCGGCTCATCGACGGCGAGCACTATGACCCGGCGGCCGGCTCCAACAGCCTGCGCTACTGTCCCTGCGAGGTCCGGCCGTGGGCGGGCGGCCCAGAGGCTAACCCCTAGCCCCTGCTCCCCGCTATTTCTTCGGCCGGTAAGGGCAGGGCCTCTTGGTGCAGTTCACGTAGATCTGCAATGAATGGTCGTGGATGGTGAAGCCGCGCGCTTCGGCGATTTTCTTTTGCCGTTTCTCGATTTCCTCGTCGTAGAACTCTTCCACCCGGCCGCACTGCATGCACACCAGGTGGTCGTGATGCTCGCCCTCATTGAGCTCGAACACGGCCTTGTCGCTGTCGAAGTGATGGCGCATCAGCAGGCCGGCCTGCTCGAACTGGGTCAGCACCCTGTAGACCGTGGCGAGGCCGATGTCATGGCCTTCTTCCTTGAGCAGCGAATAGACTTCTTCCGCCGTCATGTGGCGCTTGTTGCTGTGTTCGAATAGATCGAGAATCTTCAGCCGGGGCAGGGTGGCTTTGAGCCCGATGCTCTTGAGATCGTCGGGGTGGCTCATGCAGGACTCCGAATCGGGGTTGAAACCAAGGGACCTCTGAATGCGTCCCACATGGCCGCGCGCTGGTTTTGCGGGCGAAATGCAAGGCGCGCGACGAAAGTCGTATTGTACATACGAACCGAGGAGCGCAACGCGGCAGTTCGCCCGCAAAACCAGCGCCCGAAGGGTTGCGCCAAATTTTGCTGCTGGCTTTGTCGCGGCGCTTGGTTTCGTATGACCGATACGACCTGCGCGCCGCTTCACGCCAGACAGCAAAATTTGGCTGCAACGCGGCTCATGGAGGACGCATTCAGAGGTCCCCTGTTATCATACCGCTTTTGCGACTTCTGCCTGGAGTAGATAGTTGAAAGCCCTGCGTCTTGTCCCGCTCGTCCTTATCCTGGCAGCGTGTTCGTCGGTCAACGTGCCGCTCTCCCCCTATCGCATTGACGTGCAACAGGGCAACGCCCTGGAGCAGGAGTCGGTCGAAAAACTCAAGCCCGGCCTTACCCGTTCGCAGGTGCGCTTCCTGCTGGGCACTCCGCTGGTGGTGGACCCTTTCCATGGCGACCGCTGGGACTATGTCTACAATTTCCGCAAGGCCGGCAAGCTGGCCGAGGAGCGCCGCCTGACGCTGTTCTTTGAAGGGGACGTGCTGGCGCGCATCGAAGCCGAGGGACTCGAGCTCAAAGGCAATCGAACTGCCGAAGCCGAACCGGCCGCCGCCACAATGCCGCAGGGCGGATCAGCCGCCCGGCCGAAGCCTTCCGCTGCACAGGTGAGCCCGATTGCGGTGGCCATGCCCCTGGCCGCTTCCCAGCCGCTGCAGGCCCAGGCGGTCGAGAAAACTGAGCCGGCAGCCGGCCAGGCAAAGCCCGGACCGGCACCGGCGCAAATGGCATCTGCCAGCGAGCAAGCGACAGCGCCAGGCGCGGAACCTGCGCGTGCCCTTGCCGCGCCGGCGGCTTCCGCCGAACGTGACATGCAGGCGACATCCATCGTGCCCCCGCTTCCCGCCGAACAGGCGCCACACGGCAAACCCGGAGGCAAGCCTGCTGCGGCAAGCGCGCAACCGCCAGAGCCGGTTGCCTTGCAGGCAGAGTCCAATGTCGAGGCCATTCGCCCGGATGTCATGCCGGACTTTCCCAACGCACCGGCTTCCGGAGCGCAGGAGGGGCAATTGGCCGCGGCGCTGAATGCCTGGGTTGAGGCCTGGCGCAAGCGCGACGAGGAGGCTTATTTTGCGGCTTACGCACCCGGCTTCCGTCCGGCGGGCGGGCAGAGCCGGGAAATGTGGGAAAAGCGCCGCCGCCTGCTCCTGGGCGTTTCGCGCAATATTGACCTGCAAACCGACGGCTTGACGGTCGAATCCATGAGCGAAGATCGCGCACAGGTCAGTTTCAGGCAGTTCTACCGTTCCGACAGCTACCGCGACGCCGTCATCAAGCAGCTGGTTTTTGTGCGCGTGGACAGTCGCTGGCTGATCGAGGAAGAAAACGTGCTTTCCACGATCAAGGGTAATTGATGGACGCCCTGAAGACCGTCATTGCCGGCGTTTCCGGGCGCATGGGCCGTGCCCTGCTGGAAGCGGTGGCCGCCGCCCCGGGCTATGCGTTGCATGGCGCACTGGACCGCGCCGGCAGTCAGGCGGTCGGCCAGGATGCAGGCATTTACAGCGGCGGCCATCAAACGGGCGTGATGATTGTCGACCAGTCCGACAGCGCGCTGGGCGGGGCGGATGTGCTCGTGGACTTCACCCGCCCCGAAGCGACGCTTGCCCATCTCGATGCCTGCCGCAAGCTCGGCGTCAGTCTCGTCGTCGGCACCACGGGTTTCGATGCTGCGGGCAAGGCGGCCATCGAAGCCGCAGCCAGGGACATCGGCATTGTCTTCGCCCCCAATTTCAGCGTAGGCGTCAACCTGCTCATGAAATTGTCCGAGATGGCCGCGCGCGTGCTGTCGGAAGGCTACGATATCGAAATCATCGAGGCCCATCACCGCAACAAGGTGGATGCACCGTCCGGCACCGCGCTTGGCATCGGCCAGGCGGTGGCCGGCGCACTGGGGCGCGATCTCAAGGAGTGTGCAGTCTATGGCCGCGAGGGCATGACCGGCGAGCGCAAGCCGGAGACAATCGGATTCGCCACCGTGCGCGGCGGCGACATCGTGGGCGACCATACCCTGCTGTTCGCCGGCATCGGCGAGCGTGTCGAACTCACCCACAAGGCCAGCAGCCGCGCGACCTTCGCCCAGGGTGCGCTGCGCGCGGCCAAATGGCTGCAGGGCAGGGGGCCGGGTTTGTACGACATGCGCGACGTGCTGGGGTTGAAATAAGTTTTTCGCAACAAGGTTTTGCAATGAACAAAGTCAAGGTTTACAGCACCGGCACCTGCCCCATCTGCGTCAAGGCCAAGGCCTTCCTCGACAAGCGCGGCATCGGCTACGACGAGGTGCGCATCGATCTCGACCGCAATGCCTTGCGGGAATTCTCGGTGGTGACCAGTGGTGCGCGCACCGTGCCGCAGATTGTGGTCGACGGCAAGTGCATCGGCGGCTTCATCGAGCTCACGGAACTGCACATGGATGGCGGGCTGGACCACCTGATTCCCTGATTTCCGTCCGGAAAGCTGCGCGTTCACGTTGCCGTAACACGGCGCGCACGCTATAATTCTCACTCAATTCGGGCAGGCCGCCTAAAACCGCTCCCGCCCCGCCTCACACACCCTGCAAAAATTTTTGGAGTT
>DISR01000042.1:9257-22193 GCA_002421825.1 Thiobacillus sp. UBA6205 | reverse complement strand
ACGGCGCAAGCGCGCCGGAGAATGGACAGGCTGCGAACCCAGCCGCTTCATCGAAGAAATGGGATCCGATGTCCGCCTGCCCGGCAAGCCGGACAGCGCAGAATCGCGCCAGAGCGGCAGCGACCGGCTGGCGGCGTTGAAGGCAATGCTGGCGGCGGGCTGAAGCAAGGCCCGGCGACAAAAAAGGCCGCAAAGCGCGGCCTTTTTCATTGGGGCGAAATGGCTTATTTGGCCTGGCCTGCCATGTAGTCCACCGCGGCTTTCACGTCGCCATCGGGAAGACTCGCATTGCCGCCCCTGGCCGGCATCATGCCGGACTTGCCGGTGAATCCTTCCAATGCGTGCTTGTAGAGGGTGTCCTGGCCCTGCGCGATGCGCGGACCCCAGGCCGCCTTGTCACCCAGCTTCGGCGCGCCGGCAATGCCGGCGGCATGGCAAAGGGCACAACTGGCCTGGAACACGGCCTTGCCATCCGCTGCGGGCGCGGCTGCAGTAGTCGCGGCTTCGGCTTCTGCTGCTGCAGGCGCAGCCTCGGGCGCCTTGAAGCTGGCGCCGCTGGTATTGGCCATGTATGCCACGGCACGCGCCATCTCCAGGTCGGACAGGTCGGGGTTGCCGCCGCGCGGCGGCATGGCGCGGATGCCGTTGATTGCATTGTTGACCAGCGTTTCGTAACCCTGGGCAATACGCGCGCCCCAGTCGCCCTTGCTGTTCAACTTGGGCGCGCCCAGCGCGCCGGACGTATGGCAGGCGACGCACACCGCATTGTAGATCTCCTCGCCCGACCGCTCCACCCTCTGGGCACTGGCATCTTGCGCGTCAAGCTTGGCCACGGGGGCAATGTTTCTCAACACCGCCTTTTCCGCGATCTCCGGACTGTCCTCATCGACCTGCTCGCTCTGGATGCTGTTGACCAGGAACACGATCAGCACGATTGCAACCAGGGGAGCAAACAGCCCAAGCACAACGGAAACCATCACCTCCCGGGGCGTTGCCTTGGTCATTTTGGCGTGGGGGTCTGCCATGTTCAGTCCTCGAGAATCTTAAAAGCATGAATTATAAGTAAAGCGGCCATGCCGGGAAAGCGCGTCTGGACGGGGAATATTAAAAAAGATAAGCTTCGCCCTCCGCGCCCGTAGCTCAGCTGGATAGAGTACTGCCCTCCGAAGGCAGGGGTCGTGCGTTCGAATCGCGCCGGGCGCGCCATAAAATCAAATGGTTAGCTTTTTATCGAGCCAGCCGTTTTCTGCCAGGGCCCATCATTGGCCCAAAACCGGCCCTGGTTGGCCCACGTTTCTGGGCCGTGCCTAAAAATGCCATTTCTCGACTCCCGCCGTCCTGGCCCGCTGCAGTGGGCTTTGTGAGCCGGCCGGACCGAGGGTGGCGAACGAGGGCTTTAACTGGCTGTTGGCACTATCCTGCGTGGCACAATATTCGTAAGGGGGGATCTTGGGTCATAACGGCCGGCCTTGGCGCCGGCAAGTCGACCAGGATGGCGGCGTTACCATTAAAGGCAGACCGTCCTGATAAATCTTGCAGAGAACCACCCCGCTCAGGACAACTGCCAATGCCTGGCCCGGATATTTCACCCGATCGCGGGATTCCGGCGAGGCTATTTGCGAGTGGATTCGCATATCCACGCCAAATCAATAGCGTAGCTATTAGCGCGAAGCTGGGGCCAAAGACACCGCAAACTGGCCGCCGGGCCCCGCGCAGGCTGCGTCACAAAAATGGATTTTGGCTCGACTGCACACGCGCCTTGTTTCCCCTTGTGACCTTCAGCCGAATCCCGGACCGGTGAAACATCCGGGCTAAACCACAAGCATGCGGAACCGGAAGCGCTTGCCCATCTTCCGCCCCGCCTTTAGCCGGCGTATCTCCGCGCGATCCAGCGATCCAGGCTCAGCTTTCCCGGCCCCGACAATAGCAGCGGCACGAACATGACCAGATAGACAAGCGGCAGCTTGAAGCCGTTGTCGCAGACGTTGTAGCCGTTTCCGGCATGCACGCTGGCCCAGGCCACGATCGTGAGGATGATGAGCGACACGCTGGCAAAACGCGTGCCCAGGCCCAGTACCAGCAGGATCGGTCCGATCAGTTCCGTCCACGTGGCCAGTTGCCAGCTCACTTCCGGCGGCACCAGGTTGAACGGAAAGGGAAACTGATCCCGGATGTCGGCGAACCAGTTCTCCCCGTGCAGCTTCATCCAGCCGGCCTCCCAGAATTCATAAGCCAGCAGCAGGCGCAGGCCCAAGGGGGCCAGCCATTCGCCAGCGCGGTTCAACATGCCGAAGGCGTCACGAGTCACGCAACTGAGGCAGGCATTCAAATTCATGTTTCCCTCCAGGTGCCCAGCAATGCGCCCTGGGCCAACAGGTTGTTGAGCAGTTCCCTGCCGGCGCGCAGGTAGAGCTCGTATTGATCCGGCGCGTTCTGGCCGGCCAGGTGGGCCAGGGCCTCGCGGCCGCTGGGGCGATGGTCGCGCAGCATTGCCACGAGGCGCGCGGACAAGGGGTTGAGCAGGGCGAAGCGCACCTCGTCCTGCGCATCGCGGAACAACAGATAGCAGCCGGGCTCGGCATCCGGCGCTGCCGGCTTGCGGCGGGGGCCGATGAGATGCACCGCATAGCGGTAGCAGGCCAGCCTCGCGCTTGGATTGAGCGCTGGACGCCCGGCAAGCAAGTCGCCCTCCGGATCCACGCTGCCCGGATCCGCTTCTTCTGGCGCGGTGCCCACCGCCAGTTCCAGCCATTCATAGTGCATGAACTCGGCGAGGAAAGGCAGTTCAGGGAACAGTCCGGCGGCGCGGCATTCCATCCAGTCGAGAAACGCCTTGGGAATCTCCCGGAACAGGGGCGAATGGCAGCGATGCTCGATGAAGAAGCGGCGCGCGGCACGCTTCCATGCCCTTGTGCCCAGAATCTTCCGGGTCACGGGGTAGCAGGCCAGCAGGAAA
Source organism: Thiobacillus sp. UBA6205 (assembly GCA_002421825.1). Lineage (GTDB taxonomy): Bacteria > Pseudomonadota > Gammaproteobacteria > Burkholderiales > Thiobacillaceae > UBA6918. The sequence goes on along the minus strand of DISR01000042.1, from coordinate 19,237 downwards.
CCTTCCAGGTTGTTGAACAGCAACTCTTCGTAGACCCGCATGCGCCTCGCCGACGCCCCAGGCGGGAGAGGCACCCCCTTGGGGTCGCGGATGCGGGCCGCAAAAGCGGCCTGATAGGCAGTGAAATCGCCGGGTTCACGCGACATGGCGAAACTCCGTGGCCTGCGCCTGCAGGGCGCGGATGCGAAGCAGTTCGGGCAGCAGTTCATCCAGCGGCGGGATATTGAAATCCCTCTCCAGCAAAGTGGGCCTGACCCCGATGCGGCGGTAGGCATGGTCCAGCAGATTCCACACGGGCTCGATCACATTCGCTCCGTGGGTATCGATGATGAGATCCTCCGCTTCCCGCCAGTGCCCGGCCATGTGCATGTAGACGACACGCTCGGCCGGCATGGCATTGATGAAGTTGCAGGGATCGAAACCGAAGTTGATGCTGTTCACATAGACGTTGTTGACATCGAGGTGCAGGCCGCAGTCGGCCTCTTCCAGCACGGCGCGGATGAAAGCGATCTCGTCCATCTCCGCAATGGGCGCTGCCACATAGTAGGAAGCATTTTCGATGGCGATGCGCCGTTCGAGTATGTCCTGCGTGCGCCGAATGCGTCCGGCCACGTGACGCACGGCATCACCCGTGAAGGGGATGGGCAGCAGGTCGTAGAGATGTCCGTTGTCGCCGCACCAGGAAAGATGTTCCGTGAACAGTTCGATTCGGTATTCGTCCAGGAAACGCTTGACGCGCTTTAGAAATATCTCGTCCAGCGGCGCATGGCCGCCCAGATTCAGGGACAACCCGTGGGCTGCGATGGGACGGCGCTCGGCCACATGGCGCAGGGCGCGGCGGTGCGCGCCGCCCATGTCCAGCCAGTTTTCCGGGGCGAGTTCCAGGAAATCGATGGCATCCGGAATCCCGGCCATGAGGTCCGGGAGAAGCTCCCGCCTCAGGCCGAGCCCAGTGCCATGCAATGATGTCTCACGCATGGTCGACAGTCCGCCGGCTTATTTCTTGCCGCCGCACTTGCCTTCGCCGCACTTGGCCTCCTTGACCTTGGCGTCCTTGGCGTCCTTGGCGTCCTCGGCGTCCGCGGTCGCGGGTGCGGGTTTGGTGGATTCATTCTTGCCGCCGCACTTGCCTTCGCCGCATTTGGCTTCCGCGGCCTTTTCCCCGGCGGCGGCCACCATGTAGCCGCGGTCGAGGGACTGCACGGCAAAAGGGTTGCCGGCTGCATGCGCCATGCCTGCCGCACCAAAGGCGGCGGCAAGCGCGAACGTCAGGGTGGTTTTGGTCTTGCTCATCACGATTCTCCTTGAACTGAAAAAGTCACACTGCCCGTTTGGGCCTTCATGACGACGGTCTCGGAGAACCGGGTATTTATTTGCGCTCGTTTCGCTCGGCAATGGCCTTGCGGATGCGATCGCGTGCCTCGGGGGACAACTCGGCGCCTTCCGTGTCTGCCTCTGCGCGGCGGCCAAGCTCACGCAAGGCTTTGCGCACAAAAGCGATTTGCTGTTCAAACCGCCGGCAGTACACACACATCAGCAAATGGAATTTGAGTCCCATGCGCTCGCGAAAACCCAGCTTGCGCTCCTGGCCTTCCGATATCAAGTGACTCGCATCCTTGCATGTCAGCATCTTCATCATCCTCGGGCGGCGTTGCCTACCCAGTTCCTGTCGAGACAACGCCGGAGCCCCAAACGGGCCCGATACAGCATCGTCCAGAGATTGGTCGGGGTAATCGCCAATTCCTGACAGATATCTTCCGTGTCTTCTTCCATCACTTCGCGCAACATGAAAAGCCTGGACCATTTTTGGGGCAGCGCATCCAGGCAGCGCTGCAGAATGGCCATGAATTCATCGCGTGCCAGCAATTCCTCCGGGTTGCCCCAGTCCGATGGCTTGTCCCGCCAGCTTCCGGACAGGCTGAAAATTTCGCCTGCCTGGCCCTCATCAGCGCTTTCCAGCATTTCCGGGTCATCGAGTTGCACTTCCCGGGCATGCCTGCGGAACATGTCCATGATTTTATGCTTCAGAATGCCGATGAGCCAGGTGCGTGCAGATGCCCCTCCTTCATAGCGATCACGGGCCTGCAAGGCGGCAAGCAGCGTTTCCTGGACCGCTTCCTCGGCGCGATGGGCATCCCTGGTATGCATCAGCGCATACTTGTACAGTGCCGCGCCATGCTCATCGAGCCAGCCATCTGGAGACCCCAGCGAATTTTTGTTCAATTTTGTCTCCTGCCAAAGACTTCAATATTGAAACTTGAACGAGAACGCTGCTTCCGTGCAGCCAGGATGCGCCAATTCGATGCCGAACCCCGCTGTTCATATGGCGCACAATGCCGTCGACTCGGAGCCGGGCAGGCGCAGAATTCATCAACTGTCTTCCCGAACGGGAGTATTGACATATCGTACCATACGGTCCATAAATGCAAGATGACTTCAAATCCAGGCCGCCCCCTCGAATTCGACCCGGATGCCGCGATCGAGGCGGCAATGAATGTATTCTGGTCGCATGGATATGAGCACACCTCCATGCAGGATCTGCTCGAAGCCATGGATCTGTCCAAGAGCAGCCTGTACCAGGCCTTCGGCGGGAAGCAGGCCTTGTTCAGGCTGTGCCTGGCGCACTACGCGGATCATTTTGTCGGCCTGCTTCGCGAAAAGCTGGCTACCGCGCCCTCCGGGCGCCGTTTTATCGAAGACTTCCTGCACACCGTGCTCGAAGACGTCCATGGCGGCGAACCGCGCGGCTGCCTGATCATGAACACCGCCAGCGAATTTGCCCAAAGCGACCCTGAAATTGCCGCTGACGTCGCGCGAAGCGTCAAACGCTTCCGCGACACGCTGCGGCTGGCGGTTGAGCGCGCACAGCGCGAAGGAGATATCCCTGCGGACCGGAATCCGCGCGTCCTGGCGAGCTACCTGGTCAGCAGCATGAGCGGCCTCAAGAACCAGGCCAAGGCCGGGGTAGACGTGAGAACCCTGAGGGGCGTCATTCAGGCCGTGTTGCGCGCCCTGGATTGAACGCATGCATTTTTTTATTGCTTTCTGGAACATTTAGTCCATATTTAACTCGAACACTGACCTCAGTCCCAAGCAAGCAGATCGGCACAGGGTGAGGGAGTAATCTCATTGTTTATGGAATGAATGGTTCGTTAATTAACCCAGTTGGGGAATTTCGCATGCAAGCCGAGTACAAACTCAGTCTCCCTCCCCTGGATCCGCAAAATGCCGGGCCGCTGGCCAGATTGAGACTGGAGGATGCTTCCGCCAAGCTGGGCTTCATTCCCAACATGTATTCCGTGATGGCCAATTCACCCGGCCTCTTGGACACATATATCCATGGCTACAGCCGTTTCCGCGAGATATCCGGTTTCAGCCCGGCCGAACAGGAAGTGGTGTTGCTGGCGATCAGTCGCGAAAACGGCTGTACCTATTGCGTGGCGGCGCACAGCTTCATTGCCGACAAGATGACAGGCGTGCCCGAGAGCGTCACCGACGCGATCCGGAACGGAGTTCCCATATCCGATCCGAAACTCTCCGCCCTGCATGACTTTGCCCGCACCCTGGTGGTCAAGCGCGGCCTGCCCGGCAAGGCGGACGTTGAGGCCTTTTTGGCCGCCGGCCACGGTGAAAGGCAGATCCTTGAAATCGTCCTCGCCATCGCCGTGAAAACCCTCAGCAACTACGCCAACCATCTTTTCCACACCCCGACCGATGCAGCATTCGAGGGACGCGCCTGGTCGGATTGAATGCTCAAGCACCAGCACCCCCTACAGGAGAACACCATGAATCACGACAAGGAACTCGACGCCCGCGGGCTGAATTGCCCGCTTCCGATCCTGCGCACCAAAAAGACCCTGAGCGAGCTTGCCTCCGGGCAGGTGCTCAAGGTCAGCGCCACCGACCCCGGTTCGGTCAAGGACATGCAGGCCTTCGCCAAGCAGACCGGAAACGAACTGGTTTCGTCCGCCGAGAATGCGGGCGAGTATGTTTTTCTGATCCGCAAGCGCTGAGCATCGGGCTTTCCGGAAATCAGTCATTACCCTCCAGGAGAACATCATGGAAGAGAAAAAGATGGCGCTGATCGCGACCAAGGGCACTCTGGACTGGGCTTATCCCCCCTTCATCCTGGCCTCGACGGCGGCTGCACTGGGATACCAGGTGCAGATTTTCTTCACCTTTTACGGGCTGCAGTTGCTCAGGAAGGATCTCTCCCTCCTCAAAGTCAGCCCGCTCGGCAATCCCGGCATGCCCATGAAAATGCCTTTCGGCCCGAAGTGGTTCAAGGGCATCAGCTGGAACATCCCGAATGCCGTGCAGTCACTGGTGCCGGGATACGAGTCCCTGGCCACCACACTGATGAAACAAACCATCGCCAACAACGGTGTCGCGACCATCCCGGAACTGCGCGACCTTTGCATCGAGGCCGACGTGAAGCTGATCGGCTGCCAGATGACGGTGGATCTGTTCGGCTTCGAGCACAGCGACTTCATCGACGGCATCGAATACGGCGGCGCGGCAACCTTCTTCGAATTCGCCGGAGAATCGGATATCTGCCTGTTCATTTAAAAGGTTGCCGTAAGGAAAACCTGCCTGCCGCGACCAATTCCATGTACGGTTTGTGCGCCCGTGCATGTTTTGAGAGCACATCCAACAAAACCGAGGAGCAGCGAACATGAAATTTGGTCTCAAGGAAATCGCCGTTTCGATTGCCATCGCAATGGCCCCGTCACTCCCCTCGCTGGCAGCGGAACTTGCGCCCTATGGCACAGCCAAGGTCGACATGCACAAGATGCCGGTAACCGACACGGTATTCGACGTCAATTATTCCGATCCCCAGCAACTGAATGTCCTCTACAACTTCATCAAGAACACCCGGAAGGAAACCGGCGGGAAAGTGGTCGTAGTCACCCATGGCCCCGAATTGCGGGCATTTGCCAAGGAAAATTACGAGAAGTACCAGGGCGCCATCGACAAGATGGCCGAGCTCGCAGAGGAAGGCGTGGAATTCAAGATGTGCAATAACGCCATGCGGGCAGCCGGTTTCCAGGCCCAGGACATGCACGGATTCATCACCGTGGTGCCTGCAGGCTTCCCCGAGCTGGCGTACTGGCAGGGCAAAGGCTACAAGTACATCAACCCCCTGCCGCTGCCGGTCAAGGATGTGCGCTACCTCGACCAGCCACAGCTCAAGAAATAGCCCATGTCGACCAGCGGGCCGCCTGACAAGCCGGCCCGCTGCATTTGGCGGGCAGTGAAAATGGATGCTTTCGACAAGAGGCTGAACGGCCCCTGCATGGGCTGATGCAGTGGTCGGACGGGGATGCGATGCGGGAACGGCTGCTCGCCGCCGCGGACAAACGCTGGTTCGTTTACGCACGGCGACGAGCTTTTTGGACCGGCCTCTTTCCGCGCCGGCTTTCAATGATGCCCGGCGGGGCGGGACGTTGCCGATCGGATGGCGCCATCGACTTGGCTTCCCGTATCGAGGCGGCCGGCGGCATTCAAACTCCCGACCGCCTGGTCGAGAAAAACAGGGGCTCGTCACGCCTGGGCGGGGAATGCAGGAAAACGCAGGCCTCGCATTCTTTGGCCACAACCTGGTCGGGCGACCCGTCCTGTGTCCAGGCCATGTCATTCCGGGCACGGGCATCTGCCTGGCGGATGATAATTTGACCGCAATTTGTGTTGGGCATATGCTGGAAAAACATACCGAACGCCACGGCACCGCTAGAAAGAACCGACATGGACATCATCAAGGTCGAACCCCGCGATGGATTTTTCCTTCTGCTCAAATTTGAGAACGGGGAGAGTCGCGTATTCGACATGAAACCCTACCTGGAGAAGCCTCCGTTCATCAGGCTGAAGGATGCAAGGCAGTTCTGCCGGGCCAGAATCTCAAACGGGACGGTCTCATGGCCGGGCGACAAAGACAGCGATATGGACCTTGCCGCTGAAACGCTATATGACCATTCGGTTCCTGCATGAAAGCGAGTGCAAGGGGCATGGCAGAGCGCTTGGGGGGACGGCCCAAGCCGACGGCGCCCTGATGCACGGCCAAAGCCGGAAGTATTCAGCAGCGGATGCGGCGGCCAGGCGAGGGGAGGTCGCCTGAGCCGGCACCCATGGCGCAAGCGCGACAGTCCCCGAGGCCGAACGGGCGGGACACTGGATCTGCAGGCGGAGATTCGCCGGTTTTGAAGCGGACTCAAGCGGGCGACAGAGGAACGCGACATATAGCCAAAGAAGCATCCAACGCAATTCCAGGCTTTCCCGGGTATTTTCTCGACGCCACACCTTCCCATCCCGCCGGCTTTGTGGTGCAATTAATTCTTTAGTAATTTACTCAGGAATTAGCATGTCCGGACTTACACCAGAATCCCCGATCCCCACCGAAATCAAATTGCACAAGGCTTCCAGGAAGCTGGAAGTCGCCTTCAGCGACGGCGCCCGCTTCGAACTGCCTTTCGAGTTCCTGCGCGTCTATTCTCCCTCCGCCGAAGTGCGCGGCCACGGCCCGGGCCAGGAGGTATTGCAGGCGGGCAAGCAATTCGTGGACATCGAGCGCATCGAACCGGTCGGCCAGTACGCCGTGGCACTGGAGTTCTCGGACAAGCACAACTCCGGCATTTATTCCTGGGACTACTTGTACGACCTCGGCGCGAATTACGCCGCCAAATGGGAAGACTACCTTCGCCGCATGGAAGCCGCGGGCGCTTCGCGCGTGCCCGCCGACCACAAGTACACCTAGCCCGGACATTTCACCAGACCGGCCCGGGGAATGACCCCAAGGCGCATGAACACCCGATTGCGGAGCGGCCGGCATCGAATCCAGCTTGCACCGCCGCCCCCTGCGGGTGCTGGCGGCCAATTGGCGCCATCCTCCCGCAATCCGGTGAAATATCCAGGCTAGGGCATGAGAGCGGCGGCGGCGGTCGAGGCCGCGATCAGGGCGGCCACGGGCGAAGGCTTTCAAATCACCGCCTGCCGCCCCGTCGGGGGCGGATGCATCAACCTGGCCTATGTCATAGAAGGCGGCGGCCGGCGCTATTTCGTCAAAACCAACCGTGCCGGGCTCGCCGACATGTTCGGGGCCGAGGCCCGGGGCCTGGCCGAACTCGAGTCGGCCCGGGCCTTGCGCGTACCCCACCCCGTCGCCACCGGAAAATCGGGCGACGCGTCCTTTCTGGTACTGGAACACCTGCAACTGGGCGGCAGCGGAAATTGGGCCGAATTGGGTGTCCGGCTGGCCCTGCAGCACCGCAAAACCGCGGACGCCTTCGGCTGGATGCGCGCCAATACCATCGGCAGCACGCCGCAGGTCAACACCTGGACGGAAAACTGGCCAAGCTTCCTGCGCGAGTACAGGCTCGGACCCCAGTTACGGCTGGCCGCCGAAAACGCACTTGGCGGCAGGATACAGCGGCTGGGCCACGACCTGCTGGGGCAGCTGGAGGCTTTTTTCCCGGGCTACGCCCCCCTTCCATCCCTTCTGCACGGCGATTTGTGGGGCGGCAACGCGGCCTTCACGGCCAGCGGGGAGCCGGTCGTCTTCGATCCCGCCGTCTATTACGGCGACCGCGAAGCCGATTTGGCCATGACCGAACTCTTCGGCGGTTTCGGCAGCGCCTTCTATGCGGCCTACCGGGAAACCTGGCCGCCCGACCCCGGCCATGCCGCGCGCAAAAACCTGTACAACCTTTACCACATTCTCAACCACGCCAACCTGTTTGGCGGGGGATATGTCGGCCGGGCGGAAGACATGATGCAGCGCTTGCTGGCCGAACTCAAATAACTCTCGGCCCGGGCGCCGCCAGGCACTAAAGAAACAGGGGCGAGTGCCGTTAGGGTTACTCAGGGCGGCAGATCATCTTTCCGGCATGACACCGCCCGAAACAAACAACCATAATTTCGGAGAACCTGGTCATGTTTCAACGCATCTTGCTGTCTCTCGTCGGCCTGCTGATGTCCTGCGCGGCCTATGCCATCAACCCCTATATCTACGGCAACAAGCTGGACGGCGGCGGCAATGTGCAAACCGTTGCCAGCACGGTGGAAAAGCGGCTCGAAGCCAATGGATTCAAGGTGGCCGGCAAATACTTCATCAAGGGCAACCCCGGATACGGCGTCGTCATCGTAACCGATGCCGAACTGCTCAAGCACATTGCCGACAAGGGCGAGCAGACCATCGTCGGCGCCGGCATCCGCGTCGGCGTCAAGGCCGACGGCACCGTGTCCTACATGAATCCGGATTACTGGCTCCGGGCTTTTTTCCGCAAGGACTTCTCCGAAGTCGAAAAGACCGCGGCGAACATCCAGGATCGCCTGGGCAAGGCCCTGGGAGCGGGAGATGGCTTTGGCGGCAGCGAAACGGCGAAATCGCTTTCCAACTATCGCTACATGGTAGGCATGGAACGGCTGGACTCTTACAAGAACAAGCTTGCCGAGGCCGACAGCTTCGACGCGGCCGTCAAGGCCATTCGTGACAACCTGGGCAAAAAGGTTGCCGACACGTCGAAGGTCTATGAGGTCGTGATCCCGGGCAAGCAGCTGGCGGTGTTTGGCGTCGCCTTCAATGACCCCAGTACCGGCGATGCAGCCTGGATGAAGGCGATCGAACAGCCTGAAACCGTGGCTGCCGTACCTTACGAGATTTTTGTCATGGGCAAGGAAATCCATGCCCTGCACGCCCGCTTCCGGCTCGCCGTGAGTTTCCCCGACACCGGCATGGGCACCTTCATGCGCATCTCCCACATCCCCGGCGAGATCCTGGACACCCTGTCCCAGGTTGCAGGCGCCTCCAAGCCCTGACGGCGGCCACGCGCCGGCGTAAAGTTTTGCCGGCGCGTAGTCGTTAGTGGTCGACACATTCAGCAATATTTGAGCGCAAAGCACGCAAATGGAAACCCCAGCCTCCTTGCATGGCGTCAAGGTCATGGTGATTGACGACAGCAACACCATACGTCGCAGTGCCGAGATTTTCCTGAACCAGGCTGGCTGCGAGGTCATCCTGGCCCAGGACGGGTTCGAGGCGCTCGCAAAGATCACCGACCACCAGCCGGACGTGGTGTTCGTCGACATCATGATGCCTCGCCTGGACGGATATCAGACCTGCTCCCTGATCAAGCGCAATGCCCGCTACCGCAATACCCCGGTCATCATGCTCTCCTCCAAGGATGGGCTGTTTGACCGCGCGCGGGGGCGCATGGTGGGGTCGGACGAATATCTGACCAAGCCCTTTACCAAAGACACGCTGCTCAAGGCGGTTCGCGACCATACGCTGACCAAGGCAGCCTAACCTTTTTCGACGGAGTTAAACATGGCAATCAGCCGCATTCTCGTAGTTGACGATTCCCCGACGGAGCGTTTTTTCATATCCGACCTGCTGGTCAAGAACGGCTTCCTGGTCAGCATGGCCGAAAGCGGCGAGGACGGCATCGCACAGGCCAAGCAGACGCAGCCCGATCTCATCATCATGGACGTGATCATGCCGGGCATGAACGGCTACCAGGCGACGCGCGCGCTGTCCAAGGACGAGGAAACCAAGAACATTCCGGTCATCATCTGCACCACCAAGGACCAGGAAACCGACAAGGTTTGGGGCTTGCGCCAGGGCGCCAAGGCATACATGGTCAAGCCGATCAACCCTGACGACCTGCTCAAGCAGATCCGCTCCATGGGTTAAATCGTCCAGCAGACATGGCACGCAAATTCAACCTTCGCCAATTCCAGACCGATCTGTCCCGGCGCATGCAGGCGGCGGCTCTGGCGCCGGCGCAAGCCTCGCGCCTCGGATTTCAGGCTGCCGGTGCCAACTGGCTGGTTTCCCTGGAAGAAATCGACGAAGTCATGCCGTTGCCGGAAATCGTAGCCACCCCCGGCACTACCCGCTGGTTCCGCGGCATAACCAACATCCGCGGCAACCTCTATGCAGTCACGGATATTGGAGACTTCCTGGAAGGCTCGCCTACCCTGGAAAC
>DISR01000042.1:0-9184 GCA_002421825.1 Thiobacillus sp. UBA6205 | reverse complement strand
CCCGCTTTTCTGTCCGTAGAAGCACAATAAATCAGTTCTTGTGGAGAACCTCATGTCCAAGGCCAACCCCATCACCAAACTAAAGGGCCTCGCCGGCCGCATGTCCAGCTCGGTCAAGGGCATGTCGGCGAAAGACCAGACCACGATGATCATGCAGAACCTGCGCAAGCTTGCAGACAGGCCTGCAGGCAGAGTTCCGCTCATCGGCCACCTGGCGGTGGAGAAGCAATATCTCTACGTCAGCGGCACCTTGCTGGTCTCCCTGCTGCTGGCCGCGGGTTTCACGGTTTACGGTGCGGTAAAGTCCGGGAATCAGGGCCATTACCTTGACCGGGCAGGTTACATCGGCATGCTCACGCAGCGCCTGCCAAGCCTGGCGCAGCAGTCGGTGCTGGGCAACGAGAAGGCCTTTGGCCTGCTCGACGAGGAAAGGAGGGATTTCACCACCACACTCAGGGGCCTCCAGAACGGCGACGATTCGGCGCCGGCTTCGCCCATGGACGCCCAGGCAGTGCTCAAGGACATTGACGCGATCTGGAAGAAACTCGAGCCCCAGGCCGCCCTCATCCACCAGAACCAGAAAGTGCTGGTCAACCTGAACAAGAACATCGAAAGGATCAGTGCGCTGTCCAGCGACATGCAGGAACTGACCGAGCAGATGTCCGCCTCGCTGCTCGAAAGCAACGCCAGCAATCGCCTGGTGTCGAGCGCCAACCAGCTGATGACGCTGACCCAGCGCATCGCCAAGAATGCCGTCGCCCTGCAGGCATCTGACACCCCGAACCCCTCCATTTTCCTGCAGCTGGAAAAGGACATCACCAGCTTCCGCGACATCGTGGGTCTGCTGGAAGAGGCCAACATGGGCGAACAGGCCACCGAGCTGCTGACCAAGGTGGGCGATTCCACCGGCGACCTGGTGGAATCCGTCGGCGTGGTGCTCGCCAACACGCCGGAACTGCTGAAGTCAAAATCCGCCGCGCGCGAACTGTTCAACAACAGCGACAAGCTGCTGGACACCGCCACCAAACTCAGCTCGAAATACGGGACCGCCGGCTCGATCTCCTACCTGCTGGCGGCTCTGTTTGCGGTGCTGGCCATCGCCTCCCTGGTGCTGCTGGGCCTCATCAACATCAATGAAACCAAGGCTCGCGCCCGCAAGACCGAAGAAGAAAACTCGCGCAACCAGGAAGCCATTCTGCGCCTGATGGACGAGTTGGGCGAACTGGCCGACGGCAACCTGGCGGTGACCGCGAGCGTGACCGAAGACATCACCGGCGCCATTGCCGACTCGATCAATTTCACGGTTGAGGAACTGCGCACCCTGGTGCGCGGCATCAATAACGCCACGGCGCAACTGAACAGCGCCGTGCGCGATGCCAACCAGATTTCCGAGCAGCTTTCCGCGGCCTCAGTGCGGCAGGCGGAAGAAATCGAGGAAACCTCGCAGGCGGTCGTGAACATTTCGCAGTCGGTGCAGCAGGTATCCCAGAACGCCGCGGAATCCGCGAGCGTGGCCGAGCAATCCCTGGCCGCCGCGGAAAAGGGCCAGCAGGCCGTACAAAACACCATCGCCGGCATGAACGCGCTGCGTGAACAGATCCAGGAAACCTCCAAGCGGATCAAGCGCCTCGGCGAGTCCTCGCAGGAGATCGGCGAAATCGTGGAGCTGATCTCGGACATTACCGAGCAGACCAACGTGCTGGCGCTGAACGCCGCCATCCAGGCAGCATCCGCCGGCGAGGCGGGCCGCGGCTTCTCGGTGGTTGCGGAAGAGGTGCAGCGCCTGGCGGAACGCTCCGCCGACGCCACCAAGCAGATCGCCGCGATTGTGAAGACGATTCAGTCCGACACCCAGGACACCGTGGCCGCCATGGAGGTTTCGACCCAGGGCGTGGTGGAAGGCGCCAAGCTGTCCGATGCCGCCGGCCAGACCCTGTCCGAGATCGGCGAGGTGTCGAAGAAGCTGGCGACGCTGATTGCCGGCATTTCGTCTGCGACGCAAAGCCAGGCGGCAGCGACCGCCAAGGTGGCTGAAACCATGCAGGACATCCGCAACATTTCCATGCAGACCAGTGAAGGCACCCGCCAGACCGCACAGTCGATCGGCGGCCTGACCAAGCTGGCCGAAACGCTGAAGGATTCCGTGTCAGGCTTCAAGCTCGCCTGATGACTGCTGTTTTTCAAGGGACCGCCCAATGAGCGCCACGCTGGATTTTGATACCGGACCTCTGAACTGGGTACGCGGGGACATCGAGTCCGCCCTCAGGAACGCGGCCGAGCGGATTCGCGCCTACGCCGCCGACCAGAGCCTGGAAAACGCGCTGCGGCTCGCGCGCGACGAAATCCATGGCGCCACCGGGGCTTTGCGCATGGTCGGCCTCGAGGGCGCGGCCAAGGTCATTACCTCGGTCGAGGACGTGCTCACGGCAATGGGCAACAAGAGCATCGACGACGGCGAGATCAACACCAAGGCGGTACTTGATGCTTGCGACGTCCTGCTCAAATGGGTGGTGCGCATGGCGGAAGGGCGCGGCGAGGGCGAACTGGCGCTATTCCCGACCTACCGCCGGCTGCGCGAACTGACCGGCGCGGAAAAAATATTCGAGGGCGAGCTGTTCTACCCCAACCTCAGGGTTCAGGTGGGGGAGGCGCCGCAGAGCATTGCCGAAGACGAGGTGCCGCAGCGCGTCAAGGCCGCGCGCGCCCAGTTCCAGCGCGGCCTGCTGGCCTTCCTGCGCGGCACCAAGACCGAAGCGGGCTTGGCTGCCATGGCGAAATCCATTGCCGAGGTCGAATCCTGCGTGTCTTCGCAGGCCGCACGCGCATTCTGGTGGGCATGCAAGGGCTTCGTTGACGCCCTGTTAAACAAGGGCGTAGAACCTGATTTCCACGTCAAGCAGCTGCTCGCCCGCATCGACCTGCAGATGCGCAAGCTCACCGAAGGCTCGCCTCAGGTGGCCGAGCACCTGATGCGTGACGCCCTGTTTTTCATTGCCAGGAGCAAGTCCGTGGGCAATGATTCCGAGGCGGTACGCTCGGCTTTCGGGCTGGAAAAATATCTGCCCAAACGGCAAATGGACCCCGAGCAGATGGCTCGTGCGCGCCCCGTGCTGAGGTTGCTGAAAGAAACGCTTGCGCAAGCCCGCAACCATTGGCACGCCTTTTCGGAGGGCAAGCAGGAGTCCCTGGCTGAGTTCCAGGACACGGTTGGACGCCTGGCCACCCAGGCTGGGGCACTGGGCGTACCGTTCTTGGGCGACCTGATCTCCTCCATTACCGATACCGCTGCCGCCATGAACGGCCTTTCCGGTGAAGCATTGGCGGGCGCACAGCTCGAGATTGCCACCACCCTGCTGTTTCTGCAAAGCGCCGTGGACAGCGAGGACATTCTCGATCCCGATTTCGAGGCGCGCGTGCAAAACCAGATGCGGCGCCTGGCTGCGGCACGGGCCGGCCACGCCGAGGGCGGCGCATCCGATCTCATGGACGAGGGCTCGCTCAAGGCGGCCGAACATGCCCTGCTCGCGCAACTGGGTCAGGAAATCCGCAGCAGCCTGCAGCAGATGGAAGAGGCGCTGGATGCGTTTTTCCGCGATACCGAGGCGCGTGACGGGCTCTCTTCGCTGGACATACTGGCCGCTCAGGTACACGGGGCGTTGTCCATACTGGAACAAACCGAGGCCAGCCAGTTGTTGCAAAGCACGATGGAAGCGATCCGTCCCTTCGTCATTTCAGGCATTCCGGACGATGCCGAAAAGGCGCGCATCGCCGACGCCTTGTCGAGTCTGGGCCTGTTCATCGAAGCCCACTGTGCCGGGCGCGTGGACGCGAAGCGCATTCTCCGGCATCCCATGGTCGAATTCGGGCTGGCCGAAAAGGATATTTCTTCGTGGGAGAAGGACGATTTTTTCGTATCTGAGGCGGTGCCCGCCGCCTCGGAAGCCGAGCCCAGCCGCATAGAGCCTGTCGCCGAAGCGAACATCTCCGGCGAGCGAGCGCCTGCCGAAACTCTCGAGTTCGATGCACAATTCCAGGAACCGCCAGTTCCCGAGCCGGAGATTCCGGCAGCCGAAGTTGTCGAGATGCTGGAAATCTCCGCGCCCGTCGCAGATGAAGCGGCAATGGATGGGGCGCTGGCAGGCCTGGAGCCCTACGCCGACTGGCAAGCCCATGATGCGCAGGAAGATGACGCGGCCGCACCGCAGGCTGACGCACAAACCTTTACCGCCGAGCCGGAGCCGGCTGAGGCCGCCGACGAAGCGTCCACCCCGAGCGCAGCCGCAACCGCACCGGAAATCGACCCCGAGCTTCTGGAAATCTTTCTTGAAGAAGCCGTTGAAGTCCTTGCCAACATGGCGACCTCCGCCGACGCATGCGAGGACGACGCCGATGATCGCGAGAATCTCACTGTCGTCCGCCGTGCATTCCACACCCTCAAGGGAAGCGGACGCATGGTCGGTCTGACAGATTTCGGCGAAGCCGCATGGGGCATGGAACAACTCATGAACGGCTGGCTCGCTGCCGAGAAACCGGCGACCGCGCCGCTGATTGCCGTGGTGCGCCGCGCGCACGATTTATTTGGAAACTGGGTTTCCGACCTGCGTGAAGACCCCGCGGCACTGGTGGATGCAGCCGGCCTGCTGGCCGAAGCCGCGCGCGTAGCACACGGACAGCAGGAAACTGCGGCACAGGAGGAGGCTCCTGCTGCCGGCGCCATAGCGGGAGCGCCCGCACCCGAGGAAACCGCCGCCGAGACCGAACTCCGGCCGGACATGCATGCCGGCAGCGGGGAAGCCCCCGCCGAAACCCATGAAGAGGGCGTCCAGCCGGAAGAAATCCAGATTGGCATCGTCCGCCTGTCCCCTGCCCTGTACGACATTTTCAAGACCGAGTCGGCCACCTGGGCACAGGCGCTGGAAGAGGAAATCGAACGCCTGTCGGAAAACGACCAGGCCGTCATCAGCGACATCGCGCGCCGTGGCGTGCATACGCTGGCAGGCATAGCGGGAACCACCGGCTTTGTTCAACTCGCCAACCTCGCACTCGCCATCGAGTCCTATTTCAGAAAGCTTGATGGCCGGCCGGTGCCACACGCGGCGCTCAATACCCTGCTGGATGCGCTGACGCGAATCAACAGCATGATCGAAAACATCCGTTCGCGTGTCGTGCCGTTGCAGGCGGCACCGTTGATTCAGGCACTGAACCAGCTGCCCGTTGCCGGCACCGAGGCGGCGCCCATGGAAGTCCCGCAGGGCAGCGCAGAGCCGGCCAACGAAGAATTTGAAACCGACATGCCGGCCACCGCGCTCGAAGAAGCCCGCCAGAACGCAGAATTGCAGGCAGAGACCGGGGCAGTCCAGCCTGCGGAGACAGCCGGGCCCGACTCCGTACCCGCAGAAGATGCGGCTGCCGAAACCGGGTCCGTGCCCGCAATGTCCAGCGGGGAAATCGAACTGCAGGAGATGGTGGCGCAGGCGAGAAAGCAGGCGGCCCCGGTCTTCGAGGAACGCGATGTCCGGGACGAAATCGATCCTGTCCTGTTGCCCATCTTCCTCGAAGAAGCCGAAACCCTGGTGCCCGAGGCCGCTCAGGCCTTGCGCAGCTGGATTTCCGTTCCAAACGACTCCGCCGGTCCCTCGGCCTTGCGCCGCGTGCTGCACACCATCAAGGGTTCGGCGCGGATGGCGGGCGCCATGCGCCTGGGCGAGCTGACTCACATCATGGAATCGCGGGTCATTTCCGTGCTCGATGGCCAGGCCAGCACCGATGCCGCCATGCTGGAAAAACTCGAGGAGGAATTCGATCATCTTGCGACCGCCGTCGACCGCCTCAAGTTCGGCGCTCCGGAGCCGGCTGAAACCCGCCATATCGAAACCGAAGCCGCGGATGCCGACGTGCTCGTCCCCTCCCTTCTCGAGCCAGGCGAGGCAGCGCAGACCCCCGAGGCCGCCGACTCCAGAGCGCCCGTCCCGCCCATGGATTCGGCGCAGGCTCCGCTCCAGGCGCCCGCGCCTGCTGCCGCCGAGCCGCAACAGCAGCGTGAAAGCGCAACGCTGCGGGTGCGCGCGGACTGGGTGGATCGCATGGTGAACCAGGCCGGCGAAGTGGCCATTGCACGCTCGCGCATCGAAAGCCAGATGTACGCACTCAAGCGGCAGACCACGGAACTGTCCGAAGCGCTTCGTCGCCTGCGCGACCATTTGCGCGAGGTTGAAATCCAGGCCGAATCCCAGATGCAGGCCACTTTCCAGAGCCAGGCCGACAAGGAACAATTCGACCCGCTGGAATTCGACCGCTTCACACGTTTCCAGGAAGTCACGCGCTTCCTGGCGGAGAGCGTGCATGACATCTTCACCGTGCAGCAGACGCTTACCACCCAGCTTGGCGAAGCCGACGCAGCCCTCCTCCAGCAGGCGCGCATGAATCGCGAATTGCAGCAGAATCTGATGCGAGTGCGCATGGTGCCGCTGTACAGCGTGTCCGAACGCCTCTACAGGGTCGTGCGCCAGACGGCGCGCGATCTCGACAAGCGCGCGCAACTCGACATCCAGGGCGGCGACATCGAAATCGACCGCGGCGTGCTGGAAAAAATCGTCGCCCCCATCGAGCACCTGCTGCGCAACTCCATTGCCCATGGCCTCGAGTCGGCGGAAACGCGCGCGCAGTCCGGCAAGCCGGAATACGGGGAAATCAGACTGGCCGCCAAGCACGAGGGCAACGAATTGGTGCTCACGGTCGGCGATGACGGCGCTGGCCTCGATTTGCCGCGCATCCACAAAAAGGCCGTCGACCGCGGGCTGATTGACCCGGGCGTCGAGCCCGGCAGCACTCAGCTTGCGCAAATGATTTTCGTGCCCGGCTTCTCCACTGCGGACGCAGTCACGCAGGTTGCCGGCCGCGGCGTGGGCATGGACGTGGTGAAAAACGAAATCGCGAGCCTTGGCGGCCGTATCGAAATCGCCACCGAGGCCGGCAAGGGCGCCACCTTTACGGTCTATCTGCCGCTCACGCTGGCGATGACCCAGGCAGTCATCATCATCGCGAACAAGAACGAATATGCGCTGCCTGCGACACTGGTGGAGCAGGTGCAGGAACTCAAACCCGACCAGCTGTCCGCCGCCCTGCAGGCGCGCGCGATTGAATGGCGCGGCAACAGCTATCCGCTGTTCTACCTGCCGCACCTGCTGGGCCAGATCGAGGCCCTGCACGAGGTCCAGCGCTTCAACACCATCGTGCTGATGAAAAGCGGCTCTTCGCATGCCGCCATCCTGGTCGATACCGTCGAAGGCACGCGCGAAGTCGTGGTCAAGAACATCGGTCCGCAGGTTTCCCGCATCACCGGCATTGCCGGCGCCACGGTGCGCGGCGACGGCAAGGTCGTGCTGATACTGAACCCCGTTCCTCTTGCCATACGCGCGCTCAGCCTGCCGGTGGAAACGGTGCGCGTGGTTGTGCCGGAGGCCGCTTCGCAGGAAGAAGTCGTCCAGCCGCCGCTGATCATGGTGGTCGACGATTCGCTTACCGTGCGCAAGATCACCAGCCGCTTGATGGCGCGCGAGGGCTACCGCGTGGAAACCGCAAAGGACGGTGTGGATGCCCTGGAGAAGATGAACGACATCCTCCCGGACGTTGTCCTGCTCGACGTGGAGATGCCGCGCATGGACGGTTTCGAGCTGGCGCGGGTGATGCGCAACGATGCGCGCCTGAAGGGCGTGCCGATCATCATGATCAGCTCGCGCACCGCAGACAAGCACCGCAACCATGCCATGGAAATCGGCGTCAACGCCTACCTCGGCAAGCCGTTCCAGGAAGCGGTGCTGCTGTCACACATCGCCGACCTGCTGGGCGAGCGGGCATTGATCTCGGTCTGAGCGTTCCTGAATGACAAAAAAGGCGGCATTGGCCGCCTTTTTTTGTCAGCCGATCGCCGGCGTGCTCCAGTCGACCAGGCCCGTGTAGGCCGTCATCAGCACGATGACGCCGAACACGATTCGATACCAGGCGAACACGGTGAAATCATGTCGTGAAATAAAGCGGATCAGGGCGCGCACCGCGATCGCCGCGCTGGCGAAGGATGCGACGAAACCGACCGCCAGCATCCCGATATCATCATGGGTAAACAGGCCCCTGTGCGTGTACATCTCGTAGAGCGAGGCGATCCCGAGCGTCGGCACCGCAAGGAAAAACGAGAACTCGGTGGCCGTCTTGCGCGACAGGCCGTAGAGCAACCCGCCGATAATGGTGGCGCCCGAGCGGGAAGTGCCCGGGATCAGGGCCAGGGCCTGGATGAAGCCCATCACCAGGGCATCCTTCCAGGTCATCCTGTCGACATCGTCGATATGCTTGCTGTGGGGCATTTTCTCCGCCCACAGGATGATGACGCCGCCGCCGATGAAAGCCAGCGCTACGGGGATGGGCGAAAACAGCGCCGCCTTGATCTGCTGGCCGAACAGGAGGCCAATCGTCGCCAGCGGCAGGAATGCCAGGAACAGGTTGAGCACAAAACGGTTTGCGGCCGGATCGCGGCCGAATCCGGCCGCTACGCCGGCAAAGCGCGCACGATAGTCCCAGACCACCGCCAGAATCGCGCCGAGCTGGATGGCGATGGAGAACACCTTGCCTTTGTCATTGTTGAAGCCGAGCAGGTCACCGGCCAGAATCAGGTGCCCGGTGCTGGAGATGGGCAGGAACTCCGTCAGTCCCTCCACGATGCCCATGACCAGGGCCTTCAATACGAGAACAATATCCATGAATGATCAGAAGCGCCGCTTGGGCCGTTCCGCATGATACCCCAGGCTGCCGCGACAGAAGGCATGGCGAGCGAACTGGCGCATGAAATGGGCTGTCGCAGGCCCATAGGCCACATCATGGCCCGTTCATGCTCCAGGCGAACCGTGTCCATCCTGCCGGAGCAGGATGCAGCCGCCCATCGTATGGAGACTACGCCTTGCGGTAGATTTCCGCGCCCTGCTTCACGAACTCGATGGCCTTCTGTTCCATGCCCCTGGCCAGCGCCTCCTGCTCGCTCACGCCTTCCTGAGCAGCATACTCGCGCACGTCCTGGGTGATCTTCATGGAACAGAAATGCGGCCCGCACATGGAGCAGAAGTGCGCGACCTTGGCGCCGTGCTGGGGCAGGGTCTCGTCGTGGAATTCGCGCGCCTTGTCCGGATCGAGGCCGAGG
>DISR01000086.1 GCA_002421825.1 Thiobacillus sp. UBA6205 | reverse complement strand
CACCGCTTCTGGAGCGAAATCCTCGCCCAGGGCGGCGCACGTCCCGCAATCGAATCGTTCAAGGCCTTTCGCGGGCGCGCGCCGACCATCGATGCGCTGCTGCGCCACAACGGCATGAACTGAGCGCCCGGGCTGGCCTGAATTTTTTCCCCGGCCTGCCGTTAATGGCTTGTTGCGATTGACAGCCTGCCGACCATGAGACTTGCACCGTTACTGCTGATTCTGCTTTCGCTGCCGGCCATGGCCGGCACGCTTTACCGCTGGACCGATGCCCAGGGCAAAGTGCATTACACCGACCAGCCGCCGCCGGCCAGCGCCAAGAGCTCCACGCAGAAAACCTACAAAAGCGGCGACAAGGATGGCGCGGCCTCGCCGGAGATGCAGCAGGCCAGGCTCAAGAATCCCCTCACGCTCTACGCCACCGCGACCTGCGGCGTGCATTGCGAGCGCGCCAAGGCCCACCTCGCCAGGCGCGGCATCCCCTACGCCAGCAAGGACCCCTCCGCCAGCGTGGATGCCAACGAAGAACTGCGCAAGGGCGGCAGCCAGGCGCGGGTGCCGACGCTGATGATCGGCAGCGAAAAACTCGAAGGCTATGCCGAAGCCGCCTGGGATGCGGCGCTGGACAAGGCCGGTTATCCGCCTGCCGGCACCCCTTGATGCCCGACCCATCCGACGTCCTAGAGCAGCCGGCCAGCCAACCCGGGAATTAGCGCCCTCGCCGCACGCGTTATCATGGGGCCTTGTCCAACCCAGGCGAGGCAAGGGCAACCGTCCCGCCCCGCCCTTTCTTCGTCACGATGCAGGACCCTGTCGTCAAGGCAAAGCACGGCGAATCCCCTTTATGAATGAGCTTGCGCAACAACTGGGACTGCCCTTTCTGGCCCAACCCTGGCTCCCCGAGGTGCTCGCGGTGTTCCTCATCGTGCTCGCCGTCAACATCGGCGCCTATTATGTTCTGCGTCATATCGAAAAGCTGGTCGGGCGCACCTCGGCCGTCTGGGATGATGCGCTGATCAGGGCGGCGCGCAGGCCGGCCACCCTGATCCTGTGGGTGGCCGGCCTTGCCCATGCCGGGCGCATCGTCTACCAGCACAGCGGCATGCCCGTGCCCGAGTTCGTGCAGCCCGCCCGCGACACGCTGTTCATTCTGGCGTTCGCCTGGTTCCTGCTGCGGCTGATCCACAATGCCTCGAAGAGCGCGCTGGCGAAAAACGCCATGGCGGAAACGGCCGTTGACCGCACCACCATCGACGCCCTGTCCAAGCTGGGCCGGGTCACGGTCGTCATTCTCGCCGGCCTGGCCATCCTGCAAACCCTGGGCTTCAGCATCGCCGGTGTGCTGACCTTCGGCGGCATCGGCGGCATTGCCGTCGGTTTCGCCGCCAAGGACATGCTGGCCAATTTTTTCGGCGGCCTCACCATCTACCTCGACCGCCCCTTCGTGGTGGGCGAATGGATACGCTCGCCGGACAAGGACATCGAGGGTACGGTCGAGTACATCGGCTGGCGCCACACGCGCGTGCGCGCCTTCAACAAGAACCCGATCTACGTGCCGAACGCGCTGTTCACCACCATCGTGGTGGAAAACCCCACGCGCATGACCAACCGCCGCATCAAGGAAACCATCGGCATCCGCTACGCCGACATCGGCAAGATGGCCGCCATCGTCGCCGACGTGAAGGCCATGCTGCAGGCGCATCCCGAGATCGACAGCAAGGCCACGCTGATCGTGAACTTCAANNTGGGTGCATTACCACGAGGTCAAGCAGGACGTGCTGCTGAAGATCGCCGGCATCATCGAGGCGCACGGCGCCGAGATCGCCTTTCCCACGCGCACCCTGCACATCGAGCCGCCCGGAGCCGCAACCGGCAAAGACAACCCATGAAACTCGCCGCCTGGAACGTCAACTCGCTCAAGGTCCGCCTGCCGCAATTGCTGGACTTTCTCGCCACCCGCGAACCCGACATGGTGTGCCTGCAGGAAACCAAGCTCGAGGACGCCAACTTTCCGCGCGCCGAAATCGAGGCCGCCGGCTACCAGGTGGCCTATTCGGGGCAAAAAACGTACAACGGCGTGGCCATTCTGTCGAAAACGCCGCTGGCCGAGGTGCAGGTTGGCATTCCCGGCTTCGAGGACGAGCAGAAGCGCGTCATTGCCGCCACGGTGGGCGATGTGCGCGCGGTGTGCGTGTACATCCCCAACGGCCAGAGCGTGGACTCGGACAAATACCGCTACAAGCTGAAGTGGCTGGCGGCGCTGACCGCATGGCTGGCCGACGAGCTGAAGAAACACCCCGGGCTCGCCCTGCTGGGCGACTTCAACATCGCGCCGGAAGACCGCGACGTGCACGACCCGGCGGCGTGGAAGGACCAGGTGCTGTGTTCGGAACCCGAGCGCGAGGCGTTCAGGAAATTGCAGGCGCTGGGTTTGAAGGACAGTTTCCGCCTGTTCGAGCAGCCGGAAAAAACCTTCAGCTGGTGGGATTACCGCATGATGGGCTTCCGCCGCAACCACGGCCTGCGCATCGACCACATCCTGCTGTCGGAAGCGCTGGCCGCTTCATGCAGCGAAAGCCGCATCGACCGCGACATGCGCAAGCTGGAACGCCCATCGGATCATGCGCCGGTGATCGCAACGCTCACCTAGAAAACTGTAGGAGCGGCGCCTCGCCGCGATCAGCGTGACTGTGCATCAACCAATCGGCCCGAGGGCGGGCCCCCTACAATGCTCCCGAGATTTTTTCAGAAAATCTCCGCCTCGACCAGCAGCCAGGTGCAGTGATGTTGCCGATGCTGTGCTCGCCGTGGTGATGGGTATCGACCACGCGGGGAAACGGCAGCCTGGTGAGGCTTGCCACCGCGGCCGCGGATGTGCGCATTGGGCAGTTCGGCCTGGCCGGCAGCGCATGGACGCGCTCGTTGGCCTTGATGGTCTTGACCGCGGGCAGCGGCTACACCACGGCAACGCCTGCGAGGACGGCAACGCCGGCCAGCAACAACAGATTTTTTAGCGAAATCCGCCTCAGCGCGGGCCCGTTTTCATCCTGGCCTCCTGTCGACAATCCGTGCTGGCGGATTTGTGGGACAGCGCCCGGGGCGTCAACAGGCTATTCGTCATCCCCGCCGTTCATGCCCAATTCCTGGATCTTGCGCGTGAGGGTGTTGCGCCCCCAGCCCAAAAGCTGCGCCGCTTCGATGCGCCGGCCGCCGGTATGCTTGAGTGCGATCTGGATGAGGGTTTTTTCGAACGCCGGCACCAGGTCGTCGAGGATGGCGCTGTCGCCGCGCGCAAGCTGCAGGTCGGCATGGCGCGCAAGACAGGACAGCCAGTCTTCGCCTTCCGTCGCAGCCTCCGTCCCGGCCAGGTCGGCCGGCAGGTCCCTTGGCTCCACCACCTGGCCGGGCGCCATCACCGTCAGATAATGGCAGACGTTTTCCAACTGCCGCACGTTGCCGCTCCAGGGCAAGCCGGACATGAGCTTGAGCGTGGCGTCGGAAAGCTTCTTGGCTTCCACGCCCAGTTCGCGCGCGCTCTTTTGCAGGAAATGCCTGGCCAGCAGCGGGATGTCCTCGCACCGTTCGCGCAGCGCGGGCAGGCGCAGGCGGATGACATTGAGGCGGTGATAGAGGTCCTCGCGGAATAGCCCTTCGCGCACGCGCGCTTCCAGGTCCTGGTGGGTGGCGGCGATGACGCGCACGTTGACCTTGACCGGAGAGTGGCCGCCGACGCGGTAGAACTGGCCGTCGGCCAATACTCTCAATAAACGGGTCTGCAGCTCGGCCGGCATGTCGCCGATCTCGTCCAGGAACAGGGTGCCGCCGTCGGCCTGCTCGAAGCGGCCCCGACGCTGCGCCGCCGCACCGGTGAAGGCGCCGCGCTCATGGCCGAACAGTTC
>DISR01000033.1 GCA_002421825.1 Thiobacillus sp. UBA6205 | reverse complement strand
TTGCCTTTATTTTTGATTTTTGCCTCTCCAGTTTTGCCTTTTGATTTCACTTTTTCAACACCACGCTGCCCAGGTCCCAGATCGGCAGGAACACGCCCAGCGCGAGGATCAGCACCAGCACGCCCAGCATCAGGATGAGGATGGGTTCGATCTGGGCGGAAAGGGTTTTCAGTTCGTAGTCAACCTCGCGCTCGTACATGTCGGCGACTTCGCCCATGAGGGTGTCGAGTTCGCCGGTTTCCTCGCCGACGGCGATCATCTGCAGCACCACGGGGGTGAACACGCCGGTGGTCATGGCCGTGCGCAGGATGCTTTCGCCGCGCTCCACGCCGTCGCGCATCTGCTCGATGCGGCTTTCGATGTATTTGTTGTCCACGGTCTGCGCCACCACGTTGAGGCCCTGCAGCACCGGCACGCCGCTCTTTCCGGCCAGGGCGAAGCTGCGCGAGAAGCGCGCCAGCGCGCTTTTCAGGAGGATCTTGCCCATGATGGGAATGCGCAGCTTGATCCTGTCCCAGCGGTAGGCGCCGTTGGGGGTGGCGATGTACATGCGGAAGGCGAGCACGGCGGCGACGATGGCGGCCAGCAGGAGCGGCCAGTAGCGCACGCTGAATTCGGAGGCGGCGATGAGCAGGCGGGTGACCAGGGGCAGTTCGGCGTTGAAGCCGGCGTAGACCTTGGCGAAGGCGGGGATGACGAACAGGTTGATCACCGCGATGGCCGCGATCATGGCGATGATGACGAACAGCGGATAGCGCATGGCGGTGCGCACGCGGCTTTTCATGTCGCGCTCGAACTCGAGGTGGTCGAACAGGTGCAGGAATACCTCGTCGAGGCGGCCGGTGGTCTCGCCCACGCGCACCATGCTGACGTAGAAGGGATCGAACACGGCCGGGTGGCGGCGCAGGCTGGCGGACAGTTCGCGCCCGGAGTCGAGCGATTCGCGCATGTCCTGCAGCACGCGTCCGAAGCTCGGGTTGCTGACGGATTCCTGCAGCCCGGCCAGGCCGCGCATGATCGGCACGCCGGCCCGAAGCAGGGTATACATTTGCCGGCTGAACAGTTGCACGTCGAGCGGGCGCACCTTCTGCTCGGTGAGGCGCTGCCACCAGCCGTCCGCGCCGCTGGTCGACGGCTTCTGGGTTTCCCTGATCTCGACCGGCGTGACGCCGGTATTGAAGAGCTGGTCGGCGACCGCGCCGCTGTCGGCGCTTTCGAGCACGCCCTGGATCATTTCGCCGCGGCTGTTGCGGGCTTTGTAGGCAAAGTAGGCCATTATTGATGCAAGGCAAAAGGCAAAAGGCAAAAATTAAAAGGCAAAAATAGGGTACAAGCCCTGAAGTTTTCGCCTATCTCGTTGCTATCTATCATTTAGCCGTTCCTTTGACGGTGGCTACCGACTTGGAAAGTATCGCTCTTAACTGTAAAGACTCATCAATCAGATCGGCAAGCATTTCCTGCGGAAGCATTTCTGTTTTTGCCAGCAGACGAAGCCAATAACAGGATTCGCGCAATTCCTTCAGGGCTATCTGCAATTTGTGTGCAAAATCACTCCTGGATTCCGCGCCCTGCGCTTCCTCAAAGTTGGCGCCTACAGAAGTGCCGCTGCGCAAGAGTTGGTCGCCTATGCGCCTGCCCGCGATGGATGGCGGAAGGGATTCGACCAGTTTTATGACAGCAGCGCCGTACGCAAGCAATCGTTCATCCAGGTCGCGCTTCCCACTCATCTCGCCTTTCATTTTTGCTTTTTGACTTTTGCCTTTTGATTTTTTGTTCTTCTCAGTCTTCGAACTGGCTGCTCGCGCGCATCGCCTCGGATACGGTGGTCTTGCCGGCGACGGCGAGAGCGACGGCGTGGCGGCGCAGGGTGCGGCCGCCCATCTGTGCCTGGGCGGCCTTGACGAAGTATGCCGGGTCGTGCCGGCTGACGGCATCGGTGAGCGCCTCGGTCATTTCCAGCATCTCGTACACGCCGGTACGGCCCAGGTAGCCGGTGCCGTTGCAATGGATGCAGCCGCGTCCGTGCATGAAGCGGCGGGAATCGATGGTGTCGCCCAGTTCGATCTTCAGCCATTCGTGCTCGGTCGGCTTCAGTTCCTGCGGCTCGGTACAGCTTTCGCAGACCAGGCGCACGAGGCGCTGTGCCAGCACCGCCTGCAGCGAGGTGGCGACAAGATAGCGCGGCACGCCCATGTCCAGGAGGCGGATGGGGGTGCTGACGACGTCGTTGGTGTGCAGGGTGGCCAGCACCAGGTGGCCGGTCATGGCGGCGCGCATGCCGATCTGCGCGGTTTCCTGGTCGCGCATCTCGCCCACCAGCACCACGTCCGGGTCCTGGCGCAGGGCGGAGCGCAGCACGCGGGCGAAGCTGAGGTCGATCTTCTCGTTGACCTGGACCTGGTTGATGCCGGGCAGGCGGTATTCGACCGGGTCCTCGACCGTGATGAGCTTGGACTCCTGGGTGTTGAGTTCGGCCAGCGCGCCATAGAGCGTGGTGGTCTTGCCGCTGCCGGTGGGGCCGGTGACCAGCACCAGGCCGTTGGGGCGGCGGATGATGGCGCGGAACCTTGCCAGCATGTCGGACGGCATGCCGATCGAGTCGAGCTTGAGCACGTCGCCGCTCTGGTTCAAAAGACGCATGACCACCGATTCGCCGAACTGGGTCGGCATGGTGGAAATGCGCACGTCGATCTGCTGCTGCCTGACCTTGATGTTGAAGCGGCCGTCCTGTGGCAGGCGCTTTTCCGCGATGTCGAGACCGGACATGAGCTTGAGGCGCAGGGCGAGCGAGGCGGCGATCTTGATGTCGGCCTCGGTCTGCAGGTGCAGCACGCCGTCGATGCGAAAGCGGATGTGCAGGCGCTCTTCCTGGGGCTCGATGTGGATGTCGGAAGCGCGCGCCTGCACCGCATCGTCGAATACCGACTGCAGCAGCTTGACGACCGGCGCTTCTTCCAGCCCGGGCGCTGCGCCCATGGCGCCGAAATCCACATGGAAGTCGCCGAGGTCTTCTTCCAGTTCGCGTGCGAAATCGGTGATTTCCTCGGTCTTGCGGTAGATGCGGTCGATGGCCTGCAAGAGCGCGCCTTCGTTCACTACTGCGAGGTCAAGGCTTTTCTTCAGCGCACGGGAGAGTTCATCGTAGGCGAACAGATCGACCGGGTCGGCCATGCCGACCAGCAGCGTATTGTTGTCGCGGCGCTCCAGCACGATGGCGCGGAAGCGGCGCGCCTGGCTTTCCGGCAGCAGCCGCACGGTGCCGGGGTCGACGTTGTAGTACTTGAGATTGACGTAGGGGATGGCCAGTTGCCTTGCCAGCGCACCGCAGATGTCGTCCTCGGTGACGAGGCCGTTCTCCATCAGGACGCGCCCCAGCTTGCGGCCTGTGCGCTTTTGTTCGTCCAGTGCGAACTTGAGCTGCTCCTGGGAAATCAGCTTTTGCTGGGTCAGTACTTCACCTAGACGGACTTTTACCGGCTTAGGCATGGCTTCTCCTGTTTATTGGCTTTTTCGTTCTTTGTTTTCCGCCGCCAGAAACGGCTTTCAGGGCGATAACTTAACACCGAATTGCCGCCCGCACTAGGGAAAGGCGGGGGGAGGCAAAAGGCAAAAGGCAAAAGGCAAAAGGCAAAAGGCAAAAGGCAAAAGGCAAAAGGCCAGCTGCCAACTTTGCGGTTTTCAATTTTGAATTTTGCTTTTTAATTTTTGCCTTTTGCTTTGCGCAAAAAAACGGGCGCCTTGCGGCGCCCGTTTTAGTTACTGCAAAGTCAGCTGCTTAGTGGGCAGCGGGCTTGAACAGCTTGGACTTGTCGACCAGGTCGTAGTGCTTGCGCTTGAAGCAGTTCCACTTCTTGGTTTCCTTGTCGTACACGGAGTTCACGAAGCACTTCCAGTTTTCTTCGTCCACGAAGTTCTTGTCCATGCGGTAGTAGAAGCCGGGGTAGCGGCTTTCCTGACGGAACAGGATGTGCTGCAGGTGGGCTTCCGCCGTCAGGATACGGTGGTAGTTTTCCCAGGCGCGCAGGAGTTCGTGCAGGTCTTTCGCACGCATCTTCATGGCGTCTTCCTTCAGCATGTCCAGCTTGTCCTGCGCCACTTTGAGCATGTTCTCGTTGGTGGTGTAGTAGGTGGCCACGCCCGCAACGTACTCGTCCATGATCTTCTGCAGACGGAACTGCAGCATCTTGGGGGTGATGTAGTTGGGGTTCACGTCAATTGCCGTGGTGTAGTCCTTGAACTCCAGGTAGGTGCGCACCGGACGGTAGATCTCGTCCACCAGGGTGGCGGGATCGGTGTCCAGCTCGACCTTCATGTCCTTGTTGTCGACGCAGTACTTGACCATGGACTTGGCGCACATGCGGCCTTCGGCGTGCGAGCCGGAGGAGAACTTGTGGCCGGAAGCGCCCACGCCGTCGCCGGCGGTGAACAGACCCTTCACCGTGGTCATGCCGCGGTAGCCCCAGTTCCAGCCTTGCGGCAGGTGCGCGGGGATCTTGTCCTTGTCGGGATGATCTTCGGTGGTGGGAGCGCCGACGTCGGTCGGGCCGGAGGTCCAGATGCCGCAGCAGCCGGAGTGCGAACCCAGCAGGTAGGGCTCGGTCGGCATCAGCTCGGAGTTCTTCTTCTCGGGCTCGATGTTCTCGCCAACCCAGATACCGCACTGGCCGACGCACATGTCGAGGAAGTCTTCCCAGGCTTCGGCTTCGAGGTGCTTGACCTCGCGCGGGGACAGGGTTTCGCGCAGCTTGGCCAGCGCGGTCACGGTGTCCATATAGATCGGGCCGCGGCCTTCCTTCATCTCTTTCAGCATGAGATGGTTGCGCAGGCAGGAAGCGGGAACGGCAGCCTGGCCATAGGGCGGGTAGTCGTTCAGCATTTCCTTGTTTTTCTGCATGTACACTTCGCCCAGCGAGTTGGTGGCCTGGGCCTTGAACAGCAGGAACCAGGCGCCAACCGGGCCGTAACCGTCCTTGAAGCGGGCGGGCACGAAGCGGTTTTCCATCATGGTCAGCTCGGCGCCGGCTTCGGCAGCCATGGCGTAGGTGGAGCCGGCGTTCCACACCGGGTACCAGGCACGGCCGGTGCCTTCACCCACGGAGCGCGGACGGAAGATGTTCACGCAGCCGCCGGCCGCCAGCAGGATGGCCTTGGCCTTGTACACCACGACTTTGTGGTCACGGGTGGAGAAACCGACAGCACCGGCGATGCGGTTCTTGTCGTTCTTGTCGTTGACCAGCTTGACGATGAACACGCGCTCTTCGATGCGGTCCATGCCCAGCACTTTCTTGGCGGCTTCAGCGACGATCCACTTGTAGGATTCGCCGTTGATCATGATCTGCCACTTGCCGGAACGCACGGGCTTGCCGCCGTCCTTCAGCGCGGGCAGGCCCTTGGAGCCGTCGTGGCGCTCGCCGTTCTCGTCGGTTTTCCAAATGGGCAGGCCCCATTCTTCGAACAGGTGCACGGAGTCGTCGACGTGACGGCCCAGGTCGTAGGCCAGGTCGTCGCGGGTGATGCCCATCAGGTCGTTGGAGACCATGCGGGCGTAGTCGGCGGGATCCTGCTCGGTGCCGATGTAGGTGTTGATGGCGGACAGGCCCTGGGCCACGGCGCCGGAACGGTCCATGGCAGCCTTGTCGACCAGCTTGATTTTCAGGTTGACGCCGGATTCGGCCGCAGCCGCATCAGCCCAACGCTGGATTTCGTAAGCGGCGCCGCAGTTGGCCATGCCGCCGCCGATCATCAGGATGTCTACTTCTTCCTGGACGATTTCTGGATTTCCAAATTCACCAGCCATTATCTATACCTCTTTTTCTAAACTCGGATTACTTGCGGATCAGCTCGGCAGGGTTGCCGGCACGATAGCCCTTGGTCACGCCGCCATCGGCGGAACCGGTGAAGAAACCGGAAGCGGCGATGTTGGCCATGGAGGCGGTCGGCTTGCCGCCGTAAGGATCGATGGAGCCTTCCGGGGTGGTGCGGATCGGGAACTTGAAGCGCTTCAGGGTGCCATTGCGGAACTTGATGGTCCACATGATGGAGTCGGTGCCGCGCAGGGGCTGAACGGAACCGCCCAGGGGCACGATATCCGCGTAGTGGCGGGCTTCGATGGCCTGCTGCGGGCAGATCTTCACGCAGGAGTAGCACTCCCAGCACTGCTCGGGCTCCTGGTTGAAAGCTTTCATGGCGTGACCGGTTTCGGAACCGTCCTTGTCCAGCTTCATCAGATCGTGCGGGCAGATGTACATGCAGGCGGTCTTGTCCTGACCCTTGCAGCCATCGCACTTGTCGGTACGAACGTAGGTTGGCATTAGTTAAGTCTCCTAGCTAGCTAAAATCCGCGATCGTCGCGGTCCGTATTTCGAACTTCTACCTGACCTTGGCCGGGGCGTATCGCGAATCCGCTTCCGGCAGGTTTAAGTCCTAAAATCCGTCATCACGGACGGCGTTGCCGCCGTGATAACTCTCCGGATCGAGCACACGCTGCGCGGCGCTCGATCCGGAGCTTGTTACGCAGCCGAATGGCCTTTCAATTCGATCTTGACGTTCTGCTCGGCGGTGAGGCCGGCATAGTATTTCTTCAACACGGCCGCCACTTCCGGACGGCTGAACTCGACCGGCAGGTCCTGGCCTTCGGAAAGCATCGCGCGAACCTTGGTGCCGGACAGCAGGATGCGGTCTTCCTTGGTGTGCGGGCAGGTGCGCTGGCTGGCCATGCCGCCGCACTTGTTGCACCAGAAGGTCCAGTCGATATTGAGGTTCTTGGTTTCCAGCGAGCCGGCCGGGATTTCGTCGAAAATCTTCTGTGCGTCGAACGGGCCGTAGTAGTCGCCCACGCCGGCGTGGTCGCGGCCGACGATGAGGTGCGAGCAGCCGTAGTTCTGGCGGAACAGGGCATGCAGCAGCGCCTCGCGCGGGCCGGCGTAGCGCATGTCGAGCGGGTAGCCGGCCTGGATGGCGGTGTTGGGGGCGAAGTAGTTCTTGATCAGGGTGCCGATGGCCTCGGAACGCACTTCGGCGGGGATGTCGCCCGGCTTCAGCGCGCCCAGCAGCGAGTGGATGAGGACGCCGTCCATGGTCTCGACGGCGATCTTGGCCAGGTACTCATGGGAGCGGTGCATGGGGTTGCGGGTCTGGAAGGCGGCAACGCGGGACCAGCCCATCTCCTCGAACCTGGCGCGGGTCTCGGCCGGGGTCATGAACTGCTCGCCGTACTTCTCCTTGAAGCCGCCGGTGGAGAGGACCTTGACCGGGCCGGCCAGGTTGTACTTGCCCTGGGCCATGACCATCTTGACGCCGGGGTGCTCCATGTCGGCGGTCTTGTAGACCATCATGCACTCGTGGGCCTTGTCGATGGTGTATTTGTCGGTGACCTTCATGGTGCCCATGATTTCGCCGGTCTCGCCATCGACGAGGGCGACGTCGTCGCCTTCCTTGATGGATTCGTCGTCGGTGGACAGGGTGACCGGGATCGGCCAGAACAGGCCGCTGGCCATCTTGAAGCCGTCACACACGCCCTGCCAGTCGGACTTGGTCATGAAGCCGTCCAGCGGGGTGAAGCCGCCGATGCCCATCATGATGAGGTCGCCCGTCTCGCGCGAGGACATCTTGAGCTTGGGCAGGGACTGGGCGCGGGCCAGTTCGGCCTCGCGGACTGCGCCTTCCAGCAGCAGGGGTTTGAGGTCGCCGCCGCCATGGGGCCGGACTAACTTGGACATGCTATCTCCTACGAAATCAAAGCTTGTATTTGGAGCGCCGAAGCATAGCAACCCCTCGCCGGGCTGATAAATTGTTTGTTTTTATTAAGAGATAAGGGATTTTTGATAAACCGGTCTCTTTTCCCAAGAGGAGGAAAACCGGTCAGCCGCATCGTGCTTGCGCATGACTTCGCGGCCAAAGCAAAAAAAGCCCGGGAATTCCGGGCTTGCCAAAGGGTTTTTGGAGATTCAAGCGTCGAAGAAAGCCGGCATGTCGGATTTCTCGACCTCGATCACGTCCACCCAGCAGGGCTTGTTGGCGCCGCCGGCCGCGGCCAGCTTCCTGGTTTCCTCGTAGAGGAATTTCCAGCGGTTGTACAGACAATCGCTGACCTTGTGCATGCCGGCGTCGAAATAGGAGTTGTGCAAGTCGCCGATGGTGCGGGTGAACGACTCCAGCTGTTCGAGCTGGTTGTGCGGGTAACCCTGGCGCTGCGGGTCGACGTACTTGATCTTCTCGCGCTTGACTGCGCGCAGGAAGACCTTCTGGCCTTCGGTCAGGTCGGATTCCTTGCGCGGCGCGCCGCCCAGGTTCATGACTTCGCGGGTGAAGTCATCCAGGCGCTGGCCAAAGTTGTAGTTGCTGTAATCCACTGCTTGCATTTCATGTCTCCGTACTTCTTTGCTGTGCTTCGCGACACAAATCCATCATTGATGGCTTGCGGCTTTCTGGCGGGCATATCCTGCGCCTCACGGATGGAATTGTCCAATAACCCATTCAACAATTCCAGGCTACTGAGGCGAACGTCCGTACGGGCAGGCACGGCGCCATGAAAATCAGCAGAAGCGCCTGAGGCGGTTATGCACGCAGACAGTTTGGGCAATAGCCGGAACGGCCCCGGCCGACATGGCATCCGTGCGGTTTCCGCGGGAAAGGCAGTCACTCGGTATTTGGTTGTGGGCAGTTAGCCCGGTTTTCGGTTGGTGCGTTTTGCCGTTGCTGGTAACTGGCGACGGCCTTTCTCAG
>DISR01000037.1 GCA_002421825.1 Thiobacillus sp. UBA6205 | reverse complement strand
ACTTCGCGCAGGGCCTCGGCCCAGCGGCTGGTGGAGTCGGCCACCATCACCACGTCGAAGCCCTGGTCGCGGAAATACTCGGCGATGGTCATGCCCACGTAGACCGACACCTCGCGCGCCACCACCGGCATGTTGGAGGTGTTGGCCACCAGCAGGGTACGTTCCATCAGCGGCCGGCCGGAGCGCGGGTCGGTCAACTCGGGGAAGGTGTCGAGCACTTCGGTGAGTTCGTTGCCGCGCTCGCCGCAGCCGACATAGATCACGATCTGCGCATCGGACCAGCGCGCGATTTGCTGCTGCAACACGGTCTTGCCGGCGCCGAACGGCCCGGGGATGGCACCCTTGCCGCCCTTCAGCAGCGGGAAGAAGGTGTCCATGATGCGCTGCCCGGTAATGAGCGGCTGCACCGCGTGGTCGCGCTTCGCGAAGGGCCGCGGCATGCGCACCGGCCAGCGGCTGGACAGGTGCAGCTTGTGGATGTGTCCCTGGCGGTCGCGCACGCGGCCGATGACATCGTCCACCGTGTAGTCGCCGGCAGGCGCCAGGTCGATGAGTTCGCCCGCGGCCTCGGGCGGCACCAGGATGCGGTGAGTGACGGTTTCGTTTTCCTGCACGGTGCCGAGGATGGCGCCGCCGCCGATCCGATCGCCGACTTTGAGCTCTTCCTGCGGCACGAAGGGCCATTGCTTCGAACGGTCGATGGCGGGGATGACGAGGCCGCGCTCGATGCGCTCGCCGGTTTGTTCGAGCATGGTTTCCAGCGGCCGCTGCAGGCCGTCGAAAATGCCGCCGAGTATCCCCGGACCCAGTTCCACCGACAGCGGTTCGCCCATGGCCGTGGCCGGCTCGCCAGGGCGCAGGCCTTCGGTGTTTTCGTACACCTGCACGATGGCGCGCGCGTCCTCGCGCGCGATGACCTCGCCCATCAATCCCAGCTTGCCCAGCTTGACCTGTTCGCCGGTGCGCGCGTTGGGCAACTCGGCGATGACGATGGGGCCCTGGATGTCGAGGATGCTGCCCTGCCCGCTCATGCCGCACCGCCCTGGTTGAAGAGTTTGTCCATGATCACGCCAAGCACTTCATCCTGCATGCGCGCGAGCCGGCCCTCGAAGGTGTTATCCACGCGCAGCCGGCCGTCGGCGCTACGCATCCGCATGCCGCCCGTCGCGTGCTCGGCCAGCGGCGCCAGCTCCACCTTGCGGCCGGGCGCGGCCTGCGATGCCAGTTCGTTCCAGCGCGGACGCAGCGCATCGAGGTCGCGCGGGTTGAGTTCGGCGACCAGTACGCCTTCCGGCATGGCCTGCGCCGCTTCGGCGAGATAGCCCTGCAGCACCGCGTGGTAGCGCGGCGTGTCCTCTGTGAGTTTTTCCAGACGCTTGTGCACTTCATGCAGCACGTCCTGCGCCAGCGCCCAGCGCAGGCGGTCGTGCTCGCTGTCCATGCGCAGCTTCGAGGCCTGGATGATCTGGCGGCACAGGCGCTCGGCTTCCAGCTGATAGCGCTGTTCCTCGCCCTCTTCCAGCTTGCGCAATTTTGCCTGCAGTTCCTGTTTGACCTGCTCGCTCGCCTCGTGCGCCTTGCGCAGGTGCTGGTCGGCGAGCGCCATGGCCTGCGCGCTCAGCAGGCCTTCGAGTTTTTCGGTGTGCCGGCTCATGCCGCCCCTCCACTCAAACCAATCAGCCGGTCGACGTCGGAATGGAACTCGCCCGCGCCGGCGAGCGAGGGCACCTGCACCACCACGATGCGCCCGCCCTCGCTGCGCACGCGATCAAGCCAGGGGCCGGGCTCGTCGGCGAGGCCGGCTTCGATCAGCACCAGCGCCTTCTCCTTGTTCGCCACCAGCGATTTGAGCAGGGCTTCCAGTTCATCGGCTGTGGCATTGGGCATGACCTCCACGCCTGCAAGCCGAAAACCGTCCATCAGCGCAGCCGAACCGAGCGCGACGATGCGCGTTGCGTGGTGGCTCGACGCAGGATGCGAACCCGCATTCTCGTCATCGCGAGACCCGAAGGATCGTGGCGATCCATGCGTCGGACTGGATTGCTTCGTCATTTCATTCCTCGCAATGACGGCTCAAATCTTTCCAAGCAAGAGAATCGACATCACCAGGCCATAGATGGCGATGCCTTCGGCAAGGCCCAGATAGATCAGGGTGCGACCGAACATTTCCGGCTTCTCGGCCACCACGGCGAGCGCGGCGGAACCCACCGGCCCCAGCGCCAGCGCCGCACCGATCGCGGCCAGACCGGTCGGCAGGCCGATGCCGAGGATGGCAACGCCCAGGCCCATGCTGATTTCGCCGCGCGCAGCCACCGCCGTGGTCTCGGCCATGACTTCCTGCGCGCCCATCACCATCAGGCCCAGGAAAGCCAGGGCGAATACGCCGAAATTGCCGAGCAGCCAGCCGCGCGCGCGCCTGGGCGAAGCGACGCGCTTCTCCGGCGACAGTTCCAGATAGACGCCAAGCGCGATGAGTCCGACGACGCTGAGCGTCATGATCCCTGCGATAAATGTCATGCTGTTCTCCTCTTCAGGTTTTCAAATGGTGTTGGTTGCGCAAGACCAGCGGCTGGAAGGCGCGCCCGCTGCCGCTGTAGAAGCGCGAGAAGCCTTCGTAGTATTCCAGGCGCAGCACCTGGATGGCGACGATGGCGCCTTCCAGGCCCAGGATGATGATGTTGCCGATGATGAGCGTGATCCAGCGTCCGGTCGTGCCCAGACTGTCGGCGATGGTGAACACTGCCAGCGCCAGCGCCACATGGTTGATGGAAAAGGCGGCGACGCGCATGAAGGACAGCGTGTTGGAAAAGAAGCCGATCACCGACTCGAAGGTCTCGATGATCACGGTCAGAAAACGCTCGGCCAGGCCGCCGTGGTTCTCCATCCAGTTCCACACCAGGATGGCGGCCAGGCCCGTGCCTGAAAAGATCGCCGCGACCGCGCCGAACTTGCCGGCGGACGCCAGCCCGTACACGCCCGCCGCTGCGCCCAGATACAGAAACAGGCCCGCCACGCCGCCGGCATCGAACAGCGCGCGCGACACCATGCCGGCGGCCAGGCGGTTGTAGATGGTGAGCAGCTGGGTGACGGTGATGAAGCCCACGCCCCACCACACTGCGGCCAGCAGCATGCGCACCGGGTCGTGCAGCGGCGAGACCCATAGCGGTTCGATGACGGTTTCGAAGCCGAAGAGGCTGCCATAGGCGAAACCGAAGGCCGTGGCGGACAGCCCCGCGCCGATGAACAGCGGGCGGAATCTTCTGGCCTTGCCGCGCAGTGCAAGGCTGCCGGCGGCGATGACCAGGCCCTGGCCGATATCGCCGAACATCATGCCGAACATGAGCACGAAGGAAATGGCGAACAGCCAGGTGGGGTCGAACTCGCCATAGCGCGGGATGCCGTAGTTGCGCACCAGGTCGGAGAACGGACCCAGCCAGTCTGGATAGCGCACGGCCGAGGGCACGCTGTCGAGTTCGGACTTGAAGGGCGGCCTGAGTTGCAATACGTAACGGTCTGAAAGGCGCACATCCAGCGCCTTGCGCATGCGTTCGGCGTCGCGCTCGACGATCCAGCCCGTGATCAGCGCCAGGCCGCCGCGCGCGCGCAAGGTCTCTGACGAGATGCGCACGTAGGGTTCGGCCAGTGCCATGCCCTTGCGGACATCGCGCAGTTTCGCGTCGACGTCGCCCAATATGGCGCGGTGCCGCGTCTCGCTGGTCTCGGCTTCCGTACGCAGATTCTCCGATGCCTTTTCCAGGGCTTCCCTGGCCTTGTCTGGATGCGCGAGCAGTTCTGGCTCCAGGGTCATTTCCTGCCAGCCCGCTGCGTCGAGCGCGCCGCGAATTTCGCTGCCCTTGCCGATCGGGCCGACCGCGACGGCATAGGCCCTGCCCTCCTGGCTGTCGAACACCTCGAGCATGAAACCGGACAGCTCCAGCGCCTCGGAAAGCCGTGCGATATTGGCTTCCGGCACGATACCGACGCGTGTCTGCAAAAAGCGCTTGGGTCGCGCCAGCCAGGCGAGGTCGATGTCGAGCTTGCGGAAGTGGTCGAGTGAATTGAGCAGGCTGGCGTTGTGCTCCAGCGTTTCATGGATGCGGCGCTTGTCCTCTTCGCAGCGCGAGGCCACGTTCCACAACTCGCCCAGCCAGTCGTCCCATTCCTGCAATTGCGCCAGCGTGGGCGCCTCGGGGCCTGCGGGCAAGGCGCTGGCGTCTTCGTACTCGATTTCCCTGCCGGCCAGCGGGGTGGGGCCGAAGTGCTCCAGAATCTTGTTCAACCGGGCATTCGCTTCCGAGAAAATTTCCGCATAATGGTCGCCCGGCGTCTCCGGCAGGTCGCGCTCCCAGGCCAGGCTTTTTTCGGGAGTGAAGATTCCGTAGGTGGCCAGCAAGAGCGATGCCTGCGGCGCATCCGAGTTCAGCACCCAGAGCGACACATGCTGCATGCTGAGCGGTTTGAACATGCTTACGCAGCCTCCGCATCGATGCCGTTGTGCACTTCGGCCAGCCCCATGGCCTGACGGATGGTCTGCGCATCGAGGCCGATGGCCTGCCCCTTGAGCGCAGCACGCACCTGCTTGAGGTCGCGCTCGCGCAGGATGAGGTAGGCGAAGGCGCGGGCGAAGCCAGGCGCGTTCGAGCGCAGCACGGCATGCGCCGCACGCGCGGCCTTGCCCTCCATGAGGGTGAACACCCGATACACGCTGTCCGCCCCGGCCAGCCAGTCGCGATAGGGCTGAGGCAAGGCTGCCAGCACCTCTTCAAGCCGATTCAGCACGGACAATTCCTTGAGCAGGCTGGAAGAAAGCCGGTAATGGCTGGGTACCAGCAGGTAATACACCTGTGACGAAGGCAGCTGGTAGAGGAAACGGTAGCGCAGCAGCCAGACCAGGTTGATGCGGTCGACCAGCATTTCCATCAGCGTGCGGAAGGGCTTGCCCAGTTCGCCCTCCTGCTGGCGTGCCAACTCGACCAGGCCGTGGTAATAGCGGCGGTCAAGCGCGGCGTCGAGCTCGAACAGGCGCGGCTGCGCCTCGAAGGCGCGGCGCGCGAAGCGGACGATGTCGGCGTAATGGGTGGTTTCCAGGCGGCGCAGCAACTCTCCGACATCCTCCGTCTGCAGCAGTTCCTCCAGCGGCAGCGAAGCCAGGAAGCCGAGATCGATCAGTTCCTTGCGCACGGCAGCGATGGGCGTGCGCGACATTTTTGCGCGGATGACGGCCTTGAGGTTGGAAAGCTCGAAGCGCAGCGTCCAGTACTCCAGGAAACGGCGCGCCTCGCCGGCTGCGCGCATCAATACCAGGATGTCATCAAGCTGGCTGCGGATGATGGACTGCTCGAGGTAGCTTCCCGCTTCGAGGCCGGCGAGGACCCCGGAAAGCCCGGCGCGCGCCAGCACCTCCGCCCGTTCTTCGTCGCGGCCTTCGGCCAGCACGGACAGCTCCGCTTCGCGCAACAGGCGCGAAGCCATCAGGCTGACGCGGGCATCAAGATAACGATTGAGCATGGCTTGTGACTGCACGCATCTGCCCCGCATGCGAAAGGGTCAACTCCGGCCGAGGATCAATGCCAGCGCGCCCTCGACTGCAGGCTCCTCGTTGCTTGCCGCAAGCTCCCTCAGCGACCGCATGCGTGCGGCGGACTCTGCCTCGAGATCCGCGATGCGCCGCTGCGCACCCTCCTCGGCCATGGCGAGAAAAGGCTTGCGCCGCGCCTCGGCCTGTTTCTCGAACTCGATCTCGGCGCGGCGCGCCTCGTCGAGCGCGTCCTGGATGATTTTTCGGCGCGCTGCGTCGGCCGCCTCGACCTTGTCTTCGGCGTCCTTCTCGGCAGCCAGCAGGCGCTTGAGGATGTCTTCCATCAGCCGGCGAAATTCACCAGCATGCCGAGGCCGGCCAGCGAAATGGCGGTGCCGGCCATGCCCAGGTAGCGCTGGCGTAATGTGTTGCCGGCGAGCACGCCGACGCCATGCAGCAGCGCAGTGGCGGCCAGCATGCCAAAACCATAGCCCCAGGGCGAAGCCGCGAGCGGCATTTCCTGGCCGTGCGCGACGCCGTGGAACAGCGCAAGCAGGCCGGTCAACGTGGCGGCAAGCGGCAGCAGCATCTGCCTGCGCAGGGCAACCAATGCGCCCAGCGCCAGCACCGATACCGCGATGCCGGCTTCCAGGCCGGCGAAGGCGATGCCTGCCATGCCCAGCATCGCGCCGGCGGCCGTGGCGCCGACGAAGCTGGCCGGCAAAACCCACAATGCGCGCCCGCCCTGCTGCGCCGCCCACAGGCCTACCGCCACCATGGCGAGAAGGTGGTCGAGGCCGCTGAAGGGGTGCAGCATGCCGGCGATCAAGCCGGCGTCATGGGTATGCACGCCCTGGCCATGCGCCCAGGCGGCGGGTACGGCTGCCGCCAAAAGTAGAAGCAAGAGATTTCTGATAAGCATGTTGTTCCCTTTATTTAAATTTTGAACAAGGAGGACAAGAGGACAGGAGGAAAGCGATATCGAAAAGATTCGTCCCTGAATTTGCATTTCCTCTTGTCCTCATGTCCTCTTTGCAAAAA
>DISR01000038.1 GCA_002421825.1 Thiobacillus sp. UBA6205 | reverse complement strand
GGTAACTGGCGACGGCCTTTCTCAGGCGCGCAGACCCTGAATCCATTTCCCGTAAAGAATGTCCGCGACGCCGTGCAAGGTTTCCAGCCTGGCTGCCAGGTCTTCCTGCATGGTGGCTGGCTGCTGCACGCCAGGGCTGTCCGCTGCATGCGCGATTTCGTCGGCGCCCGCTTCGCACCAGGCCTTGATCATGGGTGCGGTCATCTCGATGTGACATTGCAAGCCGAGGTGCCGGTTGTTGAGCAAAAAAGCCTGGTTGCTGCAAAAAGGGCTTTCCAGCAGGCGTTCGGCGCCGGCCGGTATGGAGAAGGTCTCACCGTGCCACTGGAAGACTTCGAACGAGGACGGCAGTTTGGCCAGCCAGTCCGGCGCGGGATTCTGGCCGACCTTGGACACGCCGCCCCAGCCGATTTCCTTGACCGGGTTGAGGCTGATCGTGCCGCCGAGCGCCTTGCTCATCAGCTGACCGCCCAGGCAATGGCCCAGTACGGCCACGTCCCGTTCGACCGCCCGGCGGATGAGGGCGAGCAAAGGCGGGGTCCAGGGCAGGTCGTCGTTTACGCTCATCGGCCCGCCCATCAAGACCAGGCCGGAAAAGCCGTTGATGTCTTCTGGCACACTATCGCCAGCATCGACATTGACCTGATCCCAGAGGATGCCTTTGCGGGTCAGGAACTCGCCCAGATAGCCCGGGCCCTCGATCTGGGAAAAACGGAATACCACCACAGGACGCATATGCAAAACACCGTTCGGAACAAGTTTCCAGCCTATTGTATGGCATGGTTGCTCATCTTGTTAGCCCTGCCGGCGCTGGCGACTTCGGTCGGCGTGGCGGGGCTGTTTCGCGACAAGGCGATGGTCAGCATAGACGGCGGCCCGCCCAGGCTGATCGCTGCCGGCCAGACCGTACAGGGTGTAAAGCTGCTTTACGCCAACTCCGACTCCGCCACCTTCGAAATCGGCGGCAAGCAGCGCACCCTGGCCATGGGGCAGTCATTCGCGTCGGGCGCGGGCAGCGGCGGCAAGCCACGCGTGACGCTGTCAGCCGACCCGAGCGGCCATTTCGTTACGCCGGGCGCGATCAACGGTTCCAGCGTCATGTTCCTGCTCGATACCGGCGCTTCCAGCGTCGTGCTGCCGGCCGGAGAGGCGAAGCGCATGGGCATCAATTACAGGGCCGGCCAGATGATGGGGGCGAGCACGGCCAATGGCGTGATCCCGGCATGGCGCGTGATGTTCGACAGCGTCAGGGTCGGCAATATCAATCTCAATCAGGTCGAGGGCCTGGTCGTTGAAACCGGCATGCCGGCGGTACTGTTGGGCATGTCTTTCCTCAACCGCATGGACATGAGGCGTGAAGGGCAGATCATGACGCTGACGCAGCGCTACTAGGCGCAGCCCGCACTGCGAAGCCCGCAGTGCGGGCCTACCCCCGGGCCGTGTCTTGCGTCGGGCCCGCTTCTGGCGGCGGCCGCTACTCTTGACGTGCGCTTCGCCCGCTTTAAGCCAGGCTGCAAGCCAAGCTAAACCAAGCTAAACCTTGCTTGGCTTGCAGCGCTCGATGAGGGCATAGGCAGAGTGGTTGTGAATGCTTTCAAAATTCTCGGCCTCGACGATATAGGCATCGATCAGCGGCTCGGCGTTCATGGCGGCAGCGACGTCGCGCACGATGTCTTCCACGAACTTGGGGTTGTCGTAGGCGCGTTCGGTGACGTGCTTTTCGTCCGGGCGCTTCAACAGGCCGAACAGTTCGCAGGAGGCCTGATCCTCGATTTTCCTGACCAGATCCTCGATCCACAAAAAGCCGTTGGTGCGGGCGGTGACGGTGACGTGCGAACGCTGGTTGTGCGCGCCGTAGTCGGAGATCTTCTTGGAGCAGGGGCACAGCGAGGTGACCGGCACCACGACCTTGGTGGTGTGGCGGTAGGCGCCCTTGTCGATCTCGCCGATCAGGGTGACTTCGTAGTCCATCAGGCTTTTCACGCCGGAAACCGGGGCGGCCTTGTTGATGAAGTAGGGGAAGGTCATCTCGATGTGGCCGGACTCGGCTTCCAGGCGCTCGACCATATGGCGCAGCATGGCCTCGAAGTTCTCCACCGAGATTTCGCGCTCG
This sequence comes from Thiobacillus sp. UBA6205, assembly GCA_002421825.1. Taxonomy (GTDB): domain Bacteria; phylum Pseudomonadota; class Gammaproteobacteria; order Burkholderiales; family Thiobacillaceae; genus UBA6918. The sequence goes on along the minus strand of DISR01000038.1, from coordinate 38,151 downwards.
CGGGTGTTGAGGATCTCGATGAAGCGCGACATGTGCGTGCCCTTGAAATGCTGGGGCAGGTAGACGTACATGTTGAAGGTGGCGATGGTGTGCTGCACGCCGCCCTCCTTGTCGGCGACCTTGACGGGATGGCGGATGGACTTGATGCCCACCTTGTCGATGGCGATCTGGCGGGTATCTTTGGAGCTTTGCACGTCCGGCATGCAGACGGCGTCGGTGCATTCATTCATGGCAATTCCTTGGGATGCGGTCGGAACGGGCCTGTCACGGACAGGCGATTTAGACTAAGTATAAACTGCCCAAATACTTGAGTAAACTACTCGGATAATGCCTTGTGCGCTTTTGCGATCAGGCTGGCGGTATCCAGTTCGCTCTGAAGTCTTTGATTTTCCTGGGTGTCCTGTTCCAGGAAGCGGTCAGGCAGGCCGCAATGCAGCACCCGAACCAGCACGCCGTTCGCGGCCAGGCATTCGGAAACGGCCGATCCGGCGCCACCCATGACGGCGTTTCCCTCCACCGTCACCAGCAGTTCGTGCGAGCGTGCGAGTTCCAGGATGCGGGCCTCGTCCAAGGGCTTCACGAAACGCATGTCGACCACGGTGGCATCGAGTTCTGCGGCAGCCTTGAGGCATTCGGACAAGACCGTGCCGAAGGCGAGGAAGGCAATCCTGCGGCCTTCGCGGCGGGTGTTGCTCTGGCCGATGGGCAGGGGATCGAGGCCGGCTTCCAGGCTTGCGCCGGCCCCGGTGCCGCGCGGGTAGCGCACGGCGGCGGGGCCGGTGTGCAAAAAGGCCGTGGTGAGCAGGCGGCGACATTCGTTTTCGTCCGAGGGCGCGGCGATGAGCAGGTTGGGCACGCAGCGAAGGAAGCTGATGTCGAAGCTGCCGGCGTGGGTAGCGCCATCGGCGCCCACCGGGCCGGCTCGGTCGATGGCGAGTGTGACGTCGAGGTTCTGCAGGGCGATGTCATGAATCAGCTGGTCATAGGCGCGCTGCAGGAAAGTCGAATAGATCGCCACCACCGGTTTCTCCCCTTCGCAGGCGAGGCCTGCGGCGAAGGTGAGCGCATGCTGTTCGGCGATGCCGACATCGAAATAGCGCTCGGGAAACTGCTCGGAAAACTTCACCAGACCGGAGCCTTCGCGCATGGCCGGCGTGATGCCGACCAGGCGCGCATCCTGCGCGGCCATATCGCATAGCCAGTCGCTGAAGATTTGCGTGAAAGTCGGCTTGCCGCCGGCCATTTCCGCAATGCCGGCGACGGGGTCGAAGGCGGAAACGCCGTGGTAAAGGCAGGGGTTGTTTTCGGCCGGCTCGTAGCCCTTGCCCTTTTTGGTGACGACATGCAGGAACTGCGGACCTTCCAGCCTGCGGATGTTTTTCAGGGTTTCCACCAGCACGTCGAGGTCGTGGCCGTCGATGGGGCCGATGTAGTTGAAGCCCATTTCCTCGAACAGCGTGCCGGGCGTGATCATGCCCTTCATGTGCTCCTCGGCGCGCTTGGCCAGTTCCTTGATGGGCGGCATTTTCGACAGCACGATGTCGGAGGCCTTCTTTGCCCTGGCATAGAACTGTCCGGACATGAGTTTGGCCAGATAGTTGTTCAATGCCCCCACTGGCGGCGAGATGGACATGTCGTTGTCGTTCAGCACGACCAGGAGCGGCAAATCGGTGGCGCCGGCATTGTTGAGCGCCTCGAAGGCCATGCCCGCAGTCATGGCGCCGTCGCCGATCACCGCGACGGCGCGACGCTCCGAGCCGGTCTGATGGAAGGCCTCGGCCATGCCCAGCGCGGCCGAGATCGAGGTGCTGGAATGCCCCGTGCCGAAGGCGTCGTATTCGCTTTCCTCGCGGCGCGGGAAGCCGGCGATGCCTCCGCCGCGCCTTAAACCAGCCATCGCCTGCTTGCGTCCGGTGAGAACCTTGTGCGCGTAAGTCTGGTGACCCACGTCCCAGACGATGCGGTCGCCGGGCGTGTCGTACACGTAATGCAAGGCGATGGTGAGTTCTACCGCGCCCAGGTTGGAGGAAAGGTGGCCGCCAGTGTGCGACACGGAGTCGAGCAGGAAAGCGCGGACCTCATCGGCCAGCTGTTTCAGCTGCTTGCCGTCAAGGCCGCGCAGGTCGGCGGGGAGATGAATCGAGTCGAGCAGGGTCAAGTCAGGGCTTTCGGATCAGAATTCGCGCAGCACGATGTAATCGGCGAGCTGGCGCAGGCGCTCGGCCTCTTTGCCGAAACCACCCAGTGCGACATGGGCGTCGGCGCGAAGTTCGCCCGCCAGCTCGCGCGCCCGCGCGAGGCCCAGCAGGCTGACATAGGTGGGCTTGTTGCTGGCGGCGTCCTTGCCCGCGGTCTTGCCCAGGGTGGCGGTGGAGGCGTCGGCGTCGAGCACGTCGTCCACCACCTGGAAGGCGAGGCCCATGCACTTGGCATAGTGGTCGAGATGGATCAATTCGCCGTCGTCCAGTTGTCTGCCGCACAACGCGCCCAGGTTGGCCGACGCACGGATCAGCGCACCGGTTTTCAGGATGTGCATGAACTCCAGTTGCGGCAGCTCGAGCGGCTTGCCCACGGCTTCCAGGTCGATGGCCTGGCCGCCGGCCATGCCGCGCGAACCGGAAGCCGATGCCAGCAGATTCAGCATGCGCACCTGGGTGGCGGCGTCATCGACGAGCCCGGGCTGCGCCAGCACTTCGAAGGCCAGGCTTTGCAGCGCATCTCCCGCCAGCAGCGCGGTGGCCTCGTCGAACTCCACATGCACCGTGGGCTTGCCGCGCCGCAGTGTGTCGTTATCCATGGCCGGCATGTCGTCATGCACGAGCGAATAGGCGTGGATCAGTTCGACCGCGATGGCGGCCTGGGTCACGCGAGCGGGGTCGGCCTGGGCGAGTTCGCCGGCGGCGAAGGCGAGCAGGGGCCTGACGCGCTTGCCGCCGCCCAGCACCGCATAGCGCATGGCATCGTGCAGGCGTTGCGGCGCGTTGGCTGCATCGGGCATGGCGGCGGCAAGCGCCGATTCGACCTGCGCCTGGCGCGCATTCATCCAGGCCTGGAAATCATTCATCGGAATTGTTCAGGAAAGGTTTCATCACGCCGTTTTCCAGCGCCTCGACCTGCTGTTCTGCGCGCGAAATCGCCTCGCGGCAGAAGTTGAGCAGGCTGGCGCCGCGCGCGTAGGCGGCAAGGGAGTCTTCCAGGCTGAACTTGCCGGACTCCATCTGGGCGACGATTTTTTCGAGTTCGGCAAGGGCGGATTCGAAATCCTTGGGCGGGGAGGCTTTGGCCATTGGCGTAAAGGCGATGCGGTAAACGCGTAACTTTAACAAAAGCGGGTAAAAAATGCTTTGCCTCCAAGGGGTGGGCATGATATCTTGCCCCTCCCCAAAAAGGAGTTTAGGGGTGGGAACCTCCGGTTCATTGGGCGGACCAAACAGATGGTCCGCCGGGTGTCGGGGGTTTTTGTTTTCTATACGGATTCCTGATCGGTACTGGAATGGGGTGGGTAGGGATGTCCAATCTCGCTGATTCTGTTTCGGCGCTGTCTACAACAACGCCTCAACTGCCGGTGTCGTGGTATTTCGACCCGGAAATCTTCGAACTCGAAAAAAAGCTGCTGTTCGACAACGGCCCGGGTTATGTCGGCCATGTGCTGATGGTGCCGGAAGCCGGCGACTACCATGCGCTCGAGCGCTTCGAGGGCGCCAGGGTGCTGGTCAACAACGCCAACGGCATCGAGATGCTGTCCAACGTGTGTCGCCATCGCCAGGCCATCATGCTCAACGGCCGCGGCAAGCTGCCGGCCGACAACATCGTCTGCCCGGTGCACCGCTGGACCTACGATGCGCAGGGCACTTTGCTGGGCGCGCCGCACTTCCCCGGCAATCCCTGCATGAACCTGTCGCGATCCGTGCTGCAAAACTGGAACGGCCTGCTGTTCAACGGCCCGCGCGATGTGCGCGCCGATCTCGCGGGCATGGGCGTGGCGGGCGACCTGGATTTTTCCGGCTACATGCTGGACAAGGTCACGGTCGATCACGTGCCCTACAACTGGAAGACCTTCATCGAGGTCTACCTCGAGGACTACCATGTCGAGCCCTTCCATCCCGGTCTGGGCAATTTCGTCACCTGCGACGACCTCAAGTGGCAGTACGGCGACTGGTATTCGGTGCAGACCGTGGGCCTGGCCAAGGCCTTCGGCAAGAAATTCGGCTCGCCGGTGTACCAGAAATGGCAGGAGCAGGTGCTGCGCTACGGCGAGGGCCAGAAGCCCCGGCACGGCGCGATCTGGCTGACCTACTATCCCAATATCATGGTCGAGTGGTACCCGCACGTGCTGGTGGTGTCCTCGGTCTGGCCGAGCGGCATCGAGTCCATGGCCAACATCGTCGAGTTCTATTATCCGGAAGACATCGTGCTGTTCGAACGCGAGTTCGTCGAGGCCGAGCAGGCCGCCTACATGGAAACCGCGGTCGAGGACCACGAAATCGCCCAGCGCATGCACGACGGCCGCCGCGCGCTGCATCGGCAGGGCATCAGCGAGGAAGGCCCGTACCAGTCACCCATGGAGGACGGCATGGTGCATTTCCACGAATTCCTGCGCCGGCAGATTCAGCCGCATTTGAAATAAAGCCTGACGCAGAGGCCCGAAGGCTAACCAAAAGCATTGACAGGGAAGCTAGGGAGTAAAGCAAAATGTATTGCTCAAGGTTTTCCTCCCCCTCCTCACTTACCTCCCCGTGCATGAATCTTTCTGCGTCCAGCTAGTTCCTTAAATGAAATCCACCTGGATGCTGGTCGCCGGCTTTTTGTTCGCGCTCATGGGCGTGCTGGTCAAACTCGCCTCGGAGCGCTTCAGTTCGCCGGAACTGGTTTTCTACCGCTCGCTGTTCGGGCTGCTTTCGATCTACATCGTGATCGTCGCGACTTACCGGCAGTGGCTGGCGCCGCTTGCCACGCGGCACGCGACAGGCCATGCCTGGCGCGGCCTCTCCGGCTTTGTTGCGCTGGTCATGTACTTTTACGGCATCGCGCATTTGCCGCTGGCGACGGCCATCACCCTCAACTACACTTCGCCGCTGTTTCTGGCGGTGCTCACCGCATGGTGGCTGAAGGAGCGCCACGGCCACGGGCTGGCGGCGGCGGTGGTGATCGGTTTCGCCGGCGTGGCGCTGCTGCTGCGCCCCGGCTGGGGCGGGGAGGACATGACGGCCAGGCTGATCGGACTCGTTTCCGGCGTGCTGGCGGCGGTGGCTTATCTCAACGTGCGCGCCCTGGGCCGCGAAGGCGAGCCGGAATGGCGCGTGGTGTTCTACTTCACCCTGATCGCCACCATAGGCGGCGGCATCTGGATGGCTGGCGCGGGTTTCGTGGTGCCCAGGCTGGCGGATTTGCCCCTGCTGCTGTTCATGGGCGCGACGGGAACGCTGGGGCAACTGGCCATGACCCGTGCCTACCGGCTCGGCAACACCCTTGCGGTGGGCGCGCTGGCCTACTCGACCGTTGGGTTCGCCGCGCTATATGGCGTAATCCTTGGCGACCGTCCGCCGCTCGTGGCCTGGGTCGGCATGCTGCTCATCGTCCTTGCCGGGCTGCTCAGCGTACGGGCGAGCCGCAGTGTCGCGGCTCCGGAATGAGGCTATATTGATAACGTCAACAACCAACGCCGGAGTGGCAGCCCATGATTGCGATCAACGTCAAGGACAACATCATCAGCATGTCGGTGCTGGGCCGTTTCACGCTCGATGATTACAGGGAATTCGAGGAAGCCGTGCTCTTTGGCATCAAATTCCAGGGTGCGGTGAATTTGCTGATCGATCTGCGCGACATGCTTTCCTTCAGCTTCGACGTGGCCTGGGAAGAACTCAAGTTCTCGCGCGAGCATGCCAATGATTTCGGCCGCGTCGCCATCCTGACCAGCAACGAATGGATCGCCTGGAGCACCTGGATCAACCGGATATTCGTCGATGCGGAAATCTGCCTGTTCGACGAAGCCGACGAGGCCGAAGCCTGGCTTCTGGAAACCGCAGGGGCTGCACGCCCTGCATGATGAAACCGCTGGCTGCCTTCCTGCTTGCGTGCCTCGTGCCGCCCGCATCGGCGGGCGAGGACTGGCAGAAGCTGTATGAGGATGGCGCCATCAGCGTATCGGTCGACGCTGCGAGCTTGAGCCGGCGCGGGCAGAACTGGGTGTTCCGCGAGCGCGAGTTGATGCGCGAACCGCAACTGGACCCTGCGAGCATGCGCAGGATTCGGGAAATACGCTTTCTTCGGCAGGCCGATTGCGCCGCCCACCGCTTGAACACACTATCGCGCGCCGAATTCTCCGAACATGGCGTAATGGTGCACTATGAAGCCAGGCGGGCCGAGGCGGCGGCTTGGGATGGCCCTCGCTCGGGCAGGGAACTCAGGCTGCTGCTGGCGGTGTGCGGGCCGGCCTGAAGATTGCCGTGTTGCGATAATAGTCCGCGCTTTCGTTGTTGTCCCAGCCAGGAATGCCCTGCACCGGAAGCGGCGGAAGCTCGAAGGCTTCCGCATCGTGGATCGCCGATGCGGCGAGTTCGTCGACGGCATCGAGGCGGGTTGCGGATGCGGGCAGGCAAAGACATTTCGCGGTCATGCCCGGAAACGGCGCCAGGCAATTTTCCAGCAGGCCGTGGCCGACGACGATGAAGCGCATGTGCCGAGCGGCTTCTTGCCGGGCATCCCAGAACAGTTCAACCCATTTCTTTTCGCACAGCAATGCGAGCAGCGGCGGAGCGCCGCTAATCACCAGCGCGCCGCTCTCGTCCAGCAGCGTCAGCCGGTCGCGCAGCCGGCCGCGCTGCTTTCGCTCCTCCGGCCGTTCTTGCAGCATCCGGCAATGGCGCAGGTTGAGCGCCGACTTGATCTGCGGAAAGCGCAGCCAGACCAGTGCGTTCAGGAAATCGTGCAGGTTGTTTTCGCGCGTGGGCACTTTGCCGCTGGCGGCGATGGACTGCTCGTATTGTGCGGCCGAAGGCGCTTCCGTCAGGCGGTCAAAGCGCAGGGCCTTGCCGGTGACCGCATGGCGGATGCCGGTCTGTTCGGCGATTTCATTCAGCGCATCCAGGCCTGTTCCGCCCCGCAGGCGCGAGAGCAGATCGCGGTAGGGCTCGAAGGCCGGATGCGCGAAACCGCTCAACTCAGTCGCTGCGAGAGTCTGGCCCGGTATTCCCGGGTGAGGGCATGCTCGGAGCCGAGCAGATCGAACAGCGCGAGCAAAGCCTGCCGCACAAGGCCGTTCCGGTATTGCGGATGTTCCGCATCCAGCGCATCGAGCATGCCGAGCGCGGATGCCGGGTCGTCCTGCGCCAGCTTGACCGCCGCCAGACGGAAACGTGCCTCGGCATTCGCGGCATCGGCGGCGAGCGCCTCGACATCCGGCGGCGCGGTTTCGGCCGCGTGCGCGAGCGAGAAATGGGCATGGAGATTGGCGATTTCCGGGTGCGCACGCAGGTCGGCGGGCAGGCTGGCCAGCAGCAGCAGCGCCTGCTCGTGCTCGCCGTTCGCCCACAGCAGCCTGGCCAGATCGCGCGGCATGGCCGGGTTGTCGGGCTCGTCCACGGCGGCGGCGGCGAGCATGCGCTTGGCGTCCTCAACGCGGTTGTGCTGCCAGGCGGCAAGTCCCTGCGCATGAAGATTGGCGCTGTCGCGCACGATGAAACGGTCGAGCAGGGCGCGGAAATGCCTGTCCGACTCGGCGCCGTGCACGGTCTCGACCACTTCGCCGCGGCGGAAGAACTTGACCGTGGGTACGCTGGTGACGCCGAGCTTGCGCGCGAGCACGCCCAGTTCGTCGGTGTTCAGCATCACCAGCAGGAACTTGCCGCCATACTCGGCGGCAAGCTTCACCAGGCGCGGCATCAGGATCATGCAGGGGCCGGCCTTGGGCGTCCAGAAATGCACCATTACCAGGCCGCGGTGGGAATTTTCCAGCACCAGGCGCTGGAAATTCTCGGCGGTGGCATCGAAGACGTAAGGGGTAAGGGGCATTTCAATTCTCAGCAGGAGCGGCGCCCTCGCCGCGATCCTCATTCATGACCAATCGGCCCGAGGGCGGGCCTACAACACGTCATTATTCACCCTTCGCTTTGCGCCGCCCGGGTTTGGCGGGCGGCTGCACCGTTTCGGCCGCCGGCCCCAGCATGCCCTTGAAGGCTTCGGTCGCCTCTATCAGCGCGCGGGCGATGCCGGGTTCGAAGGCGGAGTGTCCGGCATCGGCAATCACTTCGTAGAATGCCTCCGGCCAGGCACGCGCCAGTTCGTCGGCGGTGACGACGGGGCAGACTGCGTCGTAGCGGCCCTGCACGATGACGGCGGGCAGGTGGCGAATTGCATGCAAATTGTCGAGCAGGCTGTTTTCCGGCAGGAAGATGTCGTTGAGGAAATAATGCGCCTCGATGCGCGCGAGCGAGAGCGCTACCGCATCGGATTCGTGGCTGCTGACCAGCGCCTCGTTCGGCAGCAGCGTGGAGCAGGCTGCCTCGTAACGGCCCCACGCGCGCGCGGCCGGCAAATGCACGGCAGGGTCGGGGTCGACAAGGCGCGCATGGTAGGCGGCAAGCAGATCGGTGCGTTCGTTCTCGGGAATGTGGCCGGTGAACTGGCGCCAGGCCTCGGGAAACAGCGCGCGCATGCCGTAGAGGAACCAGTCGATTTCGCTTTTGCGGCACAGGAAGATGCCGCGCAGCACGAAGCCGAGGCAGGCCTCCGGATGGGCCTCGCCGTAGGCCAGTGCCAGCGTCGATCCCCATGATCCGCCGAATACCAGCCATTTGCCGACATCCAGCGTGCGCCGCAGCAGTTCGATGTCATTGATGAGGTGCGGCGTGGTGTTGTCCGTGAGTTCAGCGTAGGGCGTGGACCTGCCGGCGCCGCGCTGGTCGAACAGGATGATGCGGTAGTGGGCCGGGTCGAAGAAGCGCCGCTGCAATGGCGAGGTGCCCGAGCCGGGGCCGCCGTGCAGGAACAGTACGGGGATGCCTGCAGGGTTGCCGCTTTCCTCCCAGTAGATGCGGTGCATGCCGTCCGGTTCGAGGAATCCGTGGCGATTGGGCGCGCTGATTTCTGGAAACAGGGGGACGGAAGCGGACATGCGCGGAAAACGGTATTGGAAAATCCGTATTATCGCCTCTGCCACGGGAATGCATATCTATTGCGCTCCGGGTATTCCGCACCATGCGGCTTGTGGGTACACTTCGGGCAGGCATATTGCACTGGAGGCGGCCATGACTGTACACGCACTGAGGGATGAGGAAATCCATTTGCTGCGCAAGGAAATCGAGATGCTCATGGGCGAGCGCCAGCGTCTGCTGCAGGTGGTGGGCGCGGCGGCCGTGCTGGTGGCCAATCTCGACAGCGATACCCTGCCCGACGAGGAAGACACCATCGATGCCGCCGAGATGCTTGCCGAGCAGTTGAACGGACTGGCCGAGGAAACGCTCAAGGATGCGCTCGATTCCGTGCGCGCGGAAGTCGACCCCAGGCAAGCAGTCTAGGCATTTATCCAAACCGGCCTGCAGCCGAAACCCGCATGTTTTTTTCCGCACTGAGCGATCTTGGCAAAGCCAGGCGTTTCGCCTTGCTCGCGCTGGGGACGGCACTGGCCTATTTTGCGGTCGGGCGACTGGGCTATTTCCTGGAAACGCGCTTCGACGTAATGGCGGCCGTGTGGCTCGCGGCAGGCGTGGCGGCGGCCGCAGCCGTGCGCTTCGGACTGGCGGGGACAGGCGGGGTGTTTGTCGGCGCGCTTGCCGCGAACTGGGGATACGCGAGCCCGGATGTCCTGCCCTATATGGCGCTGGGCGCCGCGCTCGGGGCGTGGGTCGTCTCCTGGATCGTCGGCGTGCCCGGCCGGGAGCTGTCCTTCGGTTCGGTCAGGGACATCGGCCGCTTCTGCCTTCTGGCCGTTCCGGCGGGCACCATGTTGTCCGCGGCCATCACGGCAGCCGCGCTGGTCAAGTTCGGCTTCCTGTCCGGGGACCAGTTCTGGCTGGGCCTTTGGTCGCACTGGTCGGCCGAGATGGTGGGGGCGATCCTGCTCGCGCCGGTGCTGCTTTCCGCCAATCCGTACGACTGGCGCGCACAAAGGGAATTGTTCCGCCTGGAGTGGGCGGGCGTAGCGGCGGCGACGCTGCTGCTGGCGTGGCTCATGCTCGGCACGGGCAGCGAGCAGACCTGGAGAATCGGCGAGTTCCTGCTGTTTCCGCTGGTGCTGTGGGTGGCGCTGCGCCTTTCGCCCGGCGCAACGACTGCACTGGTGCTGGTCGTCAGCATGGTGCGCATCGCGAGCGACCTGAACGAATTCGGCCGCACGGAGCTGCATGCGCCGTTCCTGGAACTGCTCAGCACGCAAATCACCACGTTCAGCCTGGCCATCTGCGGACTGCTGGTGGCGGCCGCGCTGGCGGAACGGCGCGAGTCCGAAATGCGCCTGGACAAGCTGGCCAATCACGACCTGCTCACCGGGCTGCCCAATCGCACCTACTTCCAGGTTTATCTCGAACATGCCATCAGCCAGTGCGCGCGCAAGGGCGGGCAGGTTTCCCTGCTGTTCATCGATCTCGACCGCTTCAAGCACATCAATGATTCGCGCGGGCACGAAATCGGCGATGAAGTGCTGCGCATCGTCGCCGACCGGCTGGGCATCGTCTTGCGCGGAGACGATTTCGTGGCGCGTCTGGGCGGTGACGAATTCGCGGTGGTGATGAGCCATCCCAAGACCCTGCGCGCGGCGAGCCGGGTGGCGCAGAAGCTGATCGAGGCGCTCAGCCAGCCATTCAAGGTCGACAACCACACTTACACGGTAACCGCCAGCATCGGCATCAGCGTCTGCCCGGACGATGCCAGCGACGCCAACACCCTGCTGCGCCAGGCGGACATGGCCATGTACAAGGCCAAGCTCAAGCGCAGCGGCTTCGAGTATTTCAGCGACGACATGAATGCCGCGGCCCACGAGCAGCTGGTTATCGAGAACGGCATACGTCGCGCCCTCCGCAACGACGATTTCGCGCTGCTCTACCAACCCAAGATCGATCTGCGCAGCGGGCGCATGGTCGGCATGGAGGCGCTGATCCGCTGGATGACCCCGGGCGGTACCGGCATCGTCGGCCCGGACAAATTCATTCCCGTGGCCGAGGACACCGGACTGATCGTGCCGCTGGGGCACTGGGTGCTGAGAACCGCATGCCGGCAGTGGGTGGCCTGGCAGCAGGCCGGGCTCGATCCGCCCATGGTTTCCGTGAACCTGTCGCCGCGACAGTTTACGCATGGCGGCCTCGCGCGCGAGATTCTGCTGACCATCGAGGATACCGGCATGAACCCGGCCTATCTCGGCCTGGAGATCACGGAAAGCACGGCGATGGAAAACCCCCAGACCACGCTGCAGGTGCTGACGGAACTCTCCCGGCACGACATCCAGGTCATGATCGACGACTTCGGCACCGGGCATTCCAATCTGCGGCAGCTCAAGCGCCTGCCCATCGATATCGTCAAGATCGACAAGAGCTTCGTGCGCGACGTGCTGATCGACAAGGAAGACGCCGAGATCGCCAACGCCATCGTGCGTCTTGCCCATCTGCTCGACATGCGCGTGGTGGCGGAGGGCGTGGAAACCGCCGAGGTCGCCGCATTCCTCAAGGAAATCGGCTGCGACGAAATCCAGGGCTATCTGGTCGGCAGGCCCATGCCCCCGGATGCGGTCAAGGACCGGTTCGGAAAGTCGTTTCCCGTCGGCGGCGCGCTGGGGGAAATGTCACACGGCAACACCGAACTGCTCGCCGGCTAGCCGGCATTGCGGTTTGCCTACTGATTCAGCAGCTCGCGTTCCATCAGCAGGTAAGTGTTGTAGGCGTTCGGCCGGTTGGCCGCGTCGAATGCGGGCAGTCCGCTGAAGCGCGACCAGTCGATGCGTGCGTAGGCTTCCTCGAACGGCTCCAGATCGGCCGCCGCCTTGCCGATTTCGCTGCGCAGATAGGTGAGATAGTCGCGCGTCAAGGCCAGGTCCTTTGACGGCGAGCGGCTGACCGAGCCGTGCCCCGGCACCATCACGCGCGGCTTCATTGCGACAAGCTTATCGAGCGAGGCGAGCCAGGCCTTGGAGTCGGCATCGCCGACGAAGGGCACGCGCCCCTTGAAGACCAGATCGCCCGCATACAGCACGCCGTCCTCCTTCACGAACAGCGCAAGGTCTTCCGCGCTGTGCGCCGGCCCCACGTGGCGAATGCCGAAATGCACGCCGCCCAGCACGAAATCGGTGTCGCCTTCGAGATAGACATCGGGTTCGAGGAGGCGGGTTCTTTCGTCCACCCAGGGGAACAGCTCCGGTTTGCGCTGCTCGAAGCGCTGCAGCGCGGCCTCGGTCCGGGTCTGTCCTTTGGCGTTCCTGTGCGCCCATATCTGCGCGCCTGCTTCCTTGAAAACCTGCAGACCATAGTAGTGGTCGGCGTGGTAATGGCTGACGATCACGTACTTGACCGGCTGCGTCGTGATTCTGCGGACGAGGCCGAGCATCTTTCGCGCCAGCGGTACCGTGCCGAGGCTGTCGAACACCACCACGCCCTCGCGCGTGACGACGAAGCCCGCATTGGACATGAAGCCCTGGTTGCCGCTGGAGGCCGGGCCGGCCTGGCCTTCGACGCAGTAGCTGTGCCGGCCGACCTTGACCGCTTGCATCGGCACGGTGACGCCGGCATCGAGCGCATGAGACAGGCCGCTGAGGCCAAACAGGATGAGCAGCAAGAAGACTCCCGGCATGTCGTTCTCCGGTTGCGGCAGGTGGGGATGAAAACAAATTATAAGGCGCGTATGTTATCTTCCACCCGTATGGGAAGTATGGCTTTGATCAGGAAACAGTGGCCGGCATTCATTCTGGCATTCGTGCTGCCGTTGCTGGCAATCTACTGGTGGTGGGGCGGATTCAATCGGGTGGTGGTGGCGGAGATGGAATCTGGCCCGCATTTCTACGCCTATCTCGAGCACGAAGGCGACCTCGGCAAGCTGCCCAAGACCCAGGCCAGGGTGTTCGCGCTGCTGGAGCAGGGGGGCATCGCGCCGGGCGACACCATCACCGTCCTGCTCACCGATCCGCGCACGACCGCGAAGCCCGAGCAGCGTGCCAGGACGGGCTACCGTGTTCCGCTCGACGCAAGACTGCCCAAGGAGTTGATGAGCGAGGTGATTCCGCGCAGGAAGGTGCTGGCCGCCACGGTGGAGGCGGCGGTCGCGCTGGCGCCGAGCAAGGCCTATCAGGCCCTGGCGGACGAGCTGGCGCCCGGGGGCCGCGACATCACGCTGCCCGCCGTCGAGATTTATCGCCCGTCGGGCACGCCCGTGCGCATTGGAGAGCTGACCGTGGAAATCGCAGCGCCATGATTTTTTTCAGCCTTCTGGCCGCGCTCGTGCTCGAACACTATCACCCGCTGCGCAGGCCGCTGGCGCACTTCGAGTATTTCGCGCGCTACGCCAGCTTCCTTCGCGAAAAGCTGGACGGCGGCGAGCAGTTTCACGGCGTGGCCGCATGGTGTGCGGCCGTGTTGCCGCCCGCTTTCCTGGCGTGGCTGGTGGGGGACTGGCTGGGCAGCCTGAACGTCCTGCTTGGCTGGGCCTGGGGCGTCAGCGTGCTGTATCTCACCATGGGTCTCAAGTATTACGCCAGCATCGCGGAAGACATCGCCGGCAAGCTGCGTGCCGGGCAGCTGGACGAGGCGCGCAGGACACTGCAGGCCTGGCGCGGCGGCGATGCGGACGAGTTCGGCCCGCGCGAGATCGCCTCCGTCGCCATGGAACGGCTGTTCTCGCACAGCCACCGGCAAACCTTCGGCGTGCTGTTCTGGTTCATGCTCCTGGGGCCGGCCGGTGCGGTGCTGTTTCGCCTGGCCTCGGTATCGTCCCTGCGCTGGCGCGAAGCCACGCCGCAGTTTTCCGCTGCCGTTGGCAGGATATTCCATGCGCTCAACTGGGTGCCGGTGCGGCTGACCGCCCTGACCTACGCCGTGGCGGGCAATTTCGAGGACGCGCTCTACTGTTGGCGCACGCAAGCCCGGACCTGGCCAGATGCAGAGGAAAGCGTTGCGCTGGTCGCCGGCGCCGGCGCCATGGGCGTGAGGCTCGGCCTGCCCCTGGCGGTGGGCGGGCAATGGCTGGAACGCAGCGAAATCGGTGTCGGCGACGAACCCGATGCCGACCAGATCGACAGTGCAAACAGCATGATCTGGCGCGGCCTCGTGGTGTGGATGGTGCTGGCCGCGCTGTTCATGTTCGCAAGCTGGGCGGCGTGAGAGGCAAAATATTCAAACCACGGGGGACACGGGGCACACGGGGAAAACAAAATTAATTTGGTGTGTCTTTTGCCTGGTTCTTTGAGCCAAATTCGAAATTCATTTTTTGATTCTTCTTTCCCCCGTGTTCCCCGTGCCCCCCGTGGTTCAATACGTTTTTCGGATTTTTTGTTGAGAGAGTATGGGCTATCAAACCCTGGCGGCGGTCGACCTCGGCTCCAATAGTTTTAAACTGCAGGTGGCGCGGGTGCAGGGCGAGCAGCTTTATCTGCTCGATGCATTGAAGGAGCCGGTGCGTCTGGCGGCGGGGCTGGACAAGAACAAGCGCCTCGATGCCGATTCGCAGCAGCGCGCGCTCGACTGTCTCAGGCGCTTCAACGAGCGCCTGCGCGGCCTGCCGGAGGGCGCGGTGCGCTGCGTGGGCACCAGCGCGCTGCGCGTGGCAAAGAATGCCGATGGTTTTCTTGAGCAGGCCGAGCAGGCACTGGGTTTCCCCATCGAGATCATCGCCGGACGCGAGGAGGCGCGCCTGATCTATCTCGGCGTGACCCACAGCCTGCCGCCCTCGAACGGCCGGCGCCTGGTGGTCGACATCGGCGGCGGTTCCACCGAATGCATCATCGGCAGCGGCAGCCGGCAGGAAAGCCGCGAAAGCCTGCTGATGGGCTGCGTCAACTTTTCGCTGCGTTTCTTTCCCGGCGGCAAGCTGGACAAAGCCGCCATGAAGGAAGCCGAACTGCAGGCGCGTCTCGTTGCCCAGGGCATCGAGGCCGATTTCAGCCACGGACATTGGGACGAGGCCGTCGGGTCGTCCGGCAGCATTCGCGCCGTTGCCGACATCCTCGAAGCAAACGGCTGGAGTCATGGCATCACCGTGGAGGGCATGGCGCAGTTGCGCGACGCCCTGCTCAAGGCCGGGCACGTAGACAAGGTCGAGCTTGCGGGCATGCGTGCCGACCGCCGGCCGGTGCTTGCCGGCGGTTTCGCCATCCTCTCCGGCCTGTTCGCCGAACTCGGCATCAGGCAGATGAACCCTGCCAACGGCGCATTGCGCGAAGGCATCCTCTACGACCTGCTGGGCCGAATATCCGAGCACGACATGCGCGAGGAAACCGTGGCCGAATTCATGCGCCGCTACCACGTCGACACGAAACAGGCGGCGCGGGTAGAAGGGTTGGCGCTGCGCCTGTTCAAGGGTGCGCTTCCGGCAGGCAAGGACGAGAAAAAGGAAGCGCGTCGCTTCCTGTCCTGGGCCGCACGCATGCATGAAATCGGCATTTCCATCGCCCATTCCGGCTACCACAAGCACGGCGCCTACATTCTGGAAAATGCCGACATGCCCGGCTTTTCCCGCACCGACCAGGAGCGCCTGGCGCTGCTGGTGCGCGCCCAGCGCGGCGCACTGGCCAAGGTGCCGCAGTTCATGGCCGGGGATGCGCTGCCTGATGGCGACCGTGCGCTGGCGTGGTCATTGCGCCAGGCCGTTATTCTTTGCCGCAACCGCGCCGAACCCGAGCTGGCGGAAATAGAGGCCGAGGCGACGGCCAAGGGCTATCGCCTGCGCCTGCCGCAGGCCTGGCTGAAGGAAAACCAGCTTACCCGGCGCGCATTGGAGGAAGAGGCCGCTTATTGGGGCGACGTTGGCTTGAAAGTGCAGTACGGCTGACAAGCCCTAGGCTGCAGACTCGGCCGTCTTGCCCGCCAACCCTGGCTGCTCCGAGACCTGAAGGTGGCCGATGAACTGTTCGGTCGCCGCGCGCCAGGAGAATTTCTCGGCGTGCGCGCGGGCGGCGGCGCGGTCGATCTCGAGCGCGCCGAGGCAGGCTTCGCGCAGGTCCTCGTGCATGATGCCGGCGTTCGAATCGCCCAGCACGTCGATCGGGCCGGTGACGGGATAGGCCGCCACCGGCAGGCCGCAGGCCATGGCCTCCAGCAGCACCAGGCCGAAGGTGTCGGTCTTGCTGGGAAACACGAATACGTCCGCCGAGGCGTACACCTCGGCCAGTTCGTGCTGGTTGAGCACGCCCAGGTAATTCACCTCCGGGTATTTCGCGCGCAGTCCGGCCATGGCCGGGCCGTCGCCTGCGACCCATTTGGAGCCGGGCAGGTCCAGCTTGAGGAAGGCCTCGATATTCTTCTCCACCGCGACGCGCCCCACATAGAGGAAGATCGGCGGCGCGGAGTTGAGGCGGTTGATTTCCTGCATCCTGAAGATGTCCAGGTCGACGCCGCGCGACCAGATCACCACGTTGTTGAAGCCGAACTTTTCCAGATCGGCCTTGACCACTTTCGTCGGCGCCATCACCGCGCGCGAGGGGCCGTGGAACCAGCGCAGAAAGCGGTAGGTCCAGGACAGCGGCACGCCGAAGCGCGCCTGCACGTATTCCGGAAAGCGCGTGTGGTAGGCGGTAGTGAAAGGCACGCCCTTGCTCAGCGCATAGCGCCGCGCGGCCAGCCCAAGCGGGCCTTCGGTGGCGATGTGCAGCGCATGCGGCGCATACTCGCGGATGCGCCGGTCGACCCTCTTCCCGGGCAGCAAGGACAGGCGGATATCGGGATAGGTGGGGCAGGGCAGGGTGCGGAATTCCAGCGGCGAAAGGATGTCCACCTGATGCCCCATCGCCTCCATTTCTCGCTGCGTGGTGGTGAGCGTGCGCACCACGCCGTTGACCTGCGGGCGCCAGGCGTCGGTCACGATCAAGACTTTCATGCTGTTCCTTTCGTGAAAAAATTTTTAACCACGGGGGGCATGGGGAAGAGCAAATCAAAATGAGGCGTGCATTTCCGGCGGGAAAGATGAACAGAGTTTATTTTTCTGCCGTCTTGTGGTTTCCCCGTGTCCCCCGTGCTCCCCGTGGTTAATGCTTTCATGCGACCCTGGCCGCGCTGCGCCGTTTTTTCGCGGGCGAGTCCAGGCAGTGGGTCCAGTAAATGATTTCAAGTTCGCCGTCGAAGGTTTCCGCCAGTGCCGACAGGCTTTCCACCCAGTCGCCGTCGTTGCTGTAGACAATGCCGTCGATGGTGCGTATCTCCGCCTTGTGGATGTGGCCGCACACCACGCCGTCGCACTCGCGGCGCCGGGCTTCCTCGGTCATCACGCGCTCGAAGGCGGTAATGAAGCTGACTGCGTTCTTGACCTTGTGCTTGAGATATTGCGACAGCGACCAGTAGGAATAGCCGAAATGCGCGCGCACCCAGTTGAACCATCGATTCAGCACCAGCATCATGCTGTAGAGCGAGTCGCCCAGATAGGCCAGCCAGCGCGCGTGCTGCATGACGCCGTCGAACAGGTCGCCGTGCGTGACCAGCAGGCGCCTGCCGTTTGCGGTGACGTGTATGGTGTCCTCGGCCACTTCGATCTCGCCGAAGGCAAGGCCGCTGAACTGGCGCGCCATTTCGTCGTGGTTGCCGGGCACATAGACCACGCGCGTGCCCTTCCTGGCTTTGCGCAGGATTTTCTGCACCACGTCGTTGTGTGCCTGCGGCCAGTACCAGCCGCGGCGCAGCTGCCAGCCGTCGATGATGTCGCCGACAAGGTACAGCGTGTCGGATTCGTTGTGCTTGAGGAAGTCCAGCAGGTAATGCGCCTGGCATCCCGGCGTGCCGAGATGGATGTCGGAAATCCACAGGGTGCGGTAGCGGCGGCTGCTTTCCGGGGGCGGGTCGCCGGCTGAGTCATGGGACGAAACGCGGAAGGAAGCGGTTTCCTGTCTCGTAAAGCCGGAGACGAATGGTGCGGCGGGTGAGCGCAACAGGCCCATGACACGATTGAGCATGTGCGCATGAGGCCACAGCCGCATGACACGGCCGTGACCGGATCATGAAGCTTATTTTTCCGAGTACAGCGCCAGCAGTTCGGCCTGGGCGCAATACTGCTTGCCGCGCTTGTTGCTGCGACGGCGGTAGACGCCGTCCGCATGCATCTCCCAGGACTGCTGGTTGTCGCGCAGGTATGGCTTGAGGCCTTCCTGGATCACGCGCTTCTTCAGCCTGGGATCGAGCACCGGGAAGCAGCTTTCGATGCGGCGGAAGAAATTGCGGTCCATCCAGTCTGCGCTGGAAAGGTAGATCAGTTCCTCGCCCAGGTTCCTGAAATAGAAAATCCGCGTGTGTTCGAGGAAGCGGCCGACGACCGAGCGCACGCGGATGTTTTCGGACAGTCCGGGCACGCCGGGACGCAGTGCGCAGACGCCGCGCACGATGAGGTCGATCTTCACGCCTGCTTGCGAGGCCTCGTACAGCGCGGCGATGACCTTCGGCTCGAGCAGCGCGTTCATCTTGGCGATGATGGCGGCGCGCTGCCCGGCCCTGGCGGCGACGGTTTCGCGCTCGATGGCGGCAAGGATTTCCGGGTGCAGGGTGAAGGGCGATTGCAGCAGTTGTTTGAGCTTGCCGGCGCGGCCCAGGCCGGTGAGCTGGGTGAAGATCTGGTTGACGTCGGCAGTGATGGCCGGGTTCGCCGTCATCAGGCCGAAGTCGGTGTACAGGCGCGCCGTGCGCGCATGGTAGTTGCCGGTTCCCAGATGCGCATAGCTGCGCAGGCCGCCCTCCTCGCGGCGGATCACGAGCGCGAGCTTGGCGTGGGTCTTGTGGCCGACCACGCCGTACACCACGTGCGCGCCGGCTTCCTCAAGCTGTGCCGCCCAGTTGATGTTGGCTTCCTCGTCGAAGCGCGCCAGCAGTTCCACCACCACGGTGACTTCCTTGCCGCTTTGCGCCGCACGGATCAGCGCGCTCATGAGTTGCGAGTCGGTGCCGGTGCGGTACACCGTCTGGCGGATGGCGACCACCTGCGGGTCGATGGCGGCCTGCCCGATGAAGTCGATCACCGGCTGGAAGGATTCGAAGGGATGGTGCAGCAGCAGGTCGCCCTTGTTGATCACATCGAACATGTTGGCGGCCTTGCCCACGCGCGCCGGCAGGCTGGGGGTGAAGGCGGGGAACTTGAGGTCTGGCCTGTCCACCCAGTCCGGCACCTGCATCAGCCGCACCAGATTGACCGGGCCGTGCACCTGGTAGAGGTCGCTGCGGTCCAGCTCGAACTGGGCGAGCAGGAAATCCGCCATGGTAGCGGAGCAGTTGTCGGCCACTTCGAGCCGCACGGCGGCGCCGAAGTGACGGTGCGGCAGTTCGCCCTGCAGTGCCTGGCGCAGGTTCTTGGTTTCCTCCTCGTCCACGAACAGGTCGGAGTTGCGGGTGGCGCGGAACTGGTAGCAGCCCTCCACCGTCATGCCGGAGAACAGCTCGCCCACGTGCGCGTGCAGGATGGAAGACAGGAACACGAAGCCGTATTCGCAGCCTGCGGTTTCCTGCGGCAGGCGAATGACGCGCGGCAGCGAACGCGGCGCCTGCACCACGGCCGCGCCGGAATTGCGGCCGAAGGCATCCTTGCCCTTCAGTTCCACGGCGAAATTCAGGCTCTTGTTGAGCACGCGCGGAAAAGGGTGGGCGGGGTCCAGGCCGATCGGGGTAAGCACCGGCATGAGTTCGCGGAAGAAATAATCGCGTATCCACGCAGCCTGCGCCTCGTTCCATTGCGTACGCCGGATGAAGCGGATGCCGAGCTCGCCCAGCGCGGGCAGGATGGTCTGGTTGAGCAGCTGATACTGCTTCGCCACCAGTTCGTGCGCGACGCGCTGGACTTCGCCATAAGATTGGCGAGGCGTGAGGCCGTCCGGCGAAGACGTGGAAATGCCGGCCTTGATCTGTTCCTTGAGGCCCGCCACGCGCACCTCGAAGAACTCGTCCATGTTGCTCGACACGATGCACAGGAAGCGCAGGCGTTCGAGCAGGGGCGTGGACTCGTCCTCGGCCTGCGCCAGCACGCGGCGCTGGAATTCGAGGATGCCGAGTTCGCGGTTGATGAGCTGTTCTGGCAAGGGCTGGGGCATGGTCGGTAACGAGCGTGGCGAGCTTTTCTGTCTATAGTTGAGTCGATGCTAGCAAAACCGCTCCCACCCATCTATCGCGGCCCTTGACAATCATGTCATCCGAAACCGAACTCAAGCTCTGGCTGCAAGAGGGCGACATCGAGGCGTTTCGCTCGCTGCCGCGGCTCAAGCGTTCGCGCCCGCGGCAGGCGCGGCTGCGCACCCTTTATTTTGATACGCCCGATTTCGCCCTCGCCCGGCACGGTATTGCGCTGCGCGTGCGCAGGATCGGGCGCGGCTGGGTGCAAACCCTGAAGACCGAGGGAGAGAGAAGCGGCGGCCTGTCCAAAAGACTGGAACTGGAAACCGCGGTAGACAAGCCCGTGCCGGACTTTTCGCGCCTGCCGGCGGAAACCGCGGACAGGCTGATCAAGAAGAAATGGCGCGCCCGGCTTGCGCCGGTGTACGAAACCCGTTTTCTGCGCACGGCCTGGAACCTGCGCACGCCGGACGGCAGCCGCGTGGAAGCCGCGCTCGATGTCGGAGAGATCGTCGCGGGCAAAAAATCCGAGCCGCTGTGCGAGGTCGAACTCGAACTCAAGTCCGGCTCGGCGGAGGCGCTGTACGTCCTGGCGCACACGCTGGCGCAGCAGGTGCTGCTGGTTCCCTTCGACGCCAGCAAGGCCGAGCGCGGTGTCCGGCTTGCCGCCGGCAGGCCCGGCAAGCCGGCCGGCGCGCTACAGGCCCGGTTGCACAAGTCCATGCCGGCCGGCGCTGGCTTCGCGCAGATCGCGCGCGCCGGCCTTGCCCAGTTGCAGGCCAACCTGCCCGGACTGTTGCAGGAGAAGGATCCGGAATATCTGCACCAGGCGCGGGTCGCGGTCAGGCGCCTGCGCTCGGCGGCGCGGCTGTTCAAGAACAACTGCCCTCTGCCCGCTGCGGAAATGGCGCGCATCGCCGAGTTGGGGCGGGCGCTGGGTGCGGCGCGGGACTGGGACGTGTTCGTGCTGGACACGATGCCTTCCTTGCTCGAAGCCGTCCCCCCCGCGGAAAAAACGCTGTTGTCGGGGCGCGCGCAGGCCGCCCGCCGCAAGGCGCGCGATGCCGCGCTGGGGTTCGTGCGGCGGCCGCAAACCGGCGCCGACCTGCTGGCCCTGCATCACTGGCTGAACATGCACCCTGGCGCACCGGGAAAGCCCGCACTGGTGAAACTGGCGGCGCGCAGGATCGATCGCCTGCATGCCGCCGTGCTTGCCGCAGGCGAGGGCTTCGCCGAGAAAACCCCGCAGGAGCGCCATGTCCTTCGCATCCGCGTGAAGCGTCTGCGCTACGCGCTGGAGTCCATGGGCAGCCTGTTCGGCGGGCAGAAGAAGTTCGCGGCCAGCTTCGCGATTTTGCAGGACGAACTCGGTGCGCTCAACGATGCGGTCACCGCGCTCGGCTTTCTCGGCCGGCTGAATCAGGACGGCCGCCTCGGGGCCATGGCCGCGAAGCTTGCCGAGAGCGTGGAGGCACGCATGCAGGAGCGTATTTCCGAAATCGAGCCTACGCTGCAACAATTTTTCCGCCTGGCGCCGCCCTGGCGATAGACGCAAGAACCGGGCGCCGTCCTGGTGCCGACAAGAAAGCAGAGGAGAACAGATGGAATTGATCCTGTGGCGCCATGCCGAAGCCGAAGACGGCATAGACGACCTCGCGCGCGAGCTCACGCCCAGGGGGCGCAAGCAGGCGGCGAAAGTGGCCGCCTGGCTCAACACGCGCCTGCCCGGGAAGTGCCGCGTGCTGGCCAGCCCGGCTGCGCGCGCGCAGCAAACGGCGCAGGCGCTGAACCGCGACATCGAAACCGTGCCCAGGCTTGCCCCCGGCGCCGGCGTAAGGGACATCCTCGAAGCCGCAGGCTGGCCGGACGGCAATGACGAATGCGTGCTGATCGCGGGACACCAGCCGGACCTTGGTGAGGCGGCGGCGCACCTCCTGGGCGCGCAAGGCTCGCTTTCCCTGAAAAAGGCGGGAGCATGGTGGTTTTCCAGCCGCGGCCGGGCGGCGGGCAATGCGCTCGTGCTGCGCGCCGTGATCGCGCCGGATTTGCTGTGACACCGTTATAATCCGGGCATAAGCGCGGCGCGCCCGAGGCGGGGATTGCGGGCTGCCGGGACACAACTGGAGGAAACTTGCCCACGCGATGGCCGACGGACTGACCTTTACCGGATTGCGCGATGTCTACGCTGCCGCCAGCCCTGCAAGAAAGCCGGTTTGGTGGGCGGCCATCCTGCTTTTGCTGGCGCTGCCGGCAGCGCTTTTCTGGGGGGACGCACAAGCGCCGCGCGAATACCGCGTACTTTTTGCCGAACTGTCCGACCGCGACGGTGGCGAGGTGGTCGTGGCGCTGGAGCGCCTCGACATTCCTTATCGCCTGGATGAGGCCGATGGCGCGATCCAGGTGCCAGCCGAACAACTGCATGTCGCGCGCTACAAACTGGCCGCCCAGGGGCTGCCGCGGGGCGACGAACCCGCGGGCGATGCTTCCGGTCCGCGCTTCGGCGTCTCGTCCTTTCAGGAACGGATGGATTACCAGCGCAGCCTGGAAGCGACGCTTGCGCGTTCGGTGGAAAGCATCGACGCGGTCGAATCCGCGCACGTGCATCTCGCCCTGCCCAGGCAGTCGGCCTTTTTGCGCGAGCAGGCGCCGCCTGCCGCCGCGGTGCTGGTCGAACTCAAGCCCGGAGTGCGGCTCGACGAGGAAACGGTGGAGTCCCTGCGCCAGATCGTGGCGGGCGGCACGCCTGGCCTGAATCCAGGGCAGGTGAGCGTGGTCGACCAGAGCGGCGCGCTGCTCGCCGCCGGGGTTTCGGGCGTCTACCGCGGACTCAGCCCGAACCAGATCGAATATGCGCGCCGCCTGGAAAGCGATTTCGCGGGCCGCATCAAGCGCGTGCTGTCGCCGGTGCTTGGCGATACCGCTTTCAAGGTGCAGGTCACGGCAAGGGTCGACTTCAGCGAGAGCGAAGAGACCATCGAAAGCTCGCGCCGCACCGGTACGGTGGCAGGGACCGTGGACCGCAGCGTGCGTCACGTGCGCGAACCGCGCGGCAGCCTGCGGCAGGTTTCCAGCCTGGTCGTGGTGGACGAAAGCGCGCGCATCGAAGCTGCCGAACTGGATCAGCTGGCGGCATTGGCAAGACAGGCCGTCGGATTCGATGCCGGGCGCGGCGACAATCTGCAGGTGATCGCACTGCCTTTCGCCGTCGCAGAAAAACCCGTTGCCGCACTTTCCGAGAAGCCGGCGCGCAGGATCCCCATCGCTGCTCCGCCGCTGCCCGGCTACTCGATACTCGACGATGAACTGCTGCCCGTTTATGCAGGCCTGTTGCTGGCCCTGCCGCTCGTGTTCCTGCTGATGTTTTTGCGCGCGCGCCGTCGCCGGCGCAGGGCGGCGGAGGCGGCCGAGGCCGCCGCGGCGCCGGCGCCCGGCGAATTGTTCGATGCGCGCCTCGACAGCCTGCGCCAGCGCGTGCTCGGCGATCCCAGGGTTGCGGCCAGCGTGGTGAAACTATGGATGCAGGGCCAGTGACGCCCGGGGGCGCCGCATGAATCGCACGGGCCTGGAAAAAGCCGCTGCGCTGCTGCTCACGCTGGGCGAGGATGCTGCGGCCCAGGTATTTCGCTATCTGTCGCCTTATGAAGTCGGCGAACTGGGTCGCGTCATGCGCGAACTGGGCGCCTTGCCGCGCGAACGCGTGCAGGCCGTCATCGACGAATACGAGGCGGAGGCCTCGCGACAGACCGGCATCGGCGCGGATGCCGACCAGTTCCTGGAAGCGGCGCTGACCCGCGCGCTGGGCGAGGAACGCGCCCGCCTGCTGTTGTCGCGCATTGCCGGCACTGCCGGCAGCGTACGGGTGCTGGCCTTCAGGGAGCCGGCGGAAGTTGCCGCCCTGCTCAAGGACGAGCCTCCGCAACTGATAGCGGCTGTGCTCGCGCAACTCGACCGCACGCATGCCGCCGCCACCCTGGAGTGGCTGCCGGATGCGCAGCGCGAAGAGGTCGTGCGCAGGCTTGCCGAATGGCAGGGCGCGCCGGCCGAGGCCATGCGCGAAATGGAGGACTGGCTTGCGCGGCAGTTGCACGAAACGGAGCAGGACCGGGATGGCGCAGGCCTGGCGGCCGATCTGCTGGCACGCCTCTCGCCTGCAGCCCGCGAGGAAATCGAGTCCGGGCTTGCGCTGCATTCGCCGCAATTGCTGGGCCAGTTGAAGGCGCAGCAACTCGAACTCAAGGACATCGCGCGCCTGCCCGCCGAAAGCCGCACCCGCTTCTTCAAGCTCGTGCCGGGCCACACCCTGCTGCTGGCGCTGAAGGGCGCCGACCCCGACCTGGTGCAGGCGCTGCTGGCTCGCATGCCGGACACGGCGGCGCGCCGGCTCAGGGATGATCTCGAATCGCTGGGCGCGACGAAGCTCGGCGACATCGAGTCGGCACAGGCGGAAACGGTCGGACTGCTGCGGCAAATGGCCGGCACCGGAGAAATTGACCTGGCACGGTTGGAATTGGCAAAGGCGGAACTCGAATCATGAGCGAAGACGCACCCGATACGCGCAGCGCATTCGAGCGCTGGGAAGGCCTCGAAGCCGTGCCGGCAGGCGACGGCGAGCCGGAGGCGGAGGCCCGGCAGCGCATCCGGCTGGCTTTCGAGGATGCGCGCAGGCAGGGCTACGAGGCCGGCATCGGGCAGGCGCGCAACGAAATGGAACTGGAGACACGGCGCCTGCGCCAGCTGGCGGAGAGCCTGGGCGGGGCGCTCGATGCGCTCGATTTCCGTCTGGCCGACGAGGTGCTCAGCCTCGCGCTCGACGTGGCCAGACAGGTCATCGCCGGCGAGCTTGCCGCGCGCCCGGAGCGCATACTCGACGTGGTCAAGCAGGCCTTGCAGCAGATGACGGAAACCACGCGCGAAGCCCGCCTGCTGCTGAATCCGGAGGACGCGCAACTGGTGCGGCCCATCCTCAACGAACTGCTCGACAAGAGTCGTCTGCGCATCGTCGAGGATGCGCGCATCGTGCGCGGCGGCTGCCTGATCGAAACCCCGAACGGCGATCTGGATGCCACCTTGCAGACGCGCTGGCGCCAGGTGATTTCCGTGCTGGGTTCCAACAGGAACTGGCTGGAATAAGGGGCATGGAACGCAGCGTGCGCTTCCGCGAATACCTTGCCGACTGCCGGCGCGCGGTGGGCTTCGCCCAGCCCTGGGCGGAAAGCGGACGCCTTACGCGCGTGGCCGGCCTGGTGATGGAAGCGGTGGGCCTGCGCCTGCCCATCGGCAGCCAGTGCCTGGTGCAGGTGCCCGGCGGGCCCAGCGTGGACGCCAAGGTCGTGGGCTTTTCCGGCGAGCGCCTGCTGCTCATGCCCTCCACCGATGTCTACGGCGTGATGCCGGGCGCGCGCGTGGCGCCGGAAAATTCCCTTGCGGCGCAGCCGCCGCGCATGGGGCAGCGCTACACACCCAAGCGGCGGGTCCAGGATCGCGTGCGCCAGGTTGCCGTCGGGCCGCAGTTGCTGGGCCGCGTGCTGGACGGCGCCGGCCGCGCCCTCGACAGCCTCGGCCCTCTGGTCGCAGAGCGTCGCGTGCCCCTCTACGCCCGCTCGCTCAACCCGCTGGGCCGCGCACCGATCCGCGAGCCGCTCGACGTCGGCGTGCGCTCGATCAATGCGCTGCTCAGCGTCGGGCGCGGCCAGCGCCTGGGCCTGTTCGCCGGCAGCGGCGTGGGCAAAAGCCTTTTGTTGGGCATGATGGCGCGCTACACCGATGCCGATGTCGTGGTGGTGGGCCTGATCGGCGAGCGCGGGCGCGAGGTCAAGGACTTCATCGAGAACAATCTCGGCCGCGAGGGCATGGCACGCTCCGTGGTGGTGGCGGCGCCGGCCGATTCGCCGCCGCTGATGCGGCTGAACGGCGCGGCCTACGCCATGGCCATCGCCGAATACTTCCGCGACCAGGGCAGGCACGTGCTGCTCATCATGGATTCGCTCACGCGCTTTGCCATGGCCCAGCGCGAGGTCGCGCTGGCGATCGGCGAGCCGCCCGCGACCAAGGGTTATCCGCCCTCGGTATTTTCCAGGCTGCCGCAACTTTGCGAGCGTGCCGGCAATGCCAGGAGCGGCGGCGGCTCGATCACCGCCTTCTTCACCGTATTCATGGAGCAGGACGACCAGCAGGATCCCATCGCGGACGCCGCGCGTTCCATCCTCGACGGCCACATCGTTTTGAGCCGCGACCTCGCCGATGCGGGGCTGTATCCCGCCATCGACATCGAATCCTCCATCAGCCGCACCTTGCAGGACCTGACCGGGGCCGAAGACATGGAGCGCATCCGCCGCTTCAAGTACCTGTATTCGCGCTATCGCCGCAGCCGCGACCTGATTGCCGTGGGCGCCTACGTGCCGGGCGCGGATGCCGTGCTGGACGAGGCCATCAAGCTGCAGCCGGCGATGCAGGCCTTCATGGCCCAGGACATGAAGCAGCGCGTCACAATGAGCCAGGCGCGCAGCGAACTTTCCGAGGTGCTGCCCTGATGGCGGCCTTTCCCCTGCAGCCCGCGCTTGACCTTGCGGAACGCAGGGCGGAAGCGAAATCGCGCGCGGTGAAAGTCGCCTATGTGGCCTGGCTCAATGCGCGCACGCACCAGGTCAGGCTGGCGCAGCGGCGGCATGCCTATACAGGCGAACTCAGCGCGAAAATGCGCCAGGGCTGTTCCGCCGCCGTGGCGCAGGCCGCCGGTGCCGCCTTGCACCAGTGGCAGGCGGATTTGCGGCAGGCCGCGCAGCTCATGGGGCGTGCGCGCCACGAATGGCAACTGGCGCTGGATGCCTGGCTGGTGGAGGAAAAGCGGCTGCAAGCCCTGCAATTGCTGGCGCAGCGCCATATGCTCGAACAGCGCAGGCTGGAAGAAAGACGCGAACATCGCCTGCATGACGAACTGTCCGCCCGCAGCGCCCATGCCTTGCGTTTCGGCGACGATGCGCAATCCGCCATTCCGCAAGCCCGCGGAGGGTGGAAGGGATGATGCGGCTGCCCGCCCTCGACCCGCGCGAACGCGCCTGCCTGCAGGCGCTGCAACCGGGCACGCCGCTGCGGGCGTTCGCGCATCGCCTGCAGCAGCGGCTGATTGCGAGCCTGGCCGTGCCCGTCGATGTTCGCGAAATTCCCTGTGAGCCGGCCGGAAAGCCCGCCGGCGATGAACCCGTGATCATCATCGAGCCGCAAATTGCCGCTGCCTGGCTGGCCCTGCGGCTGGGCGGCAAGCCTGCAGCCTCGGACGGGCCAATCAGGGACGAGGCGCTGGTCGCGCCGTTCAAGCGCCTGGTTCGCCGCACGCTCGCGGAAAGCGCGCTCAATGCCGGCGAGGCGGTCTGGCCGCAGGCCATGCGCTTGCGCATCGGCATGGGCGGCAGGCAGGGGCCGATCGACATATCATGGAGTGGCGCGCAAGTCGCGGACTGGGCGCGTCGCGTCATCAGGGAGAAGGCATGAAAACAATCTCGGGCGTGCTTCTGCTGGCCGCGAGCCCCGCGGCGCGGGCGGCGGACGGTGCGGCGGGCATCGCCGGCATGCTGCTGTCGCTCGTGCTCATACTGGGCCTGTTCGTGCTTGCGGCCTGGCTCGCCAAGCGCTATCTGCCGCAAGTCGGCAAGCCCGGTCCGGTCAAGGTTGTCGGCGCCACGCTGGTGGGGCCGCGCGAGCGCGTGGTGGTGGTGGAAGTGGAAAACACCTGGCTGGTGCTGGGCGTGGGCGGCGGCCAGGTGCGCACGCTGCACACCCTGCCCAAGCCCGGAGAAAACGCATGAGGGGATTGGTTCCAGAAAAAAAAGCGAACCACGGGGCGCACGGGGAACACGGGGTTAAGGCGGGGGCTTTGTCCGATTGCGCTCATCGGTCGTCGGATGGCCTGCTTGAAGTTCAAGAGGTTCATGCACCCAATATTTTCCCCCGTGCGCCCCGTGTTCCCCGTGGTTCACATGTTTTTTTGATGTTGCTTGCCGTCCTGATGGCGGCAGGATTATTGGCCGGCACCGACGCGCTCGCCGCCGGACAGGGGCTGACGCTGTTCCAGGCTTCGCCTGCGCCGGGCGGCCAGACCTATACGATTCCCGCCGACAGCCTGCCTTACGTGCTGCTGCTGCCTTTCCTGCCCGCGCTGCTGTTGAGCCTTTCCGCCTTCACTCGCGTGGCGGTGGTTTTCTTCCTGCTGCGCCAGGGACTCGGCAACCAGTACGCGCCGCCCAACCTGGTGCTGATCGGGCTGGCCATGCTGCTCACCTATTTCGTCATGCATCCCATCGTGCAGAAAATCCAGGCCGAGGCCCTCGATCCCTACAGCCAGGGGCAACTCGCCGCCGAGGCCGCGCGCGAGAAGGCGGGCGATGCGTTGAAGGGCTTCATGTTCCGGCAGACGCGCGCCGCCGACCTCGCCGTCTTCATGACGGAAGACGCCAAGGTCGACCTGAAGAAGCCCGAAGCCGTGCCTTTCCACGCGCTGGCCCCCGCCTTCGTCACCAGCGAACTGAAGACGGCGTTCCAGATCGGCTTCATGGTCATCCTGCCGTTTCTCATCATCGACCTGGTGGTGGCGAGCGTGCTCGCCGGCATGGGCATGATCATGGTGCCGCCGCAGATGGTGTCGCTGCCGCTGAAACTGCTGCTGTTCGTGATGGCGGATGGCTGGCACCTGCTGGTCGGCTCGCTGGTGGCGAGTTTCTGATGGACGGTCTGCTCTCGCAAAGCCTGTGGCTCGCGTTCTGGATCGCGCTGCCGCTGCTCGGCGCGCTGCTGCTCACGGCGCTGCTCATGAGCATGTTCCAGGCCGCCACCCAGATCCTCGAACCGACCCTGTCCTTCGTGCCCAAGCTGCTGGTGCTGGTGCTGGCGCTTGCGCTGCTGGGCGCCTGGATGGGCGGCAGCCTGGTCGAGTTCGCGCGCGAGATCCTGGGCGGATTCCCGGGCCTGATTGACTAGGCGTGCAGGGGGGAGCGCCCTGCATTGCGCAGTGCGAAGCCGGCTTCCGGCGGCCTTTTCCCGTAATGAAATGATTCGTGAGCGCTCGATTTCTCAAGGGCGTATATTTCAGGTGCCGTCCGGCTTCGTTTTCGGACGGTTGGCGACCCGGAACGAAAAAACATTAAAGCCTGTGCGAGATCGTCCGATATCTCCTAACATAACATCAAAGGATAAAAGCATATTAAATACATCGTAATTCCTTGAATTACTAATGTAGTGGAGAAGGATGGATCATGAAAAATTTACTTGCTACACTGCTGGCAGCCATGGTCAGCCTGCCGTTCCTCGCATCGCCTGCCCTGGGACAGTCCGGCACTGTGGAAGACCAATACCAGGCAATGAAAGAAGCGGGTGAACGCGTCAAGCAAAGCAGCGAGGAGTGGCGCGAAGAGTACGCACGGCTGCGTGAGGAACGCAAGCAATTGCTGGCCAGGCAGGCAGCCGAGCGCAAACGCGAGGCCGAACTGAAGCGCCAGCAGGAGGCCAGGGATGCCGCCGAGCGCGCGGCCGTCAAAGGCGAGAAAGAACGCAAGGAACGTGAGGCGGCCCAGGAGCGCGCCCGACGCGAGGCCGCGGCGCGGGCCGATCAGGCCGAACGCGAGCGCCAGGCCGCCCTGGCGAAGCTGCAAGAGCGGGAGGAAGCCCTGGCCAAGGTAAGGGAAAAACTGGAAAAAGAGGCTGCCAGGGAAAGGGCAAAACCGAAGGCCAAGGGCGGCGGAAAACTCGGCGGCGAAATGCAATGGGGTGTCGATATTTGACGCCCGCGGCAACAGGATTTCATTCATCTGTTTCTGGAGCTTTAACAAGTAAGGAGGAGGCATGCCTATGGCGTCGGCGTTTTAGCAGACTCGAACGTTTGATTGAATAACCAGAAAGCCACTGCAAGAGGTGGTCGTTGCAATGAAATTGAAATGCATGCCGGGATTTCCGCCTGGGCTGCATGAGGTTCGCCTCAAATTAAAAAAATCGCAACGTTTACAATGGAGACTAGCCCATGTTTTTTTCTAGCAAACTCAGCAAAGCCGTCTTTTCCGGCTTGGCTGGCACCCTGGCACTAGCTGGTGCCACAACGATCCAGGCGCAGGAGATTTCCCGTGCGCAAGTCATCGCCACGACCTGCTACACCTGCCATGGTACCTACGGCGTCAGCCCGGGGTCCATTCCCTCCATCAACGACATTTCCGCCGAACGCATGGAGAGCATCCTGCAAGGCTATCGTTCCGGGCAGCGCGTCTCGACGGTCATGGGCCGTCATGCCAGCGGCTACACCGACGAGGAAGTCAAGGAAGTGGCGCAGTACTTCGGTAACGTTCAGAAGCGGGGGAAATAACAATGGCTGGCATATCACGTAGGGATTTTGTAAAACTGCTCGGCGCCGGCGGCGCCGCGTCGGCGCTGGGCCTGAACGCAGGCTGCGAAACGGTTCCCAAGTCGTCCAAGGCGGCGCCTCGGGTCGTGGTCGTCGGCGGCGGCTTCGGCGGCGCGACGTGTGCCAAGTATCTGCGCATCTACGATCCGACGCTCAACGTCACCATGATCGAGCAGAATGCCAATTACGTCACCTGCCCGGGCAGCAACTGGGTGCTGGGCGGCGTCCGCACGCTGACCGACATCACCCAGAACTACGACGCCTTGCGCAGCAAGCATGGCGTGAACGTCGTGCAGGATCGGGTGACCTCGATCGACGCGACCAGGCGTGTCGTCAGCCTTGCCAGCGGCAAGACCGTCGAGTATGACCGCCTGGTGATGTCGCCCGGCATCGATTTCCGCTGGAACGCAGTCGAGGGCTACGACGAGGCGGCCAGCGAGCTGATACCGCATGCATGGAAGGCCGGCCCGCAGACGGTGCTGCTGCAAAAGCAACTGCATGCCATGCCCGACGGCGGCACCTTCATCCTCTGCCCGCCGCCCATGCCCTTCCGCTGCCCGCCGGGGCCGCCGGAGCGGGCGAGCATGGTCGCCCACTACTTCAAGGCCCACAAGCCGCGCTCGAAGATCCTCATCCTCGACGCCAAGGAAGGCTTCTCCAAGCAGGGCCTGTTCATGGATGCCTGGAACGAGCTGTATCCCGGCATGATCGAGTTCGTGCCCGCCTCCAAGGGCGGCAAGGTCAGCCGCGTGGATACGAAAACCAACACGGTCTACACCGACGAAGGGCTGACCACGCACAAGGGCGATGTCATCAACTTCATTCCGGCGCAGCGGGCCGGCGAGATCGCATCCAAGAGCGGGCTGGCCAACGAGGCGGGCTGGTGTCCGGTCAACCAGCACACCTTCGAGTCCACGCAGGTGCCGAACATCCACGTGATCGGCGACTCTGCCGTTGCCGGCGCCTTGCCCAAGTCCGGGCACTCCGCGAACAACATCGCCAAGATGACCGCGGCAGCCATCGTCTCGCTGTTCCGCGGCGTCAAGCCGCCGCTGCCCTCGCACGTCAACACCTGCTACAGCCTGGTCAGCCCGGAATACGGCATCAGCGTTGCGGCCGTGTATCGGCTCGACGAAAAGGGCGTGCTGAAAGGCATCAATGAAGCGGGCGGTCTCAGTCCCAAGGATGCGCCGCGCCTGCAGCGCGTGCAGGAGGCGAATTATGCCCAGGGCTGGTACAAGGGCATTACCCAGGACACTTTCGGCTGAGCCGTTTCAAACCACCCCTCCTCAATATGGAGTTTTTGGGCAGCCCCGGCTGCCCTTTTTTGTGTCCGGGCAATCGGGCGACGGCATGCGCAGAATGCAATGCTCGCCTTGCGGCGCGCGCGCGTGCATTATTGAGCGAACCATGGATTTCTCCATTCCACAACCACTGCTTGCGACCTGGCTGTTCGTCTTTGCGCGCCTGCTCGGCTGGGCCGCGGTCGACCCGCTCATGGGGCGGCTGCCCTGGAGCCTGCGCCTGTTCGTGGCGGGTGCGCTGGCGTGGGCCTGGGCGCCGGGGCTGGAGGCGGCGCAGGTCGAGCCATTTTCCGCCGCCGGCCTGATTGCGCTGGCGCTGTCCTTTCTGGCCGGCGCGGTGCTGGGCTTTGCCACGCGTCTTTTGGTGGCCGTGGCGGAAACCGCGCTGTCCATGATCGGGCTCACCGCCAGCCAGGGCCTGAGCCAGGCGGCGCCGGAGCAGAAGGGCGGCCTCGACGCGGTGTTGCGGACCCTGGCCTGGTGGCTCGCGCTGCTGGCTTTCTTTTCCGCCAACGGCCATCTGCTGGTGGTGCAGGGCATCGCTGCGAGTTTTGCCGCCGTTCCCGCGGCCGCGCTGCCGGAGGCGGCATCGGCCCTGGCACTGGCCGAGGCCGGCGGCACGCTGCTGGCCGCCGCGCTGCAACTGGCCCTGCCCTTGCTGGTACTGATACTGCTGGCACATTTCGCCTTCGCCGTCATGAGCCGCACGCTGCCCGGCGTGGACAGCTTCTCGGTGGGGCTGACCATGGGCGCCTTCGCTCTGCTGGGCGGGCTGGCCCTGGCCGTGCCCTTGCTGGTATCCGGTCTCGGCGGCCTGTTCGCCAAGCTAATGCCCCAGCTTATGCTTTGAATGGTTTAGAATTGGCCTTTTATTTTCGGCCGCAGCATCGATGATCAAGGGCAGTCTGGTGGCGATCGCCACCCCCATGCATGAAGACGGCAGCCTGGACTTTCCCGGCCTGCGCAAATTGCTCGACTGGCATGTCGAACAAGGCACCGACGGCATCGTGGTGGTCGGCACCACGGGCGAGTCGCCGACCGTTGACTACGACGAGCATTGCGAACTCATCCGCGTGACGGTGGAACAGATCGCCGGGCGCATTCCGGTGATCGCCGGCACCGGCGGCAATTCCACGCGCGAGGCCATCGAACTTACGCATTGCGCCAAGGCCGCGGGCGCCGATGCCGTGCTCTCGGTGGTGCCGTATTACAACAAGCCCACCCAGGAGGGGCTCTACCGCCACTTCAAGGCCATCGCCGAGGGGGTGGACATCCCCGTCGTGCTCTACAACGTGCCGGGGCGCACCGTCACCGACCTGGCCAACGACACCGTGCTGCGCCTGGCCGAGATTCCCGGCATCGTCGGCATCAAGGACGCCACCGGCAGCATCGAGCGCGCCACCGACCTGATCCGCCGCGCCCCCGCCGATTTCGCGCTTTACAGCGGCGATGATGCCAGCGGCCTGGCCTTCATGCTGCTGGGCGGCCACGGCGTGATTTCCGTGACCACCAACGTCGCGCCCAGGCTGATGCACGAGATGTGCGAGGCCGCATTTGCCGGGAACCTGCAGCGCGCCCGCGAGATCAATCTGCAGTTGTTCGGGCTGCATACCAAGCTGTTCGTCGAGGCCAACCCGATCCCGGTGAAATGGGCGCTGGCCGAAATGGGCAAAATCGAACATGGCCTGAGGCTGCCGCTGTCCCCGCTGTCGGCGGCCCACCATGAAACCCTGCGCGCCGTGATGAAACAGGCCGGCGTTCTGTGAGGATGAAGATGCGTTTACTGATTACCGTGGCAATTGCAGCGCTGGCGCTGGGCGGCTGTGAGCTGCTGGAACCGAAGAAAATCGATTACAAGTCGGCCGGCAAGGCGCCCTCGCTGGAAATGCCGCCCGACCTCACCGCCCCCACCGGCGACAACCGCTACAGCGTGCCCGATACGGGCAGCTCCGGCGCGGCGACCTTCTCCGCCTATTCCAAGGAGCGCAGGGAAAAACCGGCAGGTGACGGCACCCTGCTGCCCGAGCAGGAAAAGGCGCGCATCGAGCGTGCCGGCAGCCAGCGCTGGCTGGTGGTTTCCGCCGCGCCCGAGCAGGTGTGGCCGGTGATCAGGGAGTTCTGGCAGGAACTCGGCTTCATCATCAATCTGGAGTCCAGGGAAACCGGCGTGATGGAAACCGACTGGGCCGAGAACCGTGCCAACATCCCGCAGGACTTCATCCGCCGCAGCATCGGCCGCGTGGTCGAGGGCCTGTATTCCACGCCCGAGCGCGACAAGTTCCGCACCCGCGTCGAGAAGTCGGCCGGCGGCACCGAAATCTACATCAGCCACCGCGGCATGTACGAGGTGTATGCCACCGAAGGCAAGGACCGCACCGTGTGGCAGCCGCGCCCGGCCGATCCGGAACTGGAGGCCGAGATGCTGCGCCGCCTGATGCTGCGCTTCGGCGTGGAGGAAGCGCGCGCCGAGACCCTGCTCACCAGGCAGCAGGCGCCCGAGATGGCGCGCATCGTCGGAACCGAACTCGAAATGGACGAGGCCTTCGACCGTGCCTGGCGCCGTGTCGGCCTTGCGCTCGACCGCATCGGCTTCGCCGTGGAAGACCGCGACCGTTCGCGCGGCACCTACTACGTGCGTTACATCGATCCGCAGATCGACAACGAGACCAAACGCGACGATGGCATCTTCGCCAAGCTGGCCTTCTGGCGCGGCAAGCCGGAACAGACTTCGCCGCAATTGCGGATCCGCGTCGCGGAGCAGGATGGCAAGACGCGCGTCGCGGTGGCGGGCGGCGATGGCAAGGGCGTCGACCCCAACACGCAGAAGCGGATCGTCAATCTGCTGCACAAGGAACTGAAGTAAGCGCAGCATGCCGCTCAGGTTCGCAAGCATCGGCAGCGGTTCCGAAGGCAACGGCCTGGTCGTTGAATCCGGCACCACGCGGGTGCTGATGGACTGCGGGTTTTCGCTCGCGGAAACCCGCGCGCGCCTGGCGCGCCTGGGGCTTGCGCCGGAAGATCTGGACGCGGTGCTCGTGACCCACGAACACGGCGACCACATCGGCGGCGTGGCCCGGCTGGCGGCAAAGTACGAGTTGCCGGTGTGGTGCACGCACGGCACCTGGATCAACTGGCGCGCGCAGGCAGACGTGGTTCCCTGGCTGGAAATGATCGACCCGCATCGTCCATTTTCGGTCGGCGAACTGGAAATCCAGCCCTTTGCGGTGCCGCACGATGCGCGCGAGCCGGTGCAGTTCGTGTTCCGCGCAGGTCGGCGCAAGCTGGGCGTGCTGACCGATGCCGGCCATGTCACCCCGCACATCGCCGCCAGCCTGGGCGGGGTGCAGGCGCTGGTGCTGGAGTGCAACCACGATGCCGGCATGCTGGCTGCGGGGCCGTATCCGCCGGCCCTGAAAAAACGTGTCGGCGGCAACTACGGCCATCTGGAAAACCGCCAGGCGGCCGCGCTGCTGAAGCAAATGGACGTGTCCAGGCTGCGCCACGTGATTGCGGCGCACCTTTCGCAGAAAAACAATACCCCCGCGCTGGCAAGACAGGCGCTGGCCGAGGAGTTGGATTGCGAAGCGGAATGGATAGAAGTGGCCTGCCAGGACGGCGGGTTCGGCTGGCGGGCCATCGATTAAACCGCCGACAGGAGACTATGGCTTTTACCGACCTGGGGCTGCGCCCCGAAATACTCAACGCACTGACCGACCTTGGCTACAAGGAACCGTCGCCGATCCAGGACGCCGTGATTCCTGTGGCGCTTGCCGGACACGACGTGCTTGCCGCCGCACAAACCGGAACGGGAAAAACCGCCGGCTTCGCATTGCCCATCATCGAAAAGCTGGCGCCCATGGCCAGCACCAGCACCTCGCCCGCGCGCCATCCCATCCGCGCGCTCATTCTCGCGCCCACGCGCGAACTGGCGATCCAGGTCGAGGAAAGCATCAAGGCCTATACCAAATACCTGCCGCTGCGCTCGCTGTGCGTGTACGGCGGCGTCAACATCGACATCCAGATCCCGGTGCTGAAAACCGGCGTCGAAATCCTCGTCGCCACGCCCGGGCGCCTGCTCGACCACGTGCAGAACAAGACGCTGCAGCTGTCGCAAGTATCCATGCTGGTGCTGGATGAAGCTGACCGCATGCTGGACATGGGCTTCATGCCCGATCTCAAGCGCATCGTCAGCCTGCTGCCGGTGCAGCGCCAGAACCTGATGTTCTCCGCCACCTTCCCGCAGGAAATCGAAACGCTGGCGCGCACCATCCTCAACAACCCGCAGCGCATCGAAGTCGCGCGCCGCAACGCCACCGCGGAAAACGTCACCCTGGTGCTGCATCCGGTGCATCACGAGAAGAAGCGCGCGCTGCTGATCCACCTCATCCGCAGCCGCAAGCTCAACCAGGTGCTGGTGTTTACCGGCACCAAGCTGGGCGCCAACCGGCTCGCCAACGAACTCAACAAGTCCGGCATCCATGCCGCCGCCATCCATGGCGACAAGACCCAGGGCGAGCGCATCAAGGCGCTGGACGATTTCAAGTCCGGCGAAGTCGGCGTGCTGGTGGCGACCGACGTGGCCGCGCGCGGCCTCGACATCTCGGCCTTGCCCTACGTCATCAACTACGACCTGCCGCACAATGCCGAGGACTACGTGCACCGCATCGGCCGCACCGGCCGCGCCGGCGCTTCCGGCGAAGCCATTTCGCTGATGACCGAGGACGAGGCGCGCTACCTCAAGGACATCGAAAAACTCATCGGCAAGACCATCGAGCAGATCCTGGTGCCGGGCTACTCGCCGGGCGCCGCGCAGGTGCCGGACTACCGTCCGCCGACCGTGCCGGCGCCGGTTATCTCGCGCCCGGTGCCCGTGAGTTCTCCC
Organism: Thiobacillus sp. UBA6205; assembly: GCA_002421825.1. Classification (GTDB taxonomy): domain Bacteria; phylum Pseudomonadota; class Gammaproteobacteria; order Burkholderiales; family Thiobacillaceae; genus UBA6918. Next base: position 1,380 of record DISR01000038.1, on the reverse strand, counting down.
ACGCCGTCCAAGCGCCCGGCCAAGCAGGTCGCCGCCTTGTTCCGCAAGCCGGCCGCTTCCCAGGAATAGATTCGGCAAGCTTCAAGGTGCAAGAGCGGCGCTGCGCGCCTTCAAGAAAGAACCTTGAAACTTGAAACTTGATACCTGCACCTGAGTTTTCTCATGACAGAGCTGATCGTTTTCCTGCTGCTGGCCCTGGCCGTCTGGTTCGTGTTGGACAGCCTCAAGGCGCGTGAGGCCGCCTATGCCGCGGCGCGGCGCGCGTGCGAGCAGGCCGAAGTGCAGTTTCTCGACGACACCGTCGCCCAGTCCAGCCTGCGCTTCGCGCGCAATGACGAAGGCCGACTCATCCTCGAGCGCCATTTTCGCTTCGAATTCAGCACCACCGGCGACGACCGCCAGCAGGGCAGGGTAAGGCTCTTGGGCGGCCGGGTGCAGGACGTCAACCTGGCGCGGCTGTGGCTGGTGGACTGATCGGCGATCCGGGTTGGTTCTGTGAAAGGCGTTTAACCGCGGGGGACACGGGGCGCACGGGGAAAGCGAAGAGAAAATGATTTTTCAATGGCCGGCGTTCTGCCAGCCATGATGTCCAGCTTGCTGTTGTCGATTCCTGATTTGTTTTCCCCGGTGTTTCCCGTGCATCCCGTGGTTAAGCTTCTGCTTTACCGCATGCTCGCCAGATAAGCCGCCAGGTTCACGATATCGCTATCCTTGAGGTCGAGGGTATAGGCGGCCATCTGCGGATCGATGCGTTCGCCGCTGCCGTTGCGGTAGCGCGTCAGCGAATTTCTCAGATAACCTGCCTGCTGGCCAGCCAGGTGTGGCACGTTTTCCGTGCCGTAGGCGTTGGTCCCATGGCAACTGGCGCACAGGCTGTTGTACAGCTTTTTGCCCGCCGCTGCCTGACCCGCATTCGCGACCGCGGCCGGTTTCGACGCGGCTTCCTGCTTCGAGAAATACAGCGCGATGTTCTTGCGTTCCTCGGGCGTGAGCGCCTTGATCAGGGCTTCCATGAATTGGTTTTTGCGCTGGCCCGACGCGAACTTGTTCATCTGGGTGAACAGATAAGCCTCGTTCTGTCCGGCGAGGTTAGGGACGTCGTCGCGCGCGCTGTTGCTGCCCCCGTCGTGGCAGTGGTGGCAGAACTGGGCGTTTTGCTGCCCATTCTTGAGGGCGGTCTCGTTGACGGCGGACCTGGGATCGGCTGCGTGCGCAGACGTGCACAGCATCAGGCCAGCCAGTGCGAAGTGGGTGTGCATTTTCATGGTGGACGGTTATATTCAGGACAATAAAGTCGCATTAATAACGGATGCCGTCAAAAAGTCTTTAGCCGCAGGAGGCCCGCCCTCGGGCCGATGGGGTTTGGGTTGAATCGCGGCG
>DISR01000039.1 GCA_002421825.1 Thiobacillus sp. UBA6205 | reverse complement strand
CGAGTCCAATCGCGCCTACCAATTTCCTTAAGGACCGGGACGGTCCGAATTGCAGGGGGTCGAATGGCCCACGGAGGTTGCGAAATGTCACCGCGAACTTGTTTTTCCGTACAGGGATAAAAAGCCGTCGTTTCATTTGTTCGCACCCTCTGCACAGTTGTGAATGAAAAAGCGCGGTCAGTCCGCGCTTTTTTGTTTTGGAGATATGGATCATGGTCAACGTTACTCTTCCGGATGGATCGGTCCGAAGTTTTGAGAGTCCGGTCTCGGTCGCCGAGGTCGCGGCCAGCATCGGCCCCGGCCTGGCCAAGGCCGCGCTCGCCGGCAAGGTCAACGGCAAGCTGGTGGACACCAGCTTCGTCATGGACAGTGACAGCCAACTCGCCATCGTCACCGCCAGGGACGCCGAGGCGCTCGACCTCATCCGCCACGACGCCGCCCACGTAATGGCGCAGGCGGTGCAGGAGCTCTACCCCGGCACGCAGGTGACCATCGGCCCCGCGATCGAGGACGGCTTCTACTACGACTTCGCGCGCGAGCAGCCTTTCACCCCGGAAGATCTGGAAAAAATCGAAAAGCGCATGGACGAGATCGTCAAGCGTGATCTGCCGATCCGGCGCGAGGTGTGGGAGCGCGAGGACGCCAAGAAGGTGTTCGCCGAGTTGGGTGAGACCTACAAGGTGCAGATCATCGACGAAGTGATTCCCGAGGGCGAAGAGCTTTCCATCTATCGCCAGGGCGACTGGTTCGACGTCTGCCGCGGCCCGCACCTGCCCTCCACCGGCAAGCTGCCGCGCGCGTTCAAGCTGATGAAGCTGGCCGGCGCCTACTGGCGCGGCGATTCGCGCAATGCCATGCTGCAGCGCATCTACGGCACGGCGTGGGCGAAAAAGGAGGACCTCGATGCCTACCTGCACCGCCTGGAGGAGGCCGAGAAGCGCGACCACCGCAAGCTGGGCCGNNAAGAACGAGATGCTGCAGCGCGTGTACGGCACGGCGTGGGCGAAGAAGGAAGACCTCGAAGCCTATCTGTACCGACTTGAGGAGGCCGAAAAACGAGACCACCGTCGGCTTGCCAAGCAGCTCGACCTCCTGCACATGCAGGACGAAGCGCCGGGCATGGTGTTCTGGCATCCCAAGGGCTGGATCGTGTGGCAGCAGATCGAGCAGTACATGCGGCAGAAGTTCGTCGAGTACGGCTATCAGGAGGTGCGCACGCCGGCGGTAATGGACCGCACGCTTTGGGAAAAATCCGGGCACTGGGAGAACTACCGCGAAAACATGTTCACCACCGCCTCGGAAAATCGCGACTACGCGGTGAAGCCGATGAACTGCCCGGGCCACGTGCAGATCTTCAACAGCGGCCTGCATTCCTACCGCGACCTGCCCTTGAGATTGGCGGAATTCGGCTCCTGCCATCGCAACGAGCCTTCCGGCGCGCTGCACGGCATCATGCGCGTGCGCGGTTTCACCCAGGACGACGCGCATATTTTCTGCACCGAGGACCAGATCGAGGCCGAAGTGGCGGACTTCATCGTCATGCTGCAGAAGGTCTATGCTGACTTCGGCTTCAACGACGTGCTGGTGAAGCTCTCCACCCGCCCGGACAAGCGCGTGGGTTCGGACGAGTCCTGGGACAAGGCCGAAGCGGCCCTGGCGGCGGCGCTGGACCAGAACGGTCTGGTCTACGACCTGCAGCCGGGCGAGGGAGCCTTCTACGGCCCCAAGATCGAGTTCACGCTGAAAGACAGCCTGGGGCGCCTGTGGCAGTGCGGCACCATCCAGCTGGATTTCAACCTGCCGGTGCGTCTTAACGCCGAATTCGTCGACGAGGACAACGGCCGCAAGCCCCCCGTCATGCTGCACCGCGCCATCCTGGGCTCGATGGAACGCTTCATCGGCATCCTCATCGAGCACCATGCCGGCAACTTCCCGGCCTGGCTCGCCCCGGTGCAGGCCGTGGTGCTGAATATCACGGACGGGCAGGTCGAATATGCGCAAAAAATCACGGACGCCCTCAGAAAAGCCGGCATCCGGGCCATTTCGGACTTGAGTAATAACAAGATTACCTATAAAATCCGGGAACATAGCTTGCAGAAGTTGCCCTACTTGCTGGTCGTGGGCGACAAGGAAATGGCGGCTGGAAGTGTCGCCGTTCGCGCACGCGGCAATCAGGACCTGGGCGTGATGAAGTTGGAAGACTTCGTCGCCAGGGTGCTTGAAGAAGTCGAGGCGCGCAGTTAGCGGCTAAAACAAAGAACAGCGAACGAGGAGCGGGGCAGCTTGCCGCTCCTTGTTTATTTTTGCCCGGCCGGTGGATCTGACGGGTTTGATTTGGAGAATGGCTCATCGCTACTGATAAGCAGACGCGAATCAACGGAGAAATCGACGCTTCCGAGGTTCGTTTGATAGGTTCTGAAGGTGAACAGTTGGGGATCGTGAGCCTGCGTCAGGCGATGCAGGCGGCGGAAGAAGCGGAACTGGATCTGGTGGAGATATCCCCCACGGCCAAGCCGCCGGTCTGCAAGATCATGGACTTCGGCAAGTTCAAGTATCAGGAAAGCAAAAAGCAGCACGAGGCCAAGCTCAAGCAGAAGCTGGTGCAGGTCAAGGAAATCAAATTCCGGCCCGGCACCGACGAGGGCGACTACCAGATCAAGCTGCGCAACATCACCAAGTTTCTGGGTGAGGGCGACAAGGTGAAAGTGACCCTGCGCTTCCGCGGCCGGGAAATGGCGCACCAGGAACTGGGGCTGGCCCAGTTGAAGCGGGTGGAAGCGGATGTGGCGGAAATTTCCGTTACTGAGCAGTTCCCCAAGATGGAAGGCCGCCAGATGGTGATGGTGCTGGGGCCCAAGAAGAAGAAGTAAGCTTATTGCGGACGCCGAATAATTCGGCGCTGCAATAAGTGTCCTGATTCAAGCGCACGCTGCGCGGCGCTTGATCAGGACGAATCAGGCGCAAGCCTGAAACAAGTGATCGACAGGTCGTACAAGCGCATCGGGGTGATGCCGCCTGTGGTCATGACATAAATGGAGCTAAAAATGCCCAAGATGAAGTCCAAGAGCGGCGCCGCCAAGCGGTTCCGCGCCCTGGGTAGTGGCAAGTTCAAGCGTACCCACGCTTTCCTGCGTCACATCCTCACCAAGAAAACCACCAAGCGCAAGCGTCAGTTGCGTGGCATGGCCGTTGCCGATGCCAGCAACCAGAAAGCCATGCGCAAGATGTTGCCCTACGCATAAGGAGGATAGAACATGCCACGCGTTAAAAGAGGTGTAACGGCTCGCGCCAGCCACAAGAAGGTGCTTGAAGCCGCCAAGGGTTACCGCGGCCGCCGCGGCAACGTATTCCGTGTCGCCAACGAAGCGGTGATGAAGGCGGGGCAATATGCCTACCGCGATCGCCGCCAGAAGAAGCGCCAGTTCCGCGCCCTGTGGATCGCCCGTATCAACGCGGCTGCCCGCGAGTGCGGCCTGTCCTACAGCGTATTCATGAATGGCCTGAAAAAAGCCGCTATTGAAGTGGACCGCAAGGTGCTGGCCGATATCGCCGTGTTCGACAAGGACGCGTTTGCGAAACTGGCCGATCAGGCAAAAGCGAGCCTCTCTGCCTGAGTAGCTGTGCAGTAGAAAAGAGGCCGCAAGGCCTCTTTTTTGTTGGAGCCGACTGAAAAGGAAACATGCGTAATCCCAACGAAATCGTTGCCGAGGCCCTGTCTGCCATCCGTGGCAGCCAGGATCTGCCTGCGCTGGAGCAGGTCAGGACCCGTTTTCTCGGCAAACAGGGCGCGCTGACCGAATTGCTGAAATCGCTGGGCGGCCTGTCGCCGGAAGAGCGCAAATCGGCAGGTGCCCGCGTCAACGAAGCCAAGCAGGCGGTGGAAGCCGCGCTGAAAATGCGCCGCGACGTGCTGCAGGAAGCCGAACTCGAGCGCAGGCTCAAGGAAGAGACCATCGACGTCACCCTGCCGGGCAGGGGGCGCGGACGCGGCGGCCTGCATCCGGTGACGCGCACGCTGGAGCGCATCCAGGCGCTGTTCCATTCCATGGGCTTCGAGGTGGCGTACGGCCCCGAGATCGAAACCGATTTCTACAATTTCACCGCGCTCAATATCCCCGAAGACCATCCGGCGCGTGCGATGCACGATACCTTCTATCTGCAGGGCGGCGCCTTGCTGCGCACGCATACCTCGCCGGTGCAGGTGCACTACATGCAGGAAAACAAGCCGCCGTTCCGCATCATCGCGCCGGGCCGCGTGTACCGCTGCGATTCCGACGTGACCCATACGCCCATGTTCCACCAGGTCGAAGGCCTGTGGGTGGACGAGCAGGTTTCCTTCGCCGACCTAAAGGGCGTGCTGGCGGATTTCATGCGCCGATTTTTCGAGCAGGATGATCTCAAGGTGCGCTTCCGCCCCTCGTTTTTCCCGTTCACCGAACCTTCGGCGGAAATGGACATCGGCTGCGTGATCTGCGGCGGCGAAGGCTGCCGCGTGTGCTCGCACACCGGCTGGCTGGAAGTGCTGGGCTGCGGCATGGTGCATCCCAATGTGTTCAAACACGTGAACATCGACCCAGAACTGTATCTGGGCTTCGCTTTCGGCCTCGGCGTCGAGCGCCTGGCCATGCTGCGCTACGGCGTCGATGACCTGCGGCTGTTCTTCGAGAATGACCTGCGCTTTCTGGCACAGTTCAAGTAGCAAAACGCTTAAATCTATTAACAAAGAGGACATGGGTACATGAGTAAAGCGAAAGAAGTCTTTCTCCTGTCCTCTTGTCCTCCTTGTTCAGCTTTGGATTAAACATGCAATTTCCCGAATCCTGGCTCCGAACGCTGGTTAACCCGCAACTGTCCACGGACGAGCTCGCCCATCGCCTGACCATGGCCGGTCTCGAGGTGGAAGCCGTGGAACCGGCGGCGCCGCCTTTTGCCGGCGTGGTGGTCGCGGAAGTGCTGGCGGTCGAGCCGCATCCCGATGCCGACCGCCTGCGCGTATGCAAGGTGAATGTCGGCGAAGCCGAGCCGCTGCAGATCGTGTGCGGCGCACCCAATGTCGCGGTCGGCCAGAAGGTGCCCTGCGCGCGCGTGGGGGCGAAACTGCCGCAAATGGAAATCAAGCAGGCCAGGGTGCGCGGTGTCGAATCATCCGGCATGCTGTGCGGCGCCAGCGAAATCGGTCTCGAAGACAAGGTCGACGGCCTGCTGGTGCTGCCTGCCGACGCGCCGGTTGGCATGGATATCCGCTCCTGCCTGCTGCTGGACGACAGGCTCATTACGCTGAAGCTCACTCCCAATCGTGCCGATTGCCTGAGCCTCGTCGGTCTGGCGCGCGAAGTCGCTGCGGTGACCGGCACCAAAGCCTATCTGCCTTCGCAGGCGCCGGTGATGAAGGACATTTTCGACACCCTGGACGTGACTGTGCAGGCGAAGGAAGCCTGTCCGCGCTACCTTGGGCGCATCATCAAGGGCATCAATGCGCGTGCGGAAACCCCGGCCTGGATGGCGATGCGGCTCGAACGCAGCGGCATTCGCTGCATTTCGGCGCCGGTCGATATCACCAATTACGTGCTGCTGGAGCAGGGCCAGCCCATGCATGCCTTCGACCTGGCCAGGCTCAAGGGCGGCATCCAGGTGCGCTGGGCGACAAACGGCGAGAAACTTGCCCTTCTCAACGAACAGACCGTCGAACTGGCGAACGACATGCTGGTCGTTGCGGACGGCAGCGGCCCCGTCGCTCTTGCCGGCATCATGGGCGGGATCGGCACTGCGGTGGACGAGAAAACGACCGATGTCCTGCTGGAAGCCGCCTATTTCAGCCCCAATGCCATTGCCGGGCGTGCGCGCAGGCTCGGTCTTTCGACCGATTCGTCGCATCGCTTCGAACGCGGCGTCGACTTTGCCAACACGCAAATGGCCATGGAACGCGCCACCAAGCTGATGCTGGAAATCTGCGGCGGCCAGCCCGGTGAATTGATCGAGGAAACAGGCAGGCTGCCCAAGCGCGAAGCCATTCGTCTGCGTCCGCAGAGAGTGGCTCGTGTGCTGGGCATGGACATGCCGGCGGACACGATGAAAAACTACCTGCAGCGTCTGGGGCTCGCCGTGAAAGAGGCGGGGGATGCCTGGCAGGTCACGCCGCCCAGCTATCGTTTCGACCTTGCCATCGAGGAGGACCTGATCGAGGAACTGGCCAGGCTGCACGGTTATGACCAAATCGAGGCGCACCCGCCGCGTGCGCCGGCGACCATGCTGCCGCAGGCGGAAACCTGCTTCGGACATGCAAAATTCCGCGATTGCCTGATCGGGCGCGAATACCAGGAGGTCGTCACCTACAGTTTCGTCGATCCAGACTGGGAGGCGGCGCTGTCATCGGGCGAGACGCCGCTTCTGCTGCAAAATCCCATTGCCAGCCAGATGGCAGCCATGCGCACCACATTGTGGGGCGGCCTGCTAAACGCATTGACGCACAATCTCAATCGTCAGCAAACACGCGTGCGTCTGTTCGAACTTGGACGCGCCTACCTGCAGCAAGCGGACGGCCTGTATCAGCCCATGCGCCTGGCCGGGCTTTGCTACGGCCCGGCTTTCGATGAGCAGTGGGGAGTTGCGGCAAGGCCGGTGGACTTCTATGACGTCAAGGGCGACCTGGAACAACTGCCCGGCGCCAGCCTGGAATTCGTGCGGGCCAGTCATCCTGCGCTGCACCCGGGGCAGACCGCGCAACTGTTGCTGAACGGCCGGGCAATCGGCTGGCTCGGTACCTTGCACCACAAGCTGGCGCAGAAGTTCGATCTGCCGGCCGCGCCCATCCTGTACGAACTGGATCTCGATGCGCTGGGCACGATGGCTTTGCCGCGCCATCGTTCCGTGGGGCGCTTTCCGTCGATGCGCCGCGATCTGGCTTTCCTGGTCGGCCACGACGTAGCTGCCAGTGTGTTGCTTGCGACCATGCGCGAGGCAGCCGAGCCTATCGTGCAGGAACTGGAAATATTCGACTTGTACCAGGGGCAGGGCGTGCCTGTTGGGCAAAAAAGCCTTGCATTCCGGATAGTTATGCAAGATACTGAACGTACCCTCACGGAACCGGAAGTGGAGGCGGCGGTGGCGAAAATTGCCGACGCCGTAATAAGCCGGCATGGGGCGAAACTGCGGGCCTGATCCAAATAAGACATTATGACGACCCTGACCAAAGCTGAACTTGCCGATCTGCTGTTCGAAAAAGTGGGGCTCAACAAGCGCGAAGCCAAGGACATGGTGGAATCGTTTTTCGAGGAAATCCGCAATTCACTGCAGGCTGGCGATACCGTCAAACTTTCCGGCTTCGGCAATTTCCAGTGTCGTGAAAAACCCCAGCGGCCCGGCCGCAACCCAAAAACCGGTGAAGAAATGCCCATATCGGCGAGGCGTGTGGTGACGTTCCATGCCAGCCAGAAACTCAAGGTGATGGTGGAGGATGCCGAACATGGCGGAGACCGCCAGCCTGAGTGATCTTCCCTCGATCCCGCCCAAGCGCTATTTCACCATAGGCGAAGTCGCCGAGCTGTGCGCGGTGAAGCCGCACGTGCTGCGTTATTGGGAGCAGGAATTCAGCCAGCTCAAGCCGGTCAAGCGCCGCGGCAACCGCCGCTATTACCAGCATCACGAGGTGCTGCTGATCCGCCGCATCCGCCAACTGTTGTACGAAGAAGGCTTCACCATCAGCGGTGCGCGCAACAAGCTGGACGTTCCCGAAGAAAACAAGGCGGCAGCCAATACGGCTAAAACCGTCTCGCTGGCCGAGGTGCGCGAAGAGCTGATTGCGATTCGCGATTTATTGTCGAAGTAATTCCCGAAGCGCTATTTTTTTCGCGCGAAACTCTGTTACAATTCTGCGCTTCGTCGGGGCGTAGCGCAGCCTGGTAGCGCACCTGCATGGGGTGCAGGGGGTCGGAAGTTCGAATCTTCTCGCCCCGACCATTCTCCCTGTATCAGCTGCAAATTTCACCGCACGTGTGCGAGGAAATCTTCGCATCGTTGTAAAATCAGCCGCATGACCTGCGGCTTTTTTTATTCCTGCCCCGGCAGCGTTTCAAGGCAACAAAGACCATGCGAATACTGCTGAGCAACGACGATGGCTATTTCGCACCGGGCCTTGCGGCGCTGGCAAAAGCCCTGGAACCGCTGGCCGACGTGACGGTGGTCGCGCCCGAGCGCGACCGCAGCGGCGCGAGCAACTCGCTGACGCTCGACCGCCCGCTCATGCTGCGTCAGGCGCCTTCCGGCTACTACTTCGTCAACGGCACGCCGACCGATTGCGTGCACCTCGCCGTGACCGGCATGCTGGATCACATGCCCGACATGGTCATCTCCGGGATCAACCACGGCGCCAACATGGGCGATGACACCATCTACTCCGGCACCGTGGCGGCAGCCACAGAAGGCTTCCTGCTCGGCATCCCTTCCATCGCGGTTTCGCTTGCCGGCCACCATGGCGCGCACTTCGAAACCGCTGCAGGCGTGGTGCAGGACCTGGTGCACCGTTACCAGAGGAACCCCTGGCAGCAAGCCACGCTGCTCAACGTCAATGTCCCCGACTTGCCGCAGGCCGAACTCAAGGGGCTGGCGATCACGCGCCTCGGCAAACGCCACAAGGCCGAGCCGGTGCTCAAATCGGTGAACCCGCGCGGGCAGACCGTGTATTGGGTGGGGGCCGCAGGGCTTGCCCAGGACGCAGGAGAGGGAACGGACTTCCACGCCGTGGCCAAGGGCATCGTGTCGATCACGCCCTTGCAGATTGATCTCACGCGCTATTCGCAGATGGATAGCGTAGGAAAATGGCTGAATGAATAATCCGCGCGCCGGCATCGGCATGACATCCGCGCGCACGCGCGGTCGCATGGTCGAGCGACTGCGGGAGCAGGGCATCAGCGACGCCATGGTGCTGGCCGCCATGGGCGCCGTGCCGCGCCATCTGTTCATAGACGAGGCGCTTGCCAGCCGGGCTTATGAAGACACCGCGCTGCCGATCGGCTTCGGCCAGACCATTTCCAATCCTTACATCGTCGCGCGCATGACCGAACTCGCGCGCAACGGGCGCGAATTGCAACGTGCGCTCGAGGTCGGCACCGGCTGCGGCTATCAGGCGGCAGTGCTGGCGCAGGTTGCGTGCGAAGTGGTGAGTATCGAGCGCATTGCCGCCCTGGTGGGCCAGACCCGCAAGCGACAGCGCGAACTGCGCCTGCACAATATCAAGCTCAAGCACGGCGATGGCATGCAGGGCTACGCCGAGGCTGCACCTTACGACGCCATCGTCATCGCTGCGGCTTTTGCCGCCGTGCCGGCAATGCTCAAGGCCCAGCTTGCCGATGGCGGCCGCCTGGTGATGCCGCTGGGGGATGACCATCAGGTGCTGCTGGTGGTGACGCGCAAAGGCAAGGAGTTTCTGGAAGAAAAACTCGAAGCGGTCAAGTTCGTGCCTTTGCTGCCGGGGGTCTCGTGAGGCTGATTGCCGCCGTTCTCGCCCTGTTGGTGCTTGCCGGTTGCGAAGGGCCGGGCTTTGCGCCGATCAAGGACAAGACCCAGGCTGCCGGCGGCGCTGAGCAGATCAAGCCGGGGGCCGGAGAGTACGTCGTGCAAAAGGGCGACACGCTCTACGCCATCGCCTTCGATAATGGCCTGGACTACCGCGACCTCGCAGCCTGGAACAATCTTGAGTCGCCCGATGTCATAAAAGCCGGTCAGGTCCTGCGGCTCGCCTCGCCGGAGGCCGCGGCGAACCGTGCCAGGGGAGTGGAAATACTCCCTGTGCGCGAAGCCGCGCCGTTAACGCTTCAATCGCTGGAAGAAGAGACGCCCTTGCTGAACGAACCCAGGGCGCTGCGCCTGGCATACAGCGAAGCCAACTGGGCCGAAGTGTCGGCGCCGAGACCTGCCCCTGCCGCGGCCACTGCAAAGCCCGCGGCTCCAGTGCAGCCGAAGCCGGCTGAGCTTGCGGATGGCGGCGATGAAAGCCCATGGCGCTGGCCGGCGAGCGGGAAGCTGCTGGGCGTTTTTGGACAGGGCGGTGGCAAGGGTATCGACATCGCGGGCGAGCGCAATTCTCCGGTAATTGCGGTGGCATCGGGCAAGGTGGTATACAGCGGCGACGGCTTGCGCGGCTATGGAAAAATGCTCATAGTCAAACACTCGGATGAATTTCTGACTGCCTATGCGCACAATCAGGCGCTGCTGGCGAAGGAGGGCGACTGGGTCAAGGGCGGCCAGAAAATTGCCGAGATGGGGGATACCGGCAGCGACCGCGTCAAGCTGCACTTTGAAGTTCGCCAGTATGGGAAACCGCTGGACCCATTGAAATACCTGCCGGAGCGTAAATGAGTCGCGAAGAAGAGCCAATTGAAGAACAGGGACAAGAACTCGGCGAGCAATCCGCAGCCGGCGAGGAGGCCGCAGAGCAGGAGCCTGCCTATGCCCCGGACGATTTCGATTTCCAGTTCGATGTCACCCAGCTCTACCTCAACGACATCGGCCAGTCGGCGCTGCTGACGCCGGAGCAGGAAGTGGCGCTGGCGCGCCGCACCCGCGACGGAGACTTCGAGGCGCGCCAGAAAATGATCGAACACAACCTGCGGCTGGTGGTGAACATTGCCAAGCACTATGCCAACCGCGGCCTGACCCTGCTCGATCTGGTGGAAGAGGGCAACCTCGGCCTCATCCACGCCCTGGAAAAATTCGACCCCGAGCGCGGCTTCCGCTTTTCCACCTACGCCACCTGGTGGATACGCCAGAACATCGAGCGCGCCATCATGAACCAGTCGCGCACCATCCGGCTGCCGGTGCACGTCATCAAGGAACTCAATATTTTCCTGCGTGCGCAGCGTCATCTGGAAACGCATGGCGTGACCGACCCGGGCTACGAGGATATCGCCAGTCTCACCGGCCACGAGGTGGAAGAGGTGCGCCGCGTGCTCGCCCTCAACGAGCGCGTGGCCTCGCTCGATGCGCCGCTTGATATCGACCCCAATCTCTCCCTGGGGGAAGCCATCGCCGACGACAATGCGGATATGCCCGAGGATATCCTGCACCACGCGGAAATCCAGCATCACGTACATGAATGGCTGGAGCAGTTGAACGACAAGCAGCGCTGGGTGATCGAGCGCCGTTTCGGCATCAACAACAACGATATCGCCACCCTGGAAGACCTGGCCTCTGATCTTAAAGTGACGCGCGAGCGCGTGCGCCAGATCCAGATGGAGGCGCTGCGCGTGCTGCGCCAGATGCTGCGCCGCAAGGGCGTGTCCAAAGACCAGCTCTTCTGATGCTGGATTGGGCAAAAGTCCGGACCGTCCTGCTCGACATGGACGGCACCCTGCTGGACCTCTACTACGACAACCATTTCTGGCGCGAGCATGTGCCGCTGCGGTTCGCGGAAAAACAGAAGATTTCCCTCGACCAGGCCAAGCAGGAACTTTCCAGCCGCTACCATCACCGCGCCGGCAGCCTGGAATGGTATTGCGTGGATTTCTGGAGTTGCGAACTGGGTCTCGACATCGCCGAACTCAAGGAAGAAGTGGCGCACCTCATCGCCGTCCATCCCGACGTGCCCGAATTCCTCAAGGCCGCTCGCTGCGCCGGCAAGCGCGTGGCGCTGGTGACCAACGCGCACCGCAAGAGCCTGGCACTAAAGATGCGCAAGACCGGACTGGAGGCTTATTTCGACGCGCTGCATTCTTCGCACGACCTCGGCCTGCCCAAGGAGAACCCGGCGTTCTGGATCAGCTTGCAGGAACGCGAACCATTCGATCCAGAATCGACCTTGCTGGTGGACGACAGCCTGCCGGTGCTGCGCAGCGCCCAGGCTTACGGTATCGAGCATTTGCTGGCGGTGCGCTTTCCAGATACCAGGCTGCCCGAGAAGGACCCGGAGGAGTTCCAGGCGATCCATTCCTTCCGCGATGTAATGGACGGTTTGGTTTAAGCCAGTATTACAGCCATTACCTCCCGCCCTTCCGATGCGAGCAGGTTGTACGTGCGGCAGGCAGCACCGTTGTCCATGACCTCCAGCCCGATGCCGGCTTCGATCAGCGGGCGTGTCAGGGAAGGATGGGGAAAGCGCAGCTTCGGACCGGTTCCCAGCAGGACGATTTCCACCTGCTGCTGGCGCAGCCATTCGAAATGGGCGACTTCCAGCGCCTCGAAGGCCAGGCCCCGGAAAACTTCCCGCTCCAGCAGGCTGGGGCTCACCACCAGTCCGAAGTCCAGGCGCTGGCCGTTGACCAGCACGTGGTCGTCGCCGTAGCCGGTAAATTGATAATGCCCGTCCGGGCTGTTCAGGTGCAACTTCAAGGCAGGTCTCTGTTTGCCGGGGCAGTCCGGCTCAAGTAAAATCATATCCTTTCTAAGCCCTGATTTTCAGGGCATTTTCAGGAAAATTCCATGAATGATGCAGGGGCGCCGATGCTCAGGCCCGTCAAGAAATCCGGCAAGCTGGAAAGCGTCTGTTACGACATTCGCGGTCCGGTGATGGCGCGCGCGCGCCAGATGGAGGATGAGGGCCAGCGCATCATCAAGCTCAACATCGGCAATCCCGCGCCCTTCGGCTTCGAGGCGCCTGAGGAGATCGTCCAGGACGTGATCCGCAACATGCAGAATGCCTCGGGCTACAGCGAATCAAAAGGCCTGTTCTCCGCGCGCAAGGCGATCATGCACTACACGCAGGAAAAGGGCATCAAGGGCGTGGACGTCGACGACATCATCGTCGGCAACGGCGTCTCCGAACTGATCGTGATGGCCATGCAGGCGCTGCTGAACAACGGCGACGAAGTGCTGGTGCCGGCGCCGGACTACCCGCTGTGGACGGCGGCCGTCAGCCTCGGTGGCGGCACGCCGCGCCATTACATGTGCGACGAGGGCGCGGGCTGGCTGCCGGACATTGCCGATATCAAGGCCAAGATCACGTCCAACACGCGCGCGATCGTGGTGATCAATCCCAACAATCCCACCGGTACGCTGTATCCGGACGAGTTGTTGAAGGAAATCATCGAACTTGCGCGCCAGCATCAGTTGATCATCTACGCCGACGAGATCTACGACAAGGTGCTGTACGACGGCGCCACGCACACTTCGATCGCTTCGCTGGCCGAGGACGTGCTGATCGTTACCTTCAACGGCCTGTCCAAGAACTATCGCGCCTGCGGCTACCGTGCCGGCTGGCTGGTGATTTCCGGCGACAGCCGCCATGCCCGCGACTATATCGAGGGCCTGAACATCCTCGCCTCCATGCGCCTGTGTTCCAACGTGCCTGGCCAGTACGGCATCCAGACCGCGCTGGGCGGCTACCAGAGCATCAACGACCTGGTGGCGCCGGGCGGCAGGCTGGCGCGCCAGCGCGACCTGGCCTGGGAACTGCTCACGCAGATTCCCGGCGTGTCCTGCGTGAAGCCGCAGGCGGCGATGTACCTGTTCCCCAGGCTCGACCCCAAGGTCTACCCCATCCGCAACGACCAGCAGTTCATCCTCGAAATGCTGGAAGAGGAACGGGTGCTGGTGGTGCAGGGCACCGGCTTCAACTGGCCGCACCCCGACCATATCCGCGTGGTGTTCCTGCCGCACGAGGAAGACCTGCGCGAAGCGATCGGTCGTGTCGGACGTTTCCTCGATCGCAAGCGCCATAAATAATTCAGAAAGCTTTACACGTATGAAACCAATCAAAGTAGGTTTGCTGGGGCTCGGTACCGTCGGCGGCGGCACCTTGACCGTATTGCGCCGCAACCAGCAGGAAATCACCCGCCGCGCCGGCCGCGAAATCCAGGTCACGATGGCGGCAGTGCGCGACCTCAAGAAGGCGCAAAAGCACAACGGTGCCGGCCTCGCCCTGACCGCCGATCCTTTCGAAGTGGTCGACAATCCCGACATCGACATCGTCGTGGAACTGATCGGCGGCCTCTCGCCGGCCAAGGAGCTGGTGATGAAGGCGATCGAGAACGGCAAGCACGTTGTCACCGCCAACAAGCATCTGGTGGCCAAACACGGCAACGAGATATTCGCCGCGGCCCAGGCCAAGGGCGTGATGGTGGCATTCGAAGCCGCGGTCGCCGGCGGCATTCCCATCATCAAGGCCATCCGCGAAGGCCTCACCGCCAACCGCATCGACTGGGTCGCCGGCATCATCAACGGCACCACCAACTTCATCCTGTCGGAAATGCGCGAGAAAGGCTCGGGCTTCGACACCGTGCTGGCCGAGGCGCAGCGCCTGGGCTATGCCGAGGCCGACCCGACCTTCGACGTGGAGGGCATCGATGCGGCGCACAAGCTCACCATCCTGTCGGCCATCGCCTTCGGCATCCCGGTGCAGTTCGACAAGGCCTATACCGAGGGCATCACCAGGCTCACCGGCGAGGACGTGAAATACGCCGAGCAACTGGGTTACCGCATCAAGCTGCTGGGCATTACCCGGCGTCGTCCGAATGGCATCGAGCTGCGCGTGCATCCCACGCTGATTCCGGAGAAGCGCCTGATCGCCAACGTGAACGGCGCCATGAATGCGGTGCTGGTGATGGGCGACGCCGTCGGCCCCACCCTGTATTACGGCGCCGGCGCCGGTGCCGAGCCGACCGCTTCCGCCGTGGTGGCCGACCTCGTCGATGTCACGCGCCTCGCCACCGCCGACCCGCACCACCGCGTGCCGCACCTGGCCTTCCAGCCCGACGCGCTGCACGCCGACCTGCCCATCCTGCCGATGGACGAAGTGGAGACCGCCTACTACCTGCGCATGCGCGTGGCCGACGAGACCGGCGTGCTCGCCGACATCACCCGCATCCTCGCCGATGCCGACATTTCCATCGACGCGCTGATGCAGCGCGAACCGGAAGAGGGCGAGGCCAGCACCGACCTCATCCTGCTCACGCACGAAACCCTGGAAAAGCAGATGAACTCGGCCATGGCCCGCATCGAGGGGCTTGCTTCCGTGCAGGGCAAGGTCACCCGCATCCGACTGGAAACTTTAGGAAAGTGAAGGGGGAAGGGTGAAAGCCTGATCCCTTACGCCCCACCGAACCATGAAATACATCAGCACCCGCGGACAATCTCCGGCTCAAGGCTTCACCGACATCCTGCTGGGCGGACTCGCGCCCGATGGCGGCTTGTACATGCCGGAAACCTACCCGCATTTCGGCGAGGACGACCTTGCCGCCATGCGCGGCATGAATTACCGCGAGCTGGCCTTCGCCATCATTTCGCGCTTCGTCGACGACATCCCCGCCGCCGAGCTCAAGGCGCTGATCGACAAGACCTACACCGCGCAGACCTACCACTTCGTGCGCGAAGGCCAGAACGCCGAAGACATCACGCCGCTGCTGACCCTGGAACCCGGCCTGCACCTGCTGTCGCTGTCCAACGGTCCGACCCTGGCCTTCAAGGACATGGCCATGCAGTTGCTGGGCAACCTGTTCGAATACGAACTCGCTCGCCGCCAGGAGAGCATCAATATCGTCGGCGCCACCTCGGGCGATACCGGCTCGGCGGCCGAATACGCCATGCGCGGGAAAAATGGCATCCGTGTGTTCATGCTCTCGCCCGAGCATGGCATGACGCGCTTCCAGCAGGCGCAGATGTTTTCACTGCAGGACCCCAACATCTTCAACATCGCCGTGCACGGCGTGTTCGACGACTGCCAGGACATGGTGAAAGCCGTGTCCAACGACGCCGCCTTCAAGGCCAGGTACAAGATCGGCGCGGTCAACTCGATCAACTGGGCGCGGGACGCGGCGCAGATCGTGTATTACTTCAAGGGCTATTTCGCGGCCACCGCGAGCAACGACGAGCAGGTCGCCTTCTGCGTGCCTTCGGGCAACTTCGGCAACA
>DISR01000088.1 GCA_002421825.1 Thiobacillus sp. UBA6205 | reverse complement strand
TCGTATTCGTGCAGGCCCGGCCGGGTCGAACGCATGGCGGCGATGTGCGCGCCGGCGGAAATCTCGGCGGCGCGGCGCATCAAGGCCAGTTCGTGCGCATCCTTGACAAGCCGCATCTCGTCCAGCCAGATGCGGGCGTCGATCATCCTGTTCGGTGCATGCACGCCGCTGCGCGTCTTGGCGCGCACCGCATTGAGCCAGCCCATGACCCGCGTGTCCCATTCCATTTCGCGGCCGATGAGGTAGGCGAGCAAAGGCTGGTTTTCCAGCAATCCCGGCAGCTCCGCATCGAGCGCGGCGCAAGAAAATGCCTCGTCGAAGGCGAAGGCCTCGCGCGCCGCTTCCGGGCCGTGGCGGAAGCCGTCCCAGATTTCGCGTTCCTCGTTCTTCTCGCGGCAGAACAGGATATGGCGCGGCTTGTCGCCGCCGACCAGCACCACCACCGCCTCGGGCTCGTTGAACCCGGTAAGCCAGTAGAAATAGCTGTCGTGGCGATAGGGATAGTGGGTGTCGCGGTTGCGCGCCACCTCCGGCGCGGTGGCGATGACCATCACGCCCTCGCCCATCTCGTCGAGGATGCGGCTGCGGCGCTGGCGGTAAACGGAAATGTCCATATCAGCAGTTTTGGTTGCAGATTTCGCGGTCAAGTTCCTTCAGCCTTTCCGGCGTGCCCACGTCCATCCAGCGGCCGCGGAAATGCTCGCCGGTCACCCGGCCCTGTTGCATGGCCTGCTTGAGCAGCGGAGCCAGCGGCGCTTTCTTCCAGGGCTCGGTGGCGGCGAACAAGTCGCGGCGGTAGATGCCGATGCCGGAGAAGGTGAGGGTGCGAGCAGTAAGCAGGGGCCCCGCCTCGCGGGGATGCGCACGGCCGCGAGCGCCATCGGCCCCCGACTCATTGCCCCCCGAATCACCACGGGCGGTTGCAGAGGGGGCGGGGGAAGGGGGAAGGGGGAAGGGTGCGTCCTTGTCCTTCACGAAGTTCCCGTCCAGCACGAAATCGCCATCGGGATGATGGGGAGGGTTGTCGACCAGCACCAGGTGCGCCAGGGTGGTTTCGCCTTGCATGCGTGCCATGATGCCTGCAAAGCGGCCAAAGTCGTAATCGCAGAACACGTCGGCATTCACCACCGGGAAAATTTCGCCCTCTATCAGCGAAAGCGCAGTAGCGATGCCGCCCGCGGTTTCCAGCGGCTCGCCCTCGCGCGAGTAGCGCAGTTCGACGCCGAAGGCCTCGCCGTTGCCGAGGATTTCCTCGATCTGGTCGCCAAGATGCGCATGGTTGATGACGATGCGCCCGAACCCTGCCTTGGCCAGCTTTTCCAGATGCCAGAGGATGAGCGGCTTGCCGCCCACCGGCAACAGCGGCTTGGGGGTGTGGTCGGTCAGGGGCCGCATGCGCTCGCCTTTGCCCGCCGCCAGAATCATTGCAGTTCTCAAAAAGTTTCCCTCACGCCTCACGCCTCACGCCTCACGCCTCACGCCTCACGCCTCACGCCTCACGCCTCACGCCTCACGCCTCACGCCTAAAAGGTATACCCCACCTGTGCTTGCCTGTTCTCCAGCTCGTCCAGCAGGCGCGCCATGGGCGCGAGTTCGGTGTAGCGTTCGCAGGCGCGGCGCAGGTAGTCCATGACCAGCGGCATGTCCTTGAGGTAGCCGTCCTTGCCGTCGCGGTGATAAAGCCGCGCGAAAATGCCCAGCACCTTGATGTGGCGCTGCACGCCCATCCATTCGAAGTCGCGATAGAACTCGTAAAAATCCGGACTCACCGGCAGGCGCACCTTGCGCGCCGCCTCCCAATACCGGATCGTCCAGTCCAGCACGCGCTCCTCGTCCCAGCGGATGTAGGCATCCTTGTACAGCGAGGCCAGGTCGTAGGTGATGGGGCCGTAGACGGCATCCTGGAAATCCAGCACGCCCGGATTGGGATCGGACACCATCAGGTTGCGCGAATGGTAGTCGCGGTGCACAAAGACCCGCGGCTGAGCCAGGTTGCTGGCCAGCACGCGCTCGAACACGCCGTGCAGGATTTCCCGCTGCGCTCGGGTCAGTTCGGCGTTCAGGTGCCTGGCGACATACCACTCGGGAAACAGGTCGAGTTCGCGCGCGAGCAGCGCACGATCGTATTCGGGCAGCACCCCGGGCTTGCTCGCCAGCTGGATTTTCACCAGTGCCGCATTGGCGGCGAGGTAGAGTTCGTGGGCATTGGCCTCGTTCAGCACCGAGAGATAAGTGCTGCTGCCGAGGTCGGTCAGCAGCAGGAAGCCCTGCTCCAGGTCCTGCGCCAGCACCCCGGGCACATGCGCGCCCGCCTCGCCGAACACCCCGGCGACACGGACGAACGGGCGGCAATCCTCGTGCGCCGGAGGGGCGTCCATGACGATATAATGGCGGCCATTGAAGGTGGCGCGAAAATAGCGGCGGAAGCTCGCATCGCTCGAAGCCGGGGCGAGGTCGAAGGATTCCGTCCCTAGTTGCTTGCCCAGCCATAGCCGCAGGGCCTGTAAACGCTCCATGCCGATCAACTTGAATAAAAACCGGAATTTTACAGCTTGCCACTGACCTTGGCGCGGCTAGCCCTGACGCCTGCCCTTTTCCTTCTTTTCGCCTGGATTCCGCTCCGGGCGCAGGAGGCGCCGCTCGTCCTGAAGCGCGACACCGCCCTGCTCGGCTCCCTGGCGGCGGGCGACGCAGGGCCGCTGTTCCTTTCCGCCGATCGCGTGCAAAGCGTAGGGCCCGATGTGATCGAGGCCACCGGCCAGGTCGAGGCGCGCAAGGCCGGGCAAAACTTCTTCGCGGACAGCCTGCGCTATGACCACAGCCTGGAGCAGGTCGAAGCCGAGGGCAACATCCGCCTGGAACAGGCCAATCTGATCCTGACCGGCGCCACGCTCAAGCTCAAGCTCGACGACAGCACCGGCCTGCTGACCGATCCGCGCTACCGCATTTTGCCGACCGAGGGCCGCCGCATCACCGCCCGCGGGGAAGCCGAGTCGCTGGCCCTGCTTGGCCGGAACAGGTTCGCGGCGAAGGGCGCCACCTATACGACCTGCGCGCCCGGCAACGACGACTGGCAGCTCAAGGTGGCGGACCTGAACATCGACCAGGACAAGCAGATCGGTACTGCGCGCAACGTGCTGCTGAAATTCAAGGACATGCCGCTGCTGTATGCCCCATGGGCGGACTTTCCGCTGAATGACTCGCGCAAATCGGGCTTCCTCGCCCCCACCGTCGGCTTCACCGGCAAGAGCGGCCTCGACGTCACTCTGCCCTACTATTTCAACTTGGCGCCGAATTACGATGCCACGCTGTATCCGCGCTTCCTGGCAACGCGCGGCCTGCAGCTGGGCGGGGAATTCCGCTACCTGATGCCGTCATACCAGGGCGAAGCCGCGGTCGAATATCTGCACAAGGACCAGACCGAGGAACGCACGCGCTGGCTGGCTTCGCTCAGCCATACCCAGAACTTCACCTCCCGCCTGAAGGGCCAGATCACCTATCAGCGCGTGTCGGATGACGAGTACTTCCGCGATCTTTCCAACCAGATCGACGTAACCTCGCGTTCGATCCTGCCGCAGGAGGGCACGCTGAGCTATGACGGCGACTGGTGGCAGGCGGGGATGCGCGTACAGCAGTTGCAGGTGCTGCAGGATTCCAACAAACCCATCCTGCAGACTCCCTACTACCGGCTGCCCCAATTCACCCTGAACGCCAGCCGCGTGCTGGGCGGGCGCCTGGAGGCCGGCCTCGAGGGCGAATACAGCTTTTTCCACCACCCGGATCCCGATCCGCTTACCCAGGCGGAGGGCGGCAGCCGCTTCACGATCTACCCCAGCCTCAAGTTGCCCTACAGCACCAGCTCGTTCTTCATCACGCCGAAAATCGGCTATCACTATACGCATTACAGCATCGACGAGCCGCTGCCCGGGATGCAGGAAAAACAGTCGCGTTCGCTGCCCATCGCCAGCCTGGACAGCGGCTTCATCCTGGAGCGCGACTTCGAGTTTCGCGGCAGCCGCTACCTGCAGACCCTGGAGCCGCGCGCCTACTACGTTTACGCACCCTACCGCGACCAAAGCACGCTGCCGGTGTTCGACAGCGCACTGCTCGACCTCAGCTTCGCGCAGATATTCACCGAGAACCAGTTCATCGGCGGCGACCGCATCAACGATGCCAACCAGCTGACGCTGGCGCTGACCAGCCGCTTCATCGACGAGAGCAGCGGGCTGGAAAGGCTCAAGGTCGCCTTCGGGCAGCGCTACTATTTCTCCAACCAGCTGGTCACCCTGCTGCCGACGGACCCGCCGCGCGACAGCAAGTCAACCGACCTGCTCGCGCTGCTGTCCGGCCAGATCACCCCTGCATGGCGCGTGGACAGCGGGTGGCAGTTCGACACCGATCTCGGCAAGACCATCAAGACCACCGTTTCGACCAGTTTCCATCCTGCACCCGGCAAGACCGCCAGCATCGGCTACCGCTTCCACGACGGCGAGGTCGAGCAACTCGACACCGCGCTGCAATGGCCGATTACCCGTAACCTTTACGGCCTGCTTCGCGCGAATTACTCGTTCCGCGACAACAGCCTTGTCGAAGGACTGGCCGGACTTGAATATAATGGCGGTTGCTGGGTACTGCGCGGGGTGGCGCAGCGCATTACCACCGCGGAAAAGGACGTCAACAACGCCTTTTTCCTGCAGCTCGAGCTTAACGGCATGGGGCGTCTCGGCGCCAGCCCGATGAGTACGCTTAAACAAAGCATTCCAGGATATGCCCCGACCAATGAATTCCTTTTCCAGTAAGTTCCTTGCCTGCCTCGTGCTGGCCTGCTGCATGCCTCTGTCGCAATCCATGGCCGCAATCGTCGAGGTCGACCAGATCGCGGCGGTCGTCAATGACGAAGTCATCACGCGCAGCGAACTGGAGCAGCGCTACCGCACCGTCATGCAGCAGTTGCGCAGGCAAAACATCCAGATGCCTCCGCGCGACCTGCTGCTCAAGCAAACCCTCGATCGCATGGTGACCGAACGCGCCTTGCTGCAGCACGCCAAAACTTCCGGCGTGCGCGCGGACCCGGCACAGGTCGAGCGCGCGGTGCAGCGCATCGCGTCGCAGAACGGCATGAGCGTGGAAGAACTCAAGGCCGCCCTGACCAGGGACGGCGTCAGCTACGAGCGCTTTCGCGAAAACATCAGCAATGAAATCCTGATCAGCCGCGCGCGCGAGCGCCAGGTCGAGAGCAGGCTCAATGTCAGCGATGCCGAAATTGACAGCCATCTGCAATCCCAGGCCGGCGCCGCTCAGGACGAGGAGTACGACGTTTCCCATATCCTGGTCTCGATTCCCGAGAATGCCACTCCGGAGCAGATCCAGGAACGCCGTGCACGCGCCCAGACCGTCATCGACGAACTGGGCAGGGGGGGGGATTTCGCACAGCTCTCTGCAAGCTATTCCGACGCCCCCAACGCCCTCGACGGCGGCAGTCTCGGCTGGCGCGCCGCCGGCCAGGTCCCTACGCTGTTCCTCGACGCGTTGCGCGGCATGAATCCGGGCGAGGTCAGCGAATTGATCAAAAGCCCCAACGGCTTTCACGTCATCCGGCTCAACGACAAGCGCGGCAAGGATGTCACCACCGTCATCACCCAGACCCGGGCAAGACACATCCTCATCAAGCCCAGCGAGATCACCTCGGAATCGGATGCCATCAACCGGCTGACCCAGATTCGCGAGCGCATCCTGCAAGGGGGCGAAAAATTCGAAACCCTCGCGCGCCAGTTCTCCGAGGATGCCGGCAGCGCAGCCAAGGGCGGCGAGCTCAGCTGGGTCAATCCGGGCGACACGGTGCCTGAATTCGAGCGCGCCATGAGCGCCCTGCAACCCGGCGAACTGAGCCAGATCGTGCAAACGCCGTTCGGCTGGCACCTCATCGAGGTGCTGGAACGCCGCCAGCAGGACGTCACCGCCGAAAGGCAGCGCCTGCTGGCGCGCCAGGCCATCCGCGAACGCAAGCTCGACGAAGCGGTCGAGGACTGGGTGCGCCAGATTCGCGATCAGGCCTACGTCGAACTGCGTCCGCTAGATTAGAGAACTTCTGATCAAATCCAGGAAAGATCAAACAAAGAGGACAGAGGACAAGAGGAAACCGGATTTAAGGACTTGCTCCCGTCCTCTTGTCCTCCTTGTCCACGTTTTCTTTGCCGCGCCGTCATGAGCAATTTTCCCGTCATTGCCTACACCTGCGGCGAACCTGCCGGCATCGGCCCTGACCTCGCCCTTGCGCTCGCGGCACTGGCCCTGCCCTGCCGCCTGCGCGTGCTCGGCAACCTCGATGCGCTGGCGGCCCGTGCGAAGCAGTTGGGCCAGTCCGTGCGGCTTGTCGAACTCCGGCCCGCCGACACCACGCCCGAACACAAGCCTGGCCAGCTCGCCGTACAGTCGTTTGCGCTGGCGGCGCCCACCGTAGCCGGAACGCTCGATGCCCGCAACAGCTCGCATGTGCTGTCCCTGCTGGATGCCGCCCTGCAAGGCTGCATGGATGGAAACTGCGATGCCATGGTCACCGGCCCGGTGCACAAGGGCATCATCAACGACGCAGGCTTTCCGTTCACCGGCCACACCGAATACCTGGCGGAGAAATCCGGCACGGCAAAGGTGGTGATGATGCTGACCGGCGGCGGCCTGCGCGTGGCACTGGCCACCACCCACCTGCCGCTGAAAGACGTATCCGCCGCCATCACCCGCGATTCGCTTGAACAGGTGCTCGCCATCCTGCATCGCGACCTGATGGAAAAATTCGGCATCGCCGACCCGCATATCGCAGTGTGCGGGCTCAACCCGCATGCCGGCGAATCCGGGCATCTCGGCCGCGAGGAAATCGAGGTCATCGAACCCGTGCTCGACAGGCTGCGCGCGCAGGGCATGGTTCTTTCCGGCCCGCTGCCGGCCGACACCCTGTTCGCGCAACTCAGAAAGCAGCCGGCCGATGCGGCGCTCGCCATGTACCACGACCAGGGATTGCCGGTGTTGAAGTACGCAAGCTTCGGCGAAGGCATCAACGTCACCCTGGGCCTGCCCTTCATCCGCACCTCAGTCGACCACGGCACCGCGCTGGAACTCGCCGGCACGGGACGCGCCGAAACCGGCAGCCTGCTTGCCGCCATTCAACTGGCCATCGAATTGGCTGGTCGGGTATCCAAAACCCATTAACCACGGGGGGCACGGGGAAGTCGAATGAAGCAATAAAGTCTGCCACGTAATTCACGCCCTTATTTTTGATTTTTGCTTTTTGATTTGTTTTTCTCCGTGTGCCCCGTGCTCCCCGTGGTTAAATGCCTTTGAAATGAAACATATTCCGCGCAAGCGCTTCGGACAGCACTTCCTGGTCGACGAAGGCATCATCCATGCCATCGTCAACGCCATCAACCCGAAGCCCGATGAACTGCTGGTGGAAATCGGCCCCGGCCTCGGCGCGCTGACCCGGCCGTTGCTGGAGCGTGTGCCGCACCTGCACGTGGTGGAACTCGACCGCGACATCATCACGCGGCTGAGAAGCGAATTCCCGTCCGGGCGCCTCGGCATCCATGAAGGCGATGCACTGAAGTTCGATTTCGGTTCCCTGGGAAATCGAATTCGCGTGTGCGGCAACCTGCCCTACAACATCTCCAGCCCGCTGCTGTTTCATCTGATGGACTATGCAGACGCCATCGTCGACATGACCTTCATGCTGCAAAAGGAAGTGGTGGATCGCATGGTGGCCGAACCCTCCACCTCTGCCTACGGGCGCCTCTCGGTCATGCTGCAGCGGCGCTTCCACCTGGAATGGCTGCTCGATGTGCCGCCACAAGCCTTCGATCCGCCGCCCAAGGTCGATTCAGCCGTGGTGCGGCTAATCCCGAAAGCGTCCGGCAGCTATCCCGGCCTGGATGAAAAGCGCTTCGCGGAAATCGTCGCCACTGCGTTCTCGCAACGGCGCAAGACCTTGCGCAACACCTTGGGCAGGCTGATTGGCGAGGAAGCTTTCAAGGTGACCGGCATCGACCCGGGGCTGCGCGCGGAAAACCTTGGCGTGGCCGAGTTCGAGAAACTAACGGCCTGGCTCAGCCGCTAGTTCTCAGTTGCCTGCCGTGCTCCAGCCGGCCGTGCCCTTCTGGATGAATTCGATCTTGTAACCGTCCGGATCCTGCACGAAAGCGATCACGCTGGAGCCATGCTTCATCGGCCCGGCTTCGCGCGTCACGTTCCCGCCGTTGGCCTTGACGGCTTCACACGCCTTGTAGGCATCGTCCACCTCGATCGCAATATGGCCGTAGGCCGTGCCGAGCTCGTAGCTCTCCACGCCCCAGTTGCAGGTCAGCTCCAGCACCGCCGTCCTGTCTTCGGTGTCATAGCCGAGAAAGGCCAAGGTGAACCTGCCGTCCGGGTAATCCTTGCGGCGCAGAACTTTCATGCCCAGCACACGGGTATAGAAGTCGATCGATTTTTCCAGATCGCCTACCCGCAACATCGTATGCAGAATTCTCATGACAAATCCCTTACGGCTTCGACAAACACTTTCTCATGCGGGTAGGGGCATCCCTCCAGCGGGCCGATCCCCCTTCGGGGGCCCCTCGTCCAACGCTTCCGGGCGCCACGCGCAACATCGTATGAAGAATTCTCATTTTCAGACTCCCGATTATTTCTTTTCCAAAGCGGCAAGATCGCGAAGGCGAGCCGCAGACAGTATGAATAATATGGCAAG
>DISR01000080.1 GCA_002421825.1 Thiobacillus sp. UBA6205 | reverse complement strand
CGAGCTGCGCGCGCTGGAGCTGGAAGTGCTGAAGCGCCAGTTCGCCACCCAGCAGTCGGTGCTGGCGCACGTGCAGGACCACGTGCTGGTGGACGTAGACCAGTTCCACGGCATCGAGATCGAGGAGTTCCCCGCGCAGATCGCGCAGGTGGCGATGTGGCTGATGGACCACCAGATGAACCTGCGCGTGTCCGAGCAGTTCGGCGAGAACGTGGTGCGCCTGCCGCTGAAGAAGTCCGCCACCATCGTGCACGGCAACGCGCTGCGGATCGACTGGAACGACGTGGTGCCGGCGGAGAAGCTGAACTTCATCCTGGGAAACCCGCCGTTCGTGGGCAAGAAGGAACAGAACGCGGCGCAGAAGGCCGACATGGCCGCCGTGTTCGCCGGCGTGAAAGGCGCCGGCGTGCTGGATTTCGTCTGCGCGTGGTACCTCAAGGCCGCCGACTACCTCCGGCAGGCCGACACCCTCGCCCGTCATTCCCGCGAAAGCGGGCCGCTCCTGACAGACGAACGTCTGTCCCATCGCTCTTCTCTTGAGGAATCCGCAGGCGGCATCCGCGTCGCCTTCGTCTCCACCAACTCCATCACCCAAGGCGAGCAGGTTGGCGTGCTGTGGTCGGAGCTGTACCGGCGCGGCATGCATATCCAGTTTGCGCATCGCACGTTCAAGTGGAACAACGAGGCGCGCGGCGTGGCGGCGGTGCACTGCGTGATTGTTGGATTCGGCCGGGAGCGCGTTGCCGAGCCGCTGCTGTACGACTATCAAAGCCCGAGTTCCGATTCGCAGCGCGTTCCAGCGAAGCGAATCAATCCGTATCTGGTCGATGCGCCCGAGGTTTTCCTGAAGTCGCGCAGCCGGTCCGTCTCGTTGTCTGCGCCGCCGATCAACTACGGCAGCATGCCGATCGACGATGGACACCTGATCCTCAGCGAGGAGGAACGCACCGTTGCACTGGCCGCCGAGTCGGAGATCGCGCCTTGGGTGCGGCGTTACTACGGTGGCGACGAATTCATCAATTCCCGCGTGCGCTGGTGTCTCTGGCTGGTGGATGCCCCGCCCGCCTTGATTCGGGAATCGGCTTTCCTGCGCGCACGCGTTGAAGCCTGTCGCGCCTTTCGCGCGGGCAGCAGCCGCGCGACCACGCAAGGGCTGGCAAAGACGCCGGCACTGTTTGGCGAGAACAGGCAGCCCGCGACGCGTTACCTGCTCATGCCGAAGGTGTCTTCGGAAAACCGCGCCTACATTCCCTGCGGCTTTCTGGAGCCTGATTGCATCACCAGCGGATCGGCGCTGATCGTGCCCGGTGCCAGCCTGCTCGATTTCGGCGTGCTCACCTCGCAGATGCACATGGCGTGGATGCGTGCGGTGGCTGGGCGCATGAAAAGTGACTACCAGTATTCGAGCGGCATCGTCTATAACAACTTCCCCTGGCCCGAGCTGCCGGCCGCAACCGACAAGATCGATGGGACAGACATTCGTCTGTCAGGAGCGGCCCGCCTGCGCGGGAATGACGGGCAAGGGGCGCACGGGCATGACGAGCAAGGGCAAAAGCTTCGCGCCGCCATCGAAGCCGCCGCCCAAGCCGCCCTCGACGCCCGCGCGCAATTCCCGGATTCCACCCTGGCCGACCTGTACGACCCGCTGACCATGCCGCCCGCGCTGGTGAAGGCCCACGCCGCGCTGGACAAGGCCGTGGACGCCGCCTACCTCGCCGCCGAAAAAGCCGCCGGCCGCAAGCCGCCCAAACTGGACACCGACGCCGAGCGCGTGGCCTTCCTGTTCCAGCGCTACCAGGCGCTGACCAGCCTGCTGCCCGCCGACAAGCCGAAGAAGCCACGCAAGGCAAAGGGAGCCGCATGAGCCAGCACGACACCCTCGTCACCGAGTACATCGAGCGCATGTCCGGCGCCATCCTGGAGGCGCGCTATCGTCCGCAGCTTGCCGAATTGATCCGCGGCCATTCCGGCATCTATGCGCTCTACAAGGACGACACCCTGTACTACGTCGGGCTGGCGGTGGACTTGCTGCGGCGGGTGGACCAGCACCAGAGCGATCATCATCGCGGTGCGTGGAACCGCTTCAGCGTGTACCTCACCGCACGCGATGAACATCTGAAGCCGCTGGAGTCGCTGCTGTTGCGGGTCTACAGCCCGAGCGGGAATAAGCAGAGCGGTCGGCTGCCGGGGGCCAGCGACCGCAAGCGCGCGCTGGCGCAGGCCATGAAGCGGCGCGACGACAGCTTGCGGGCGGTCGCCCTGGGCAGGGCGTCCCGCACGCCGACCGCACCCAAGGCCACATCGTCGCGTGCCGTCGGCACAACCCAGTCCAGCAACCGCGAGGCTGCATTCGCCGCATTGCCGCGGCCGCTAAGTTTGCAGGCCGACTACAAGCGCCAGGCCTACCGCGCCACGCTGCTCCGCGACGGTACCGTCAAGCTGGGTGGGGCGATCTACCCGTCGCTCAGCGCCGCTGCCGTGTCCATCGTCAACCGCAGCATGAACGGCTGGTGGTTCTGGAAATACCGCAACAGGGATGGCCACTGGGTGCGGTTGGTCGATCTGGGCACGGACGCGGGCTGATTATTTTTTGTGATCGCGCCGCTCACCAGGCCTGATCGTTTTTCCTCGCGCGGATACACCTGATCTCGCCACGCCTTATCATCCGAGGCGTGGCTGGCTCTTATTTCAGCACTTCGCCCAAGTCGGGCCTCGCCAGAAACACGTGTGCCTTGCCCTGCTTGTGTCGACCCATGAGCCGGGCATCGACCAACCCCAACAGGTCGGAACGTGCTGTGTCGTAGGCGATGTCGTGCGTCCGCCGGTGAACCGCCACTGTGAAGGCCTTGCCTGGATGCTTCAGGGCGTTCAGCAGCAACGCCCGCTGGCGATGGTTCAGGGTTCTGCCCAGCTTGCTGCCGGGCTTGAGCAGGGCTTCGGCCTCGCGTTGTGCGCGTTGCTTGCGTGCGATGTATCCGTGCACGCCGTCGATGGCCTTCAGCAGGACGTCGAGCTGGTGGGAGATGAAGTAACTGGTATCACTATCGTCCGATTCCGTGTACAGGTAAGCGCGCGTGTACTGCGCGGGCGCCTTTTTCAGGATGCTGGAGATCGAGAAATACTCGGTCATCCAGAACCCGGAGCGCAGCATCGACCAATAGAACAACGCGCGCGCGGTGCGGCCATTCCCGTCAACGAACGGATGGTCGTAGCCGATCATGAAATGGATGATGATCGCCCTCACCACAGGGTGGATGAAGTGTTCGTCGTCATCCG